>JBGUMF010000074.1:0-26298 GCA_045116675.1 Bacteroidales bacterium
CTTGGGTGACCACATTGATGGTACGGGTGGAGGCACCTGTATTCCAGTGATACACAGGATGCAGGCCGACGGTATCGGCATCAAGGGTGAGGATTTCGCCAATGCAGATCTCCCTGTCAGGACCCAAATCCGGACGCGGGGCGGGGGTAACCTTCACCACCGTGTTGGTATCGTAGATACAGCCGAACTCATCCACCACACGGATGATGTAGTTGATATCACCAGCGGTGTCAGGGATCACATAACTGCCATTGGCACCAGGACCGATAATGTACGTAGTGTCAACTTCCACGTTGAACTGCCAATCCGCAGGTTGCAGATGCGGGTCGAGGGCCATCTCCCAGCCGCAGATGTAGCCGTTGTCAGAGCCCCACGCATCCACCACCTGGATACTCCACGTGCCGTTGAGTGGGCAGCCGATCAGATTGGCGAAAGAACCGTCCGGATGATATACATTGGTCATATTGGCCACATCCGTGGAATCCACATAATTGGAGCTGGTATACGCACCTGGAGCCGGGTTATTGGCTGTCACGTGGTTGCATGCCTCATACACATAGCCCTGGCCACAGGCATACTGATAGCCTTGGTTAGTGGCGTTGGACCAGCAGTAGTTCCAGCATTGGCCCATGGGGCTGCCCAAACCGTCACAGTTAACACCTCCATCGGGTTCGTAATAGAGACCGAAATAGGCTGCCGATGTGCCTGCCCCAGCAGCCCAGCCATATTCGGATGCCGGAATGGCATTCTGGCAAGTACCCGTTGCCGAACTGCCGTATTTCTTCATCAAGGAAACACGCTGCTGGCTCGGACAGGTTAGATTAATCCAGAGGTCACCGATATAGGAGTGTTCAATGGAGAGCCGCACATAGAGAATATCGTTGGCCGAAGTCACAGTAGCACTCGGGGCGAATGCCGTAAAGGTCACAGGCGATGTGTATGCGCAACTGCCGTTACATATCTGACCGTCGGGCAAGAATATGGTGTCGCTCACAGCCAGCGAAGTGGCCTGAGCGCTACCGATCGTATCCAACTGCACCGAAGAAATATAGTCATAACCTGTGGTGAAGTTCACCTCCTGTCCCGTACAGATCTCGGGCATGGTGGCAAGGGAACGGATGGGGTTGTCGGATGTACGGATACGGAACACTTGGGGAATATAGGAAATACATCCCGCACTGTCGGTGATGTAGAGGGACGCGTCAAATCCTCGCTTGGTATCAAACCAATAATCTATCGAATTCATCCCCACGCCTTCGGCATCCGTAACACCCAAGTCCCAATGGAACGTGGAGGTGGCGTCTGTCTGCGTATAGCTGAAATAGTTGTCCGGATACTCACCGTATGCCACCAGGTGCAGGGTATCATAGGGACAGAGGTCGATATAGTAGAAACCATCGTCGTTCAATTTCGGATATTTGTTGGAGAGCACCGTGTCAAACTTCACATTGATGCGCTGGCAGGGGGCATCACAACCGGTAATAAGGTCAAAACCAGCACCTTCACCAGCCCCGTCCGTCTTCAGACGGAGAGTGAGGGCACCCGTCGGATTAGTGATAGTGGCGGCATACTTCAGGGAAGTTGCTGCAATCTGACCCACTATGCCATTGTTAAAAACATCCAAAATCGGAGACTGGGTATTAGGACCGTTATAGATAAACAGCGTATCCGACGGATCAATGTCAAACGTCTGCAAATCTATCTCCACTGTCACGGCACTATTGTTGGCGCTGTTGGAGTAAATCGTCAGGGTATCATCCCGATTAGGTGCATAGTCGGCCGTAATGCCGCCGTAGTCATGCACCGTAAGGGCGCATCCCGTGGCTGTATGGGTGGTACCCTGGCCCATGTTGATGCTCTGGGCCTGAACAAGGTTCAGGGTACAACAAAGAACAATCGTGAGGAGTATGAATATTTTTTTCATTGGAAATGGATTTTAAAATTAATAGGCATATTGATTCAACTGGGCCTCCACCACGCGGTTGTAATCCTGACGGGAAGCAACGAAAATATAACAACCTTCCGTGTGCAAGGTGAAAATATTGATGAGAGACTCATCCTGCGGCAGATCAAAATCAAGCGGATCCACCCATCCACTGCGGATGATTTCCGCCTCATCGACCACCACACCCGGTTTGGCGTATTTCTCCAGATAACCCATATTCTGTGTGTTTCCGCCCGGATGTTTTTTTGCGAACATGGCGAAACTGTTCATCTTGAAATTCAAACGGAACAACTGGGCGAAATCCTGCTGGTACATCTGCTCAATTTCTGCTTGGGAATAATGCTTGTACAGGTTCTGGTTCAGTACCATGTCGGATTTCTGATATTGCGCAAAACTTGCTAACACACAAAAGATTACGCTAAATGTAAGAAAGATTTTTTTCATATTATAAATATAATTTGTAAAACGTGCAAAAATAGTAAAATATCGTTCGCCTCCGTACGCCTCCTGTCTCTTTTTTCAACAATATAGTCGTAAAAAAGATTCCGTTTGTTACAACACTTTTGAGAAAAAAACTTCCTTATGGTATCCGTTGGAAGAATTGCGTTTTTTTTATAGCATCCCGGCATCGGCCATACGGCGCAGGGTGTCGGCCACCTCGCCCTCGTCGAACTCCAGGGCCAGCGTCTCGAAGAGCTGTTTCCTGTCGGTGATGCCGGCGGCGGCAAGCTCGCGGGTACGGCGGGCAATGGCCTCCGCCGCGGCGTGTGCGGCAAACTTCTTCCTACGCAGGCACACGTCGCACCCGCCGCAGGGGGTGCTGCCCGTCTCCCCGAAATAGCTCAGCAGCAGCTGGCTGCGGCAGATGTTCGAGGTGGTCACGTAATGCTTCACCGCCAGCATACGCTCCTCCGCCTTCCGTTTCCGTTCGGCATACACCTGCGGTTCGAAATAGAGGTAGCGCTCATCAATGCGGTCCTGCACGAACACCAGCAGCGGCACAGCACTCTGCGGATGGTACGACAGCACCCCCGCCTTGCTTAAGCGATGCAACCGCTCCACCACCTCTTCATCGGCCATGGAGCATCTCTCCGCCAGTTGGTGCTCGTCAATGTTGGCGTAGCGGGAGAACACCCCCTCATAAGAGCGTAACAGGAGCTTAATAAACTCCGCCTCCTCCTCATGGGCATCCTCATAGCGGAGCAGCTGGTCGCTCTCATAGTTGAAACGTATCTGGGATTTCTCCCGCAAATGTTCCGACAGCACAATCACGCCCGTTTTCTCCAAGAGCTGCAACGCATTGAAATACTGTACCACATCCATCTTCACATCATGCGCCCGCTCGGCAAGATTGAAGGGATGCAGCGTGTTCTGCCCCTCCCCCATCTTGATATAATAATGCTGGCACAGCTGGCGATACACCTCCCTTACTTTTTCCAGAGGCGGAAATGCCAACGTGAAATTGCGCTTGAGCTGACGCAGGTCATACTCATCGTACAACAGCACGGCCACGGAGGAAAGGCCGTCGCGCCCGCCGCGCCCTGCCTCCTGGAAGTAGGCCTCCAGCGTGTCGGGAAGGTCCAGATGGGCGACAAAACGCACGTCGGGCTTGTCAATACCCATACCGAAGGCGTTGGTGGCCACCATCACGCGGATGCGACCCGCCATCCAGTCGTTCTGCCGTTTGTCGCGCACTTTGGCATCCATGCCGGCGTGGTAGCATTCGGAGGGCACGCCGTGCTTGGTGAGAAACTCCGCCACCTCCGCCGTCTTGCGGCGGTTACGCACATACACGATGCCTGTACCGGGATAGCGGTTCGCGACCCGCAACAGCCGACCATATTTATCTTCCTCTTCCACAACAAAATAGGTAAGGTTTTCCCGTTTGAAACTCTTACGGAAGACATTTTCGGAAGGGAAACCCAACCTCATCTGGATGTCGCTGACCACCTCTGGGGTGGCCGTGGCCGTCAGGGCCAGAACCGGAGCCTTCGGGAAGATCTTCCGAATCTGCGCAATCTCCAAATACGGTGGGCGAAAGTCGTAACCCCATTGGGAGATGCAGTGCGCCTCATCCACCGCAATCATCCGAACCGGCATCCGGGCGAAATTCTGCCGGAAAGTGTTGGTCATCAGGCGTTCGGGCGAGACGTACAGGAAGCGGCATTCGGGATCGAACAGGGCGGCGGAAAGGGCATCCTCAATCTCACTGCTGTTCATCCCGGAATAGATGGCCACCGCCTTGATATCCCGTTCCCGCAAATGCGCCACCTGGTCCTTCATCAGGGCAATCAAGGGGGATACGACGAGGCAGAGGCCACCCAGGGCGATGGCCGGCACCTGGAAGCACACGGACTTGCCGCCGCCGGTGGGCAGCAGCGCCAGCGTGTCGCGCCCCTCTAACACCGACAGGACAATATCCTCCTGCATGGGGCGGAACGAATCATAGCCCCAGTACTGCTTCAATATCTGATGAATCCGCTGTGAAGTGTCGTTTTTCATATCACGGCGGCAAAGATAGCGAAAAAGGAGACTGATCTCAAAAGAAAGGGTGCCGGAATAACAATCCAAGCACATACTCTTAGCATATTGTCATTCAGGATTTTATATAAAAACAACATAACATCGGCCTCACAAAAATCGTTAAAAAGGAAATTATTTGTGGAAAATATTGTATATTTGCCGCCTTAAAATTTGAAGCAATGGGTAAGAAGAAAAATTTTTTCCACATTATAGTTATCTTTTTATGTGTTGTCTGTTTGTGTGCCCTCTCCTCCTGTGGGAGTTCGCGTAATAACACCAAATCCACTGTGTCCTATTCCAAGAAACGGACACGCCACCAGCCCAACTGGAACCACACCACATCGCAGACCACCACGTACTACATTAAAAAGCATAACACCCATAAAAGCCACAACCGCTAACCGACCTTGTCTTATTTATCACCTATGAACAACCGCTATACTATTCATATAGTACTATTTGTATTGTTTTCTGTCATCCTGATTCCGCGCCTGTCAGCCCAGGATGACCACATCCGGTTCAACGTCGTCAACGACACGGCCCGCATGGAGAATGCCATTCCCGAAGACTCCCTGGGCAACCTGCTCGGCATCGACGAGGATTCCGACCTTTTCGACAATGTGGACCATGGTGACGGGATGCTGTTCACCTATTTCAACTGGATGCCGGGCTACAACCTGTACCAGAATTTCGACATCATCCGTATCCACTACAAGCATGTGGGTTCCGCCCCCCGTGACACGATAGATCTGCGGGGCTACCACCATCCCGCCAACTACCGGATCACCTCCAACTACGGCTGGCGGCACAAGCGCATGCATCGCGGCGTGGACCTGGGCTATCCCACCGGCACGCCCGTGGCCGCCGCCTGGGACGGCATGGTGCGCATCTCGAAGGGCAGTAACACCGGCGGCTACGGCAACCTCATCGTCATCCGCCATGACAACGGACTTGAGACCTACTACGCCCACCTGTCACGCCGGCTCGTCAACCCGGGCCAGATCGTCAAGGCGGGCGACATCATCGGCCTCGGCGGCAACACCGGCCGTTCCTACGGCTCGCACCTCCACTTCGAAATCCGCTACCTCGGCAACGATTTCAACCCCAACCGGCTGGTGGACTTCGACAATTTCAAGCTGAAATTCGACACCCTCTATGTGTCCGGGTACAATGTCTCCACCCCGAATCCTCCTACTGAAGAGCAGAAGGCCGCCGCACAGCAGAAAGCCCAGACAAGCGCACAGTACTATAAGGTCCGCAAAGGCGACAATTTAGGCAGAATCGCCCAGAAATACCACACTTCTGTCTCCAAAATCAAAAAACTGAACCATCTGAGGAGCGATTTCATCCGCGAAGGACAGCGTCTGCGCGTCCGATAACCCGTCGCCATGAAACCGCACACGCTTCTCAAATCTGCCCTTTTTCTGGTTTTCACCTGCCTTGCCTGCCATATTCCGGCGCAAGACCTTACCGAGGATTACAGCTTCTTCCGCAACCAGGACATCCCTGTGTCCCATTCAGGCCATGCACTGGAACTGCCCTGGGCCGGCGGCATCAATGGTGTGCGCTTCTCTGAAATAGACCTCGACCTGGACGGGGTGGACGACCTGTTCGCCTTTGAGAAACATGGCAACCGGGTCCTCCCCTTCCTGCGCCGCAACGACCGCTACGTGTATGCGCCCGAATACGCCCGACGCTTCCCCGACCTCCACGACTGGGTCATCCTCAAGGATTATGACGGAGACGGGCAAGCCGACATCTTCACCTACGGGCTGGCCGGCATACGCGTGTTCCGCAACACTTCTGACACCGCCCTCGCTTTCCATCCCGTAACCGAACAGCTAACCGCCTTTTACTATAACGGATATGTGAACATCTACGCCTCGCCGGATGACTACCTCGTAATCGACGACATTGACGGCGACGGCCATCTGGACATTCTGAACTTCTGGGTTTTAGGCAAATACGTGCACCATCTGCGCAATTATAGCAACGATCCGGAAACATTTGACTTTCATCTGGAATCCGAATGTTGGGGCCATTTTGAGGAGGCTGCCGACAATAACACCATCACCCTGAACACCGACTGCAGCAGCAAAAGCGACGACGGACATACGCGCCACACCGGCTCCTCCATGCTCTTGCACGATTTTGACCACAACGGGCTGCCGGACATCCTCATCGGGGATGTGGATTATCCGAATCTGATTCTGCTGTACAACCACGGCACCCTCCAGGAGGCACACATGACCGGACAGGACACGGCCTTTCCCGTCGGCAATCCTGTGCATCTGTACTCCATGCCAGTGCCCTCACTCACACACCTGCCCGACCAAGACCACCCCACCCTGCTGGTATCGCCCTCCGACCCGTCGCTGGCCAAATCACAGGACTTGAACAGTGTGTGGCGCTACGACTACGACTCCCTGCTCCAACAATACACGCTCTCCAACACCGCTTTTTTACAAGAGGAGATGATTGACATCGGCAGCGGATGCCATCCCGTGTTGTACGACTGGAACGGCGATGGGCTTACAGACCTGTTTCTCGCCAACTATGGAAGTTACGACAGTTCGCATCTTGTCAACGGATTCCTAACCTCCTTTTTTTCCTCCTCCATACATTATTATCAAAATGTCGGCACTTTCCAGCAGCCGGCGTTCCAATTGCAGGACAAGGACTTCGGCAAGCTGAAATCCTTAAATCTCAAGGCCCTGCACCCGACATTCGGTGATTTTGACGGAGACGGGCAAACGGATATGCTCTGCGGACAGGAAGATGGCACTCTGCTGGTAGTTCCGCACCAACGGCTTATCTCCGGCAGCGGAACGATAACGGAAAACTACCAGAGCATTGATGCGGGCAAATTCAGCACACCCGTATTCTTCGATCTGGACCATGACGGACGCAACGATCTGATTATCGGGAACCAGCGCGGGCTTTTGAGTTACTATCGGAACATCGGAACCACCACTAATCCCATCTTCACACGGATAACCGACACACTTGGCGGTGTGGACGTGCGCAATGCCGAGCAATCCTATTACGGCTACAGTGTGCCCTGCCTTTACCGCGATTCGCTGAATGGGACCACCCTGTTTTGCGGCAGCGAACAGGGGCTTGTCTTCTACTACAAGGACCTTGACGGGCATCTTGATGGCCAGTTCACCGCCAAAGGCGCACTCTGGGAGAGTGAGGATGCCGACTGCCAATATTGTGCGTCACCTCTTCGGGAAGGACGGCGCGTTGGAGCCGCCATCGCCAGTTTGGACAATGACGCCAAACCGGAATCCATCGTCGGCAACTATGCGGGCGGGGTCGCCTACTTGCAGGGTCGGACACCCGTGATGCACCACGCAAACGTCCCGTCGGGGCACACGCCCGCCTTCAGCATTTATCCAAACCCCACCGGAAACA
Organism: Bacteroidales bacterium; assembly: GCA_045116675.1. Classification (GTDB taxonomy): domain Bacteria; phylum Bacteroidota; class Bacteroidia; order Bacteroidales; family WCHB1-69; genus F23-D06. The sequence continues at coordinate 7,886 of JBGUMF010000074.1, forward strand.
TCCTGCACATACGCAGCGAGTATAATCCCGTTGAAAGCGTGGTTGTGTACGACATGTTCGGGAAGTTGCTTCTCCACAGCCATGACAACATCCTTCATTTAGAATCATTGCCCAACGGTGTCTATATTCTGGAAATAAATCATTCTACAAGAATAAAAGCAGTAAAAGTCGGAAGATGATTTTCCTTCCGAATCATTACAATATATTATATATAAACACTTACAATATGCAGATATTCCATCACGACCAACCCATAGAGATCCGATCCAAGGAAGCCTTCGACCTGTTTGCCCGCGACTTCCGTATCATTCACGCCGCCGGCGGCATCGTACGCAATGAAGCAAATGAGATCCTGATGATTTTCCGCCTTGGGAAGTGGGATTTCCCGAAGGGAAAAGTGGAAGAGGGCGAGCAGTTGGCCGAGACCGCCCTACGGGAGGTGCAGGAGGAGACCGGCCTGCACGACATCACCCTCAAGGAACCGCTACCCAGCACGTTCCACACCTATGAACTGCACGGCGAGCCCATCCTGAAAGAGACGCACTGGTACGCCATGCAGGCCCCCAAGCAGCCACTCACCCCACAAACGGCTGAGGACATCAGCCAAGCCGTCTGGGTTCCCATAGAAAAGGTGGATGCCAACATGCAGGATTCATACCCGTCGCTGGTAGCATTGTGGGATGGGGTGTCCGATGCATTCATGCAATGATTTTTGCTGTCCGGGAAATGCGTGATTTCTCTTTTCCCCACCATTGAATTTAATCTGCAGGAAAGGGATTGCGGGCATCGGATAATTTTGTATTTTTGCGCCCTCAAAAAATGGGGATGTAGCTCAGCTGGTAGAGCACTTGGTTCGCAATCAAGGGGTCGCGGGTTCGAATCCCGTCTTCTCCACCAAATCCGCTAAGGTATGACGAAAGTAAAGAATACTGTGGGCAAGCGTTGGGCAAAGTTCTGCGGATGGCTTCTCAAGAAGCTGGGATGGACAAGTGTTGGCGGCATCATGGAAGGCAACAAGGCTATCGTGTTGGGCGTGCCGCACACCTCTATCATGGATTTTCCCATCTGCTATCTGTTTTATGCGCAATTCGGCACACTGGCGCACATCATGATTAAAAAGGAGTTCTTCTTCTGGCCACTGGGGCCCATCTTGCGCGCCTTGGGTGGCGTGCCCGTGGATCGCAGCAATGCCGCAGCCTCCATCCGCAGCATCATCAAGACATTCAATGAAAATGAGTTCTTCCATCTGGCCATAGCCCCCGAAGGCACGCGCAAACCCGTGAAGAAATGGAAAACGGGTTTCCATCTGATTGCCAGACAGACCGGCGCGAAGGTCTATGTGGGCTACTACGACTGGGGCCGCAAGGAGATCACCGTGGGCCAGGAATGGCAACTCACTGACGATGCCAATGCCGACCTGAAACGCATACAGGAACATTACTCGACCCTGGGATTGCAGGGACGTAACAAGGACGGTTATATTACCGGTTGACATTTTGTAGAGACGCGACGCATCGCGTCTCTACGTTTTTTTTACAACGAAAATCTTTTTATGGCAAGAAAAATAAAATCCCCCTATAAGGAACGTAAAAAATACCGTGAGAATTTTTGCACCACATTGAGCAAGGTGGTCGAATACACCTCCACCAAATATATGGACCGCACTATGGCCCAATTTGTGGATGGAGGACAGAAATACACCTACGGCAGTTTCCGTGAGAAATGTGTCATGCTTTCCACCCGAATGTCGCGTTTCGGCATCAGTGCCGGCGACAAGGTGGCTATTCTCTCGCAGAACATGCCCAACTGGACGCTGGCTTTCTTCTCCGCCGCCGCCTTCGGCCGTGTGGCCATCCCCATCCTGCCGGACAGCTCCGAGAACGAGGTAACCAACATCCTCACACACTCCGAGAGCAAGGTAATTTTCATCTCCCAAAGGCTCCGATACAAGCTTAGCCAAGAGTGTTTCGACAAACTGACCCTGGTGGTGGACATTGAAACGTTGGAATTTGTGAAGCGTCGCAAGGAGGACTTCCAATGCAACGGTTGGACAAAGGAACCGCAACCGGATGATCTGGCAGCTATTTTGTACACTTCCGGAACCACGGGGAAGGCCAAGGGTGTGATGCTGAGCCACCGCAACCTGTGCCAGAATCTGGTGGCTTCCTTCAAAGCGCAACCCTGCTTCAAAAACGACCGATTCCTCTCTATCCTGCCCATGGCGCACGCCTACGAGATGTGCGTCTCCAGCTTCTACTCCATGTATGTGGGAGCGTGCTGCTATTATCTCTCCAAACCACCTACACCTTCGCTGCTGATTCCCGCCATGCAGAAGGTGAAACCCACTATCATGCTGTCGGTGCCGTTGATTATCGAAAAAGTGTATCACAACAGTGTACAACCGACTATCCAAAAAAGCCGTTTGCTGTCATGGATGGACCAGCATCTCCCCCGGCTGCTCTATTGGTTCATCGGCAAGAAACTGGTACGAACCTTTGGCGGCAAACTGCGTTTCTTCGGTGTTGGAGGGTCCAAAATCGACACCAAGGTAGAGGAGTTCCTCATCAAGAGCCGTTTTCCGTATGCGGTGGGCTATGGCCTTACCGAAACGGCACCGCTGGTTTGCAATGTCATCGTCACCAAGCGCAAACGTCTCGGCTCCGTCGGCGTGGCCTCCTACAAGGTCGATATCAAACTCGACAATGTGGACCCGGAAACCGGCGAGGGCGAAATCATGTGCCGCGGCGACAATGTGATGCTTGGCTACTACAAAGACCCCGAACGCACACTCAAGGTGCTGGACGAGGAGGGCTGGTTCCGCACAGGCGACATCGGCTATATGGACAAAGACGGCTATTACTATCTCCGGGGCCGCCTGAACAACACCATTTTAGGTCCTTCCGGCGAGAATATCTATCCGGAGGAGATCGAGATGGTGATCAACGACATTAAGGGTGTGGACGAATCCCTAGTGATGGAAGAAAACGGTTCTTTGGTGGCATTGGTGAAGTTCCAAGACTATGTGCTCAACTGGGATCAGGAACGGGAAGACCAATTCATTGAAAAGATAGAATCGCTGAAGAAGTCCGTTCAGGATTTTGTGAATCGCACGGTGGGCAAGAACTCCAAGATCGACAAGGTGGAAGTGATGAAGGACCCGTTTGAGAAGACGGCCACCCAAAAAATCCGCCGGTTCAAGTACAGCAAGGATGCTACCACGGAAGAGGGCACAGAAAAGGAGAAGAAACAGGAGGAACGCGAACGCGATCAGAACGACGCCTGGGCGGAGTCAAGGCCGTAATGCAACATTTATTTGCGGGAGGGAGTGTGATTTTTTCAGATTACCAAAATAAAATAATCCCTTCCGGGATATTTTTCAAGATTCTTTCCAACAAAAGTCTTGGCATTTGTTTTTTATGTATTTTTGCACGCGAAAACTAAAAACGTGCAAAATGACAAAACTTAAGACAGGCGATAAGATCAGACAGGTGGCTGCGGAGCTCTTCCACAAATATGGTTTTGAGAAGACCTCCATGGATGATATCGCACATTTGGCACACAAGGCCAAACGCTCCATATACTATCATTTCGGCAACAAGGAGGAGCTTTATTGCACTTCTGTCCGGCAGGAATTGGAGAATATCCAATCGCAACTGCAGCTTGTGGTGCAGGACGATACGCAGAAGGTTCTACCCCGGCTGAAACAGTATCTGCTGCTCAGGGTGGAGCTGATGGCGGATTCCAAGGCCGTGATTGCCGCCATGAAAGATAGACAGCTCACCGCCAACACCTATCGTTTCGAGGAGTTAGGACGCATATACAACTCGTTTGCCGCGTGGGAGCATACGCTATTCCGCAATGTGTGGTTTGCCAAGCCTACGGATGAGCCCAGATCGGTGGTGGAGCAGCAGGCGACGGCATTTGCAGATATGCTTCAGATTACCCTTAACGGCCTGACCCATTCGTTTTTCGTGGAAGGGAAATATGAGGAGTATAAAAACTCGTATGCCTTGCTGGTCAATTTGATAGTGAACAGTATTTTCCAGAATTTCACCCAGTTATATCAGAATCAAAATCAACAATAAAATCGTTAGATATGAAAAGATATTATGTGATAATAATAACCTGCCTCCTGTCGATGCTTTTTGTGTCGTGCAATCGTAGTGAACACCAGTTCGCCGGCGATTACAGCTACAAACTTTCCGGCGAGTTGACCGTTGTGGAGGAAGACGGGTCTTCATCGTATGTCATGGTGCATAAAAACGGTCAGATGCACATTCTGGAGGACAAGACTAAGCGTGGTCAGGTGATCATCACGCTTAATGAGATGAACGGCGGGGCTTACACGCTGACGGCCAGGGTGAAGGGAGACTCCCTCCTGCTGAACCCGTATGAGATGAGCACGAATCTGCTGACGGCACAGAGCCTTCCGCTGAATGACGACAATTCGATTGTATGCCGCTTTCATGTGACGGGCAAGGGTGTGCGCAATGGTGATATGCTGATGTTGGAGGAGCAATGGGATGGCTATCAGAGCGGCAACACCAGTATCCGGATGACAGGAACGGAAATGACATTGCTGGCAGAAAGGAACTAATCGTTATGAATAAGATGGTTATGCGTTTATTACAATATAAAATAAAGTATGGGATCCTGCCGATGGCGACAGCCCTGTTGCTGTTGCCGTGTGCCTGCCGGCATGTGGAGAAGGTGGAAAAATCGGAACCCATCCGCGTACGTGTGATGACGATTGACACGGTACGCAGCGGTATGGTGCGCACATACGTGGGCGAGGTGGAGGAAAGGACATCCCTTCCGCTCGGCTTCGCCGGCGGAGGCAAGGTGGAGCGTGTATATGTGCGTGAGGGCGACCATGTGCGGGCCGGACAACTCCTGGTGACGGTAAACGCCGCCACGGCCCGCAACGCATACAATTCGGCCAAGGCCCAGCTGGACCAGGCGGAGGATGCCTATAAGCGTCTGAAGAAAGTGTACGATCAGGGCAGCCTGGCAGAAGTGAAATGGGTGGAGATGCTCACCACGTTGGAAAAGGCGCGCTCGCTGGAGCAGATTGCCAGGAAACAACTGTCGGACTGCGAACTGTACGCCCCTGCATCCGGCATCATCGGGAAGTGTAATGCCGTGGCAGGCGTAAGCCTGCTGCCCGGAGAACCCGCCGTGACGCTTTTAGACATGAAGGAGGTGGCCGCCGTGTTCACCGTCCCAGAAAATGAAATCGACATGATTCCCGTAGGAAGAAGAGCCACCATCATAGTCCCAGCCTTAAAGGATATGACATTAGAGGGGAAAGTGACGGAAAAGAGCATGACATCCAATCCGGTGTCCCACAGCTACAAGGTGAGAGTGGCCCTCTCCAATGCGGATGGGAAGTTCCTGCCTGGCATGGTCTGCAAGGTTTATATGGAACAGTCCGACCAAGTAGGCTATGTGGTTCCGGCGAAGGCCGTGCAGACACGACCGGAAGGACTGGCCGTGTGGACTGTATCCCATGGGAAGGCCTGCCGCCGCCTGATTTCCTCCACGGAGTACGTGGCCGACGGTGTGCTGGTGAAGGAAGGGCTCCGGGCTGGCGACACTATCGTGACCGAAGGATATCAGAAATTGTATAATCAGGCACCGGTTGCTTGTGAATAGAAAGATTTCAGAATAGATAAATAGAAACAGGCTATGCGTCAGAAAGGGAATCACATCTTGTCAGCCATGCGCAGTCACGGCATCATATTCTTCCTGATGTCGTGTCTGGTGCTGTTCGGCATTTTCGGCATGACGCAGATGAACAAGGACGAGTTCCCCCAGTTCACCATCCGTCAGGGCGTGGTGGCAGCGGTCTATCCCGGCGCCTCCTCCCAGGAAGTGGAGGAGCAGGTGGCGAAGCCCTTGGAACGTTTCCTCTTCACCTACCAGGAAATCGACAAGGAGAAGACCTACTCGGTGACAGAGAATGGGATTGTCTATGTGTATGCCGAATTGCGCACTTCGGTGAAAGACAAGGACGGGACCTGGTCGAAGATACGGCACGGGTTGCAGCTCTTCAAGAAGACCTCACTGCCGGCTGGCGTTTTGGAGATTGTGGTGGTGGATGATTTCGGGAACACATCCTCTATGCTGCTGACGGTGGACTCGCCGGAGCGCACACCCCGCGAGCTGGAGACGTATGCCGAGCAGCTGTGCGACAAGCTTCGTACAATTCCCGAGATGGGCAACATCCGTATCATTGGGAAGCAGCAGGAGGAGATTGCCGTGTTGGTTGACCAGGAAAAATTGGCGAGCTACGGAATCAGCCAGCGGGCCTTGCTGCTGGAGCTGGCCACCCAGGGCGTACGTACGATCGGGGGCGTCATCGAAACGGAGGATGGCGAGGCCCAAGTGCATATTGCCATCCCCTACCAGTCGGAATATGAGGTGGGTGAGCAAATCGTGTATGCCGACCCGATGGGCAATGTGGTGCGCCTCCGTGACATCGCAAAGATTGAACGCCGCTACGCCGCCCCAACCAGCTATATCCGATATAATGGAACATCCACTGTCCTGATTTCCATGGAGATGGCCCCGGGCAACAATATTGTGGCTTTCGGACGGCAGGTGGAGAAGAAAATCAGCCAATGCCAAGCAGAACTGCCCCCGGATGTCAACATGCACAAGATTACGAACCAGCCTTCGGTGGTAAACAAGTCGGTCATGTCTTTCCTGCGCGACCTTCTCTTCTCCATTCTTGTGGTGATTGCCGTCATGCTGCTGCTGTTCCCGCTCCGGACGGCCCTGGTATCGGGGTCCAGCGTGCCGGTATGCACCGCCATCACCATGGGCCTGATGTACATCTTCGGTATCGAGTTGAACACGGTGACGCTCGCCGCCCTGATTGTGGTGCTAGGCATGATTGTGGACGACTCCGTCATTGTGATTGACGGTTATACGGACATGCTGCGCAGTGGCCATTCGCGTTGGTATTCGGCCTTCAACAGCACCCGGGCACTCTTTGTGCCCATGTCGTTGGCCACACTGGCCATCTCCGGCATGTTCTTCCCCATGACGCGCATCATCACCGGACCCTTAGGCGACTTTGTGCAGCTGTTCCCATGGACGGTCTCTTTCGCCTTGATCTGCTCTATCTTTTATGCGGTTTGGATTATACCTTATTTATCTACAAAATTTATAAAACGGAATAAAGACGGTCACGCCCCCAACCGCTTCGAGGAGTTGCAGAACCGTTTCTTCATACTCTTGCAGAATATTTATGACGATGTGCTGCAACATTGTTTCCACCATCCGAAAACGGTAATCACCATCGCTGTCGGGGCAATTCTGTTGGGAGGATTCCTGTTTACCCGTCTGCAAATACAAATGCTGCCCAAGGCCGACCGGAACTGCTTTGCGGTGGAGATTCATCTGGCGGAAGGCAGCACCCTGAAACAGACGGCGGCGGTGGCCGACTCGTTGGAACAGGTGCTCCGCGCTGACAATCGTGTAACTTCCGTAACCTCCTTTATTGGCTGCTCCTCGCCCCGGTTCCATGCCACATACGCCCCCCAGATGGCCCATAAGAATTATGCGCAGTTTATCGTGAACACCACTTCCGAAAAGAACACCCTGAAAATCATCCAGGAGTACTCAGGCCGCTTTGAACACCATTTCCCCAATGCATACGTCCGCTTCAAACAGATTGACTATCAGGCAGTGAAAAATCCTGTTGAGGTACGTGTCTCCGGAAACGATTTCAACGCGATGAAAATGTTGGCAGATTCCCTGAAGGATTTTATGAACACATTGCCCGAGCTGACATGGGTGCACTCCGACATGGATGAGACATCCCAACAGGTGAAGGTGACGTTAAAAGGGGATGAGGCCACCCGCCTCGGCGTGAGCCAGAGTATGCTGTCCATCTATCTGTCATCGGCTCTGGAAGGTCAGGCTCTTACAAGTGTATGGGAAGACGGATACAAGGTTCCAGTGAAGCTTTACACGCAACAGGATGCCGGCACGGGCGGGTATTTGGGTCTGGAGGATATGCTGGTCCCGACGTCCATTCCGGGCACATGGGTCCCCATCCGGCAGGTGGCCGACGTGGGCCCCGAATGGCATGATGCCGTCATAAACCGGCGCAACAGCATACGGACTGTGACAGTAGGCGCAGACCTGAAATACGGTTGCAGCCAGCCCGAGGTGATGGACAAAATCGACCGCTATATCCACGAACACCCAGCTTTCATTCAGTCTGACGGCTTGTCTGTCTCTTACGGCGGCCTGACGGATGTGAATGGCCAGGTGATTCCGCAAATCGTGCTGAGCTTCATCGCAGCCGTGCTGGTGCTGTTCCTGTTCCTGCTATACCATTTCGGCAAGTTGGATATCGTCTTCCTGACACTATCCGCCAGCCTTATATGTGTTTTCGGTGCCTGTTTGGGGTTGTGGCTCTTCCAACTCGACTTCAGCATTACGGCCGTTCTTGGCGTGGTGAGCCTTATCGGCATTATTGTCCGTAACGCCATCATCATGTTCGAATACGCGGAAAGCTTGCGCAAGAGCCAGCATCTGACCTCGAAAGAGGCTGGCTTCGAGGCCGGAAAGAGAAGGATGCGTCCTATTTTCCTGACATCGACCACAACGGCACTCGGTGTTGTCCCGATGATTGTGGCCCACACCTCCCTTTGGATGCCCATGGGAGTCGTCATCTGCTTCGGCACTATCTTCTCCCTGCCTCTGGTGGTAACAGTACTGCCGGTGGCATATTGGCAGATATTTAAAAACAACAAGAAATGATACTGTTTTCAACAGATTTAATAATACAAGAAAGATGCTATGATTAAAAAAACAATATGTCTGTTCTTTTTTTTGGCTCTCATGGGAGCTGCGGTGTCTCAGCATCTAACCTTGGACAGCTGCAAGGCTTTGGCTCTGCGGAATAATGTCGCAGCCCGGAATGCCGACTTGCAGGTGGAAGCGGCACGCGAGGTGAAAAAACAGGCTTTCACGAAATATTTCCCGAACGTAAAGGGTTTTGCAGGAGGCTATTATGCGCTGAAACCCTTGATTGAATATACGATTGATGATATTGATAATGCGGCAGCACGACAGTGGCTGCACAACCTCTATTTTGAATACGGGGCGGCAATGGGCCTGCCTAATTCGATATCCTTTTGTGAAAAGGGTATGAGTGTGGGCGCCATGGCTGTACAGCCCATCTTCATGGGCGGCCAGATTGTAAACGGCAACCGGCTGGCACAAGTGGGAGTGCGGGCAGCTGAACTGCAACGGAAACTTTCCCGTGACGAACTGCTCCTGCAGGTGGAATCCTACTATTGGCAGGTGATCTCTTTACAGGAAAAGGAACAAACCCTAAACCAAGCCATGACTTTTCTGGACACTCTCTCCCGTGACGTGAATACGGCACTGGACGCCGGTCTGGTAACCCGCAACGACCAGCTGAAAGTGATGTTGAAACAGAACGAGCTTGCCTCGAACCGTGTGCGCCTGACGAACGGGATGCGACTGGCAAAGATGGCCTTGTGCCAGCAAATGGGAGTCCCCTATTCGGATGCGTTGCTGTTGGTGGATTCTGTAATGGATGTGCCAGCAACCGGACTGGGAGACATAAATGTACAATCTGCAGTGCGGAATCGCCGGGAAGCGGAACTGCTGGATTTGAATGTCCAGGCGGAACAGCTTAAAAAGAAGATGGCCTTGGGCGAAAATCTGCCGCACCTGATGGCAGGCATCGGCGCTTCCTACGGCAATCCCGTATTCAACCGGTTCTCTGCCAACGGCCTGGCATTCGCCACCCTCCAGGTGCCCATCACAGACTGGTGGGAGGCATCGCATAAGCTGCGCCAGCAGCAGGTTTCCGTACAGATGGCTGAAAACCAACGGGAAGATCTGATGCAGAAAATGGCACTGGAAACCCAACAGGCGGTGAACAGAGTGCAGGAAGCAGAGGAGCAGGTACAGCTGAAGCGGACAGCAGTACAGTATGCCGAACTGAACAGGCAGACCTACAGGGTGAATTTCCAGGCGGGGATGGTACCCGTGTCGGAACTGCTCGAAGCGCAAACCCTGTACCGCCAAGCCCAGGACGAACTGATTGACGCCAAAATCGAATACTGGAAAGCACTTTCATCCCTACAGCGGCTGCTTCCCCGAGAATAATTGAAACTAACGGATACGCTTTTCGCATTTGAAGGCAGTGCCGTTGGTGCGCGTGCCGGAGGCGATGATTTTGCGGTTGGATGCATCCTTACGCCATAAGACAGTCACGCAATTGCCCTCTGTTGAGGTGATAAAACCACCTTCCACCCGCCATTGGAGGACCTGCAGGTCCGCTTGCTTGAACTGGTAGGAGCCGGGCTTTTTGGCCACCGGCGTGATGTTCACAACATGAGTAAGTTCCTTGTAGAAGAAATCCTGCATCTTGTTTTGGATGAAATAATACCAGTCGTTGGGATGTCCCTGCTTGTCTTGGTACGGCGAATGTCCGGCACCTTGAATCGGATGGAGCTCGTTCCGTATTTTCAAGGAATCCAACCGTTTGTGAATGGACTTTGAACCGTACATTTTATCGAACAGTTTCTCTCCAATGTTGGATATGTTGGAGAACGGGATACCCTGGTCATAGGGCACGATGTTGTCTTCGGTGCCGTGGAAAGAGATTACGGGTATGTGATGCCCGTTCAGCTCGTCAAGGTCATAAACGGCTCCCCACATGTTGGCTACTGCCCGGATATGAAAAGAGGGATGGAGGTTATTGCCGGAGGCCTCAAGATTGCCGCATTTGCTGTCCAGATGCTGGTCAAAGACAAAGGGCGGGCGGGTGTTGTTGCGCATGAAGGCGACAGCCAAGGTTGTGATGGAGCCAGCACTAGTTCCCCCGATGAAGATATTGTCCGGATCGATGCCGTATTCGTCAGCGTGTGCAGCCAGGAAACGTATGGCGGCATGAGCATCCTGGATGGCTTCATAGCCGCACTGCAAAATAGATGCTTTTGACAAACGGAATCCCATGCGGTAGTTGACGGAAGCGGTCACATAACCCAGTTTCGCAAAATGCTCGCACCATTTTGTCATGGTCTCCGCCCCCTTGTCCCCAAAATAGAAGGCACCGCCATGCATGAAGATAAGGAGAGGCCGTTTGCGGATAGAGTCCTGATCGGGCAGGTACAGGTCCAAGGCCAGATCCAGATTCTTTTTGGAGGCGGTTTGACCTATGCCTTTCACAAAGATTTTCAAGTACTTTTCATCTTTAATGGGATAGGTGCTCCAAAAGCCACGCGCCTTCCCGTAAATCACATTCCCGTTTTCCTGAACGGAAAAGGATTCCTCCTTGTATCGTTTGGTGGAATACTCCTTAAAAGGAGGCTCCACATATTGTTCGAAGGCAAAGTCCTGCTTGTTGATAGGGTTTGCGGAAGGGGAAAAGGAGCCGGAAACAGAGGTCTTCCCAATGGATATTTTGAATTTGAACGGGATTTCCTTTCCGTTGGAGGAGTATATGTATCTCCTTTTTTTTAAAAGAATGGAAAATGGTTTCGGCGAAAGCCATTCGGTGGCCCCAATATGGTAATAGCGACCGGAAATGCCGCTTTGACTGATTTTGTCGATTTTAAAATAATAGGTGCTGTCCTCGATTTCCCCGTAATAATAATGGGCGGTATCCAACTTGCTGAAGTCAAACGAGTCACGGTCATCCACATCCAGAGTCTGAGAAGTCTGGGGAATACGGTTCTTGTGCTGCGAGGCCTTGTCCTCATGGCGACTGTCACGACATGCGGACATTCCCAGCAACAGGATGCCGTACAGAAGAAGAATCCGAAGTCGGTACATGGGTTTTATCTGAGAATGGTAAGTGACCCGTGGAAATGAATGGTTTTCGCCTTTCCTTTATAATAAAAATGATAGTAATACACGCCGTCGGACAGGTTGGTACCATCGAAGTATTGCGTCCCGAGCTCTATTTGTCCGTCGCGGGCGAATGTGTCATAGTTTTTGGCGTTATAGACAATATTGCCCCAGCGGTCGAAGATGACGAGTTTGTTGGTCCGATATTCGTCAGGATCCTCTGGGTTGATATTGGTGTTGAGATTCTCAATAGCGAACACATCGTTCACTTGGTCCCCGTTGGGGGTGATGATATTGGGGAACCTGAGGTCCTGTTCCACAGTCACGAGGTGGGTGATCTCACTGGAACATCCCGATGGAGTGGTGATGGACAGGGTCACATTGTAGTCGCCCCATTGCGCATAGGTATGTGTGGTATTGCTGAAATTGGTGGTGTCGGTCTCCCCGTCACCGAAATCCCATTGGAAATGCGAACCAATGGAAAACATATATGGATCCGCGTAGTTTATGAATTTCACCTCACCGTCATTCTCGCTCATCATGGAAATGTCCGGATCGGCCAAGAATTCGGCGATAGGCTGGTCATCCACGTTGAAATAGTTCCATCGGTACAGGGAATCCTGGCATCCGTATGGGGTGGTTATCGTGAGGGTAAGAGAGTATTTACCGCTGTTTTCCAAACTGAAAGTCGGTTCCCGCAGCGTGGAGGTCTGCACCATCACCCCATGTCCGTCATAAATAGTCCATTTGCAAGTGCTGTTTTCCGGAATCGAGTGGTTCGTGATGCGTACAACAAGAGGAGCACATCCAGAGGAGTCGGAAACATCAAAGTCAATTTCAGGCATGGGTACGGATGTCACGTGTACTGTATCCTTTCCATGGCAAACAATGTTGAAATCCGAGTTGAATGTGTTGGCGGTGACAGAATAGTCGCCTTCGGATACAGCCTGGATACTCTGGGTTTTGGCACCGGTGTTCCAATGGAAGGAAGCCCCTGGAGGTACGGAATCGGCTGTAAGGATGGCAATTTCACCCTCGCACAGGAAGATGTCATCCCCCAGATGCGGTTTCGGACTTTGCGCCACCATCACCAGAACGGTAGTGTCGTACAGACACCCGTATTCGTCCACGGCATTGAACGTGTAAGGTTGTTGGCCGGAGACAGGAAAGCGGATATGGTAGCGGTCGGCACCGGCCCCCGTGACAAAGGTGGAGTCCGTATTAACCACATATTCCCAGGTTTCCGGCAACAGGGTGGAGTCTAGGGCCAACTCCCATTCGGTGATGTAGCCGTTGTCGCCGCTCCACCCGTCGATGACCGTGATGGCCCAAGTACCGTTCAACGGACATCCGATGAGCTTGGAGAAGGATTCGTCGGGATGATACACCTGACTCATATTGACCGTGTTGGTGGAGTCGATGATGCCGTTGTGCATGTTGACAGACTCATAGACATGCCCCAGTCCTCGGGCATAACTGTACCCGTAGGCGGGGTTGGTGTTGTTCGACCAGCAGTAGTTCCAGGTGGTTCCGATGGGGTTCTTCTCGGAATCGCATTTGTAGCCACTATTGTTGGCGTATCCAATCACACCGAAGTGGGCGTCAGCTTTCACGCCGCTGGATTGCAGCCAGCCCCAAGGCAACGGGATGGTTCCCGCACACGAAGCGGACCCGGAACTGCCGTATTTGTTCATAATCTTGACACTCTTGCCCGTCGGACAAGTGAGGCCGATGTACAGGTCACCCACGTAAGAGTGCTCCATTTTCACCCGCAAGTACAGGATGTCGTCGGCACTTCGGATGGAGTCGGTGGGCGAGAAAGCGTTGAACGTCACGGGCGACTGGTAAGCGCAACCGGAACCGCAGTTCACACCATCAGGAAGGAAGATGGTGTCCTGCACACGCAGAACCGCTTCCTGCTGACTTTCAACAACTTCCATCTGGACCGTGGAAAAAGACTGGTACCCAAAGGTGACATCCATTTCATCCTCTGTACACACCGGACCAATGTCCTTGAGGTGGATGATAGGAGAACGGGATGTGCGCACACGGAACATAAGCGGGTTAATGGAAGTACAGCCTGCCACATCAGTAGCACTGATGGAAACATCGTAACCACGTCCCGAAGAGAATTGGTAATCAACAGTATTTAGGCCCACACTATCGTACATGTCCAACCCGAGGTTCCAGGAGAAGCGGGTGGTTGCATCGGACTGATTATAGCTGAAGCCGTTGTCAGGGTAAATGCCCTTGACAACAAAATGTACGGTATCGTAGGAACAGACATTCATGTAGTAGAAACCGTCAGGTTCCAAGGTGATATTATGAGAGGAGTGTTGCGGGTCAATCTCGACAGACACACGCTGGCATGGGGCCACGCAGGTGCTGGTGATGATGAAACCGGTACCGACTTGGGAGCCGTTTGTCTTGAATCGCAGGGTAAGGGCACCGGAGGTATTGGTGATGCTGGCTGTGAACACCATGCTTGCAGAGGTGTTGGAGGCCACCAGCGAATCGTTCAGTTTGCCGAGCAGCGGAGCGCTGGTGCTATTTCCATCATAGACATAAAGAGTGTCAGACGGATGGACGTTGAACGAGGACAAGTCCACGCTAATCTGCACACTGGAGGCGGCAGTGTTGTTGGAATACAACGTGAGCACATCGTTCCGGTTGTTGGAGTAGTTCCCGTTATTACCACCATCATCGTAAATCAGGAAGTTGCAACCTGTTTGCGAATTGGACCCACTGCCCATGGTGATAGGGGTCTGTGCAAACCCCGACAGACAGTAAAAAAGCAAAATGCAAAAAGGAAAAAAATATCTCATTTGCGCGTCAAATTAGAACAGCGCAAAAATATGAAATATTTTTAATATTTGCAAGAGCAAAAATTGTGTCCTAAAAAGACATTTATTTTGGTTGTAGTTTCACAAATGGAATGAGCATCTCTTCCATGGAAATGCCACCATGCTGGAAAGTGTTCCTGTACAGGTTAACGTACTGGTTGAAATTGTTTTGGTAAGCGAAAAAGTCGGTCTTGGATGCGAAGATGAACCGTTGGGTCATGCTTTCCTTGGGCAGAAATGCCTCGTCCGGATTCTTGATCTCGAACACCTCTTTTTCCGGATAATTCATATTGCTGCGCCCCACCTTGTATCGGAGATTCGTGTTCACGTCGCGTTCACCCACCATCTTGATGGGACGTTCCACCTTGATGGTTCCGTGGTCGGTAGTGATGAAAACGGGGATTTTACGTTCGGAGAGATACTTCAACATCTCCAGCAGGATGGAGTTCTCAAACCAGGAGGCCGTTACACTACGGTACGACTTCTCGTCATCAGCCAGCTCACGCACAACACCCACATCCGTGCCCGCGTGCGACAGCATGTCCACAAAATTGAACACGATGACGTTCAGCGGGTTGTGAAGCATCTGGTTAAAGTTGTCGAACACCTTGCGCCCGAAGTCCGCGTTGAGGATTTTCGTGTACGAGTATTTGATGTTCTTGCCATACCGTTTCAGATATTCACCCAACAGCTGCTCCTCGTACTGGTTCTTGCTGCCGCTGTCGCCCTCGTTCAACCAGAATTGCGGATATTTTTTCGCGATAACAGAGGGCATCAGGCCGGAGAAGAGGGCGTTGCGCGCATAGTGGGTGGCGGTGGGCAGAATACTATGGCAGATGCTCTCCTCATCGATGTAATAATAGTCGTGCAAGAGCGGGTAGATGCTGCGCCACTGGTCGTAGCGCAAGTTGTCGATGACGAACAGGAAACAGGATTTGTTCTCGTTGATGTACGGGAAAAGCTTTTCTTTCAGCACAGTGTGCGACTGGAGGGGCTTTTCCACCCCCCTTCCATTCACCCAGTCCAGATAGTTGCGCTGCACGAACTTGGAAAACTGGATGTTGGCCTCCTCCTTCTGTGCGGCCAGCATCTCGGCGATGCTGCTGTCCTCGATTTTCTCAATCTGGAGTTCCCAGTTGACAAGTTCTTTGTACAACTCCTCCCATTCCTGAATGGAAAGCCGGTCGGAGATGCGCATGGAGAGATCGCGGAAGGCCTGCTGGTAGTCCACCATCACCTTCGCACTCACTATCTTCTTGTTGTCAATGTTCTTCTTCAAACACAGCAGAATCTGATTCGGGTTCACCGGTTTGATAAGATAATCGGCGATATTGGAGCCGATTGCGTCCTCCATGATGTGTTCTTCCTCACTCTTGGTGATCATCACAATAGGAATGTGCGGATATAGTTTTTTCAGCCTCTGCAGCGTTTCCAGACCGCTCAGGCCGGGCATGTTCTCATCCAGAAATATGATGTTTACAAATTCTTTCTTGAGAATTTCCAGTGCTTCAGTGCCGCTCAAAGCGGGAAGCACTTCGTAACCTTTGGATTGCAGAAAAAGGATGTGGGGTTTGAGAAGGTCGATTTCGTCATCGGCCCAGAGAATTCTTACATTCATTCGCGTTTCTTTTTTAATACGGATGTGAAACGCATTTTTTTTTAAAATATTATTGTGGGGCCTGCATTTTTTCCACTTCTATCCGAAGCGATTCGGCGAGTGCGGCACTGTCGGCTTTCGCGTATTCCTTATGCTTGGCGGCAACAATGACCGATGCTTCAGTAAGCAGTTTCTCCGCCTGGTCCTCATCCCCAAGATAGTAGTTGATGGAACTGATGAACTGCGGGCGCGTGATGCCATAGCGGGTGAACATCTCCTTGTAGAGGAATGGCGGAATGTAGCAGCGCTCAAAGGTGTCGGTGAGCACCTGAATGTAACTCTCGATGAGGTAACATTCAGCAATCACGTTGACAATGACCTTTTTGGGAATCAGGTCGGAAGGCTTCTCCTGCACCTGTTTCTTATGGCAACCGGCCACGGCAAACAGGATGCCTACAATCAGGAAATAAAGCACTGTTTTCTTCATCGTGTTATTGGTCTTGATGGTTCTCTATAGGCTGGAGTCCGATTTTAACCCCCTCCTCCAACATGCGCTGGAGGGCAGCCTCGCGGGTATTTTCGATTTCGCAGTCAAGGATGGCATTACAAACCCCCTCTTTGATGATGCCGATCTCACGGCACGGCTTCAGTCCAAACGCCTGCATGATGTCCTGCCCATCAATGGGCGGGCGCCAGTTACGCTGCTGGTCTTTCTCCTCAATTTCCCGAAGTTTCTGCCGCACATGCTCAAAATTGCTGAGGCAGCGCTTGATTTTGGCGGAATTCTTGGAGGTGATGTCCGCTTCGCACAGCATCATCAGGTCGTCAATATCCTCGCCAGCCTCAAAGAGAAGCCTCCGCACGGCGGAATCGGTGACGGTATCCTCCACGATGGCGATGGGTCGCAGATGCAGCGACACCAGCTTCTGTACGTATTTCATCTTCTCGTTGGCCGGCATGTGCAAACGATGGAAAATCTGGCCCACCATCTTACCACCCACAGCATCATGCCCATGGAACGTCCAACCCACTTTCGGGTCGAAGCGCTTGGTGACTGGCTTGGCGATGTCATGAAGCAGCGCAGCCCACACTAACCAGAGGTTGGTGGACGACATGGCGATATTGTCCACCACTTCCAGAGTATGCAAATAGTTGTCCTTGTGGCCTCTGCCATTGATAGTTTCCACGCCTTTCAGACGCTCGACTTCCGGAAGGAATCGTTCCAGCAGCCCGCTCTCGTCCAACATCCGGATGCCCTTGGAGGGCCGCAGACAGTGCAGAATCTTGTTGAATTCTTCGATAATCCGCTCGTTGGATATAATTTCCAGACGATAAGCATTGCGTTTTATGGCTTCGAAAGTGTCGGGGTGTATATTGAAGTTGAGCTGGGTGGCGAAGCGTATGGCTCGCATCATCCTCAGCGGGTCGTCCGAGAAGGTCTTGTCGGGGTCACAGGGGGTGCGGATGATCTTGGCGGCAATGTCCTGCAATCCTTGGAATGGGTCAATCAGTTCGTAGGCACTCTCCCCGTTCAAGGCGATAGCCATGGCGTTGATGGTAAAGTCGCGGCGGAGCTGGTCGTCCTCGATGGTGCCGTCCTCCACGATGGGCTTCCGCGAGTCCTGACGGTAGGATTCGCGCCGCGCCCCCACAAACTCAATGTCGCAACCCTCAAAATGGAACTGCGCGGTACCGAAGTTCTTATAGACGTTGATGTGCATGTTGGGTGAGATGAGGGCGGCAGTCTGCTGCGCCAGCCGGATGCCGCTGCCCACCGTCACAATGTCGATGTCCGTATTGTGCCGCCTCATGATGAGGTCGCGCACCACCCCACCCACCACGTAAGCCACCACGCCAATCTCGTCGGCAGCTTGCGCCACGATGTCGTAAATGGGATGGGAAAGGTCGGATTTGTACCGCATAAGTAACTGACTGTATAAAAAAAGCAGATTTTTATTTGCAGCTGCAAAGATACTACTTTTTTTGCACACAAGAGGGAATGATTTACCGTTGACGCACTGACCACAAACCCACAACGGCATCGCCCTAATAGGTGAGCCGTTTTTTCGGCTGGTCCATGGAGAAGACACCGTCGCCGGTGGTTCGGATGACGAACAGCCCGGCGT
>JBGUMF010000075.1:0-37177 GCA_045116675.1 Bacteroidales bacterium
CGGATTCTGGCACTATCACAATAGGTGAGACAGTTAAGCTTGCCTATGTTGAGCAGACAAGAGAGAAGGTTGACCCGAAGAAGTCAATCTACGATGTGATTTCCGGCGGCAACGAGATAATCAAGCTGGGTAACCGGGAGATCAATGCCCGGGCTTATGTGGCGCGGTTCAACTTCTCGGGCGCAGACCAGCAGAAACTTACCGGAGTTCTTTCAGGCGGCGAGCGGAACCGTGTCCAGCTGGCCATGATGCTCAAAGAGGGAGCAAACGTGCTGCTTCTGGACGAGCCTACCAACGACCTGGATGTAAACACCATGAGGGCATTGGAGGAGGGTATCCTGAACTTTGCCGGCTGTGTCATCGTAATCAGCCACGACCGCTGGTTCCTGGACCGTATCTGCACACACATCCTCGCCTTCGAGGGCGATTCGCAGGTCTATTTCTACGAGGGCAGCTACACCGAATATGAGGAGAACAAGAAGATGCGCCTCGGCAATGTCACGCCGAAACGAATTCATTACAAGAAAATTACAGTTATATAAGTCACCTAAATGAGATCCAACGCTCCCCTCATCATCGCCTTACACATTATGCTGTTATGCGCTGCCAACCAATTGGTGGCACAAGAAATAAACACAGTGAACGAAGCCATTGACAGCATTCGGAAATACAATTATGTGTGTTATTTGGGGACTGACGGTTGGGGCAACGTTCCAAGATGCTGGGTTCATACACAAACTCTGGCGCGCCATGCTGATGATAAAACACTAAACAAAATAGCTCGAGAAAATAATTCATCCGTTGTCAAAGCCATTGCAGGAAGAATTTTGATAGGACGGAAGAGTGATTTGGCTATACCTTTGGTTTTCGACATTCTCCATAACAAGAATTCGTTTTTAATATGCTACGGTGATGTTTGCGAGCATGACAATGTAGCCAACTTCCTAATAGAGGAACTCTTTAAAAACAATTTAGTTTCCGAGCAGGACTCCCTTCGCCTCGTTGACTCGTTGCTTTTCGCCCCAGATTTAAGACATCTTAAAAGAAGAGCCAAACTCCTGGAATCCCTGCCTGCTGAGGATCAATATTATTCCACAGTAAAAAGAATGTATGTTGAAGAACACGATGGCGATGCGCTCATCGCCTTGGCGCGATTCCAACGAGAAGAGGACACGGTTTATATACTGGAAAACCTATGTAAGTATTGGCTATCCAATGATGACTGGATCTATTTTTGGCACACAATCTCAAACAGTGATGGCGAAGATTATCACTATCAAAAACGGGATCTGACCGAGTGTGCTCTGTTGGCCGTCGCCGAATGGCCGCTCGAACAATTCAAACCATTGTTGACAGAAATCAGAGACTCTTTTTTATATCCCATATTACTACATAACACATCCCGTTCGCGATACTTCTTCTCAGCCTTGATGGCATATCGCTCGCCATGGGCTTTGGATATGATAGAGCAAACTTTTGAGATGATCAAAAATCATCCCAATAACCCACCTGAAGATTTTTATAAAGGTATGGGCCGGTACAGCCTTTACTTTGGAGAAAGTTTTGACCGAGCATACGAACTTAATCCCGACCAATACTTCGACGAACTGCATAAAAAATACGGACGGGAAAAATGAGAAAATCATCGCCTCTACGGATAGTACTTCTACTCGCGCTCCTCGCCATCGTCCTGGCGGGAGGCGCTTGGGTATGGTGGATGAGATCCTCGCAGGCCAGCAACAGGTGGAACGCCTCGTGCGTGGGCGACATCCCCGCGCCCATCGGTTACAAGCGTGTGGCGGCGCAGGCGGGCGACTACACCTCCTTTCTTCGCGCATTGCCGTTGAAGACCAAAGGGAACAAAGTACAGCTTTACACCGGCGGGGATGCCAACTACCAATGGCTCTCCACAGCAGTGGTGGACATGCCTCTACTCTCCAACGCCGAGCAGTGCGCGGACGTCACAATGCGGCTCCGGGCTGAATATCTGTACAAGAAAGGACGATACACGGACATCCATTTCACCGATGTTAATCGCCAGAATTTGCAGTATCAGGGAGGCAAAAACAGAGAGGCGTTCGAGCAGTATCTAAAAAAAATCTATGGGGTGTGCAATACCTTCTCGCTATACCACGAGACGGAGCCCAGGGCCATCCAAGAGGTGCAGCCGGGCGATGTGCTGGTCTATCCCGCGCGGGAGGGTCGCCAATACGGCCACGCCCTGATCGTGGTGGATGTGGCCAAAAACAGAGCCGGGAAGATTGCCATCATGTGCGCGGAGGGCAACACGCCTGCCCGCGACATCCACATCCTGCGCAACGCCACCCACCCTATCCGTAATCCATGGTTCTTGCTGGACGGGGACGAGCGCAGCATCAGGGTCTCCGTTTTCCATTTCGAACAGGACGAGCTTAGGCATTATTAAGTGTTGGGATTTGGTCGTTACTGATCACCTCAACGGTATGTTGTTCAGCAACTTGATAGTATCACCTTGTTGAACACACGACAGGGCCACGTTCTTGCCCTGCGGGGCGATGAGCAACCGATCGTAGGAGACTTGCCGCGTGGGCAGACTCTTGTTGCCAGCGGACACGCGCAGGCGCACCGCGTTGTCCGGAAGGTGCACCGGAATGGACATCAATCCAGCCCTGCCATCCACAGCGGTGGCAAAATAGTATGTGTTGCCCCACGCCAACTGGACCTCACTGCTGTCAGCAGTCACGGCCATTATAGAAACAATATTGCGTCCCATCAAGTCATCAAGATAATTTGGGATCCAGAATGATATATTCACACTGTCACCCCAAGCAGGGTCGATGGTATCATCATACAGGGAAACCGGTTTATTGCACATTGCCGCCAACATCCCCGAGTCTTTCTCATCCCATGTTTTGAAATAATACGGCACATCGTCTTTTAAAGCATTATCATACAACATCTTTCTTTCCAATTGATAATCCCTACACAGCTGGCGCAATTTGGAAACGGGAATGCTGTACAAGACGAATTTCTCCGTGGAGAATAGAGAATCCGCATAATTCAAAATCCTTTTTTCATTCTGGTTCAACACATTATAATCCGGAAGTGAAACAACAAGCAGAGGACGGTCATCGGGCAAATCTTGGATAATATTATACTCCTTCCACGGTTCCCACGCAAGTTCAATACAGTTGTATGATCTTGAAACAGAGCTACGTGAGCCATAACCGCAAATAAGGGGAAGTCCCGTTTTGAAGGAAACATACGTATTAAGCTTTAATGCCTCATCTTGCGCAAGCAGAGAATAATGTTCGGAGCCCACGTGAAAAACAGGCAAGGAGAGAACAGCCTGATAATCTGAAGGTTTTATTTTTTTCACCCATTGATTATCAGATAATTCATTATCATAATCCGTCCATTGGGGATAGGGTTCCACATGGTTCATCAGCGGAGCGTATGCATATATTTCATAGCTGTACGCCACACACACCAACAAAAGGGTCAAAGCCCTATACCCTTTTTTCCGGAAGCCTGCAGACCATTCCCATACCCAACAAACCGCTAGCACATTGAGGGTTACAAAGGGTAACCACAACAACCGACCCATGGCGCGCAACTGCGCTAACGCCGACAGATGATTGACGATGTCAGGATGATTCTTCGTGATGACCGGCAGCACCGTTGCCACAAGCGTGAGCAGCACTGAGGCCCAAAGAAAAATGTTGAGTACCGGATTGTCGGTAGGTCGTAAAAGATGGTTTACTCGAAGGTGAATCAAATCCCATATAATACGTAACAGCCATATTATGAAAGCAATAAGAGCCACCACACCGATATAGGAAAGGGTTTCCCATTCGGGGGGGGTTAGACCCATACTCCGAAGGGGGCCAATCATAAAAAGCCTATGGAATGGCAACAGGAGTCCTTCCATCCAGGCTCGGTAATAAAACATTCCATCTGCAACGGATGTTCTATCCACAACAGAATCACCCCAAGAGGAGAGGGAGAAAAACAGCATGACCGGCAAGACAAACTGGATTATAAAATGCAAGCCCAAATGCCAAACAGTCCACTGGTTCTTTTTATACATAAACAGCATACAAACCAAATAAAAGACGGAGATGTCTGCCAAAAAGGCCATGTAATACGGGTGTGACAACGCACTGGTCAGCAGTAGAACGCCATAACATACAGACCATTTCCAATGGTGGGTTCGATGGAGGCGCGCGATAAAGAACAAGGCCATGGGGATGACACACGGATACGACAGCGAGAGATGGCCGCCCACACGCATCATTTGCGGCATCAGGAAAGTAATGAAAACAGCCCCGAAAGCAGAGGGAATCGGCGGTATCTTAAATTCGAGAAATAGCAAGTACAAAAACAAAGAACACAGGATGACAGACAGAATGACATAGACGTTGATCAGCGGCAGGCAGGCCTTCCATGCGTCATGCACGCCCATCTTCTGCAGCAGCTGCAACGGAGCGGAGACCAAAATTTGCAAGCCGGTATAGGTATAATGCTCACCATACGGGTAACACATGGCTGTGCAATGGGTGAAAGTGCTGTCATACCTTGTATGGAACGTGGTGGTATAAATGTCCTTTATCATGTCCTCCGAATGAGACGAGAACAGGAGATGGCATGCATTGGATAAAGCCCCGGCCCCGAAAAAAAAGCGGAAGAGCACCAGGGTGGCCACCACGGTCAGGGAAGCACCTACACATTTTGCCACTACAGCATGGTCCGCATGACACGTATCAGCCTTGTTCATCATCAGATTGTTCCTGTTCAATGCTTTGGATGATGTAAAGAGGACGTTGTTTCACCTCATCAAAGATAAAACCAATATAATAGCCAATAGCCCCGATAACAAAAAGTTGGATACCTGCAAAAGCACTAAGGAAGATAATCAGAGTGGTATAACCTGAAACAGGCGTATCCACAATCCACATGATCAGGGAATAGATGATCAGGATGACGCTCAACAGGACAAATAGCAGTCCCGAATAGATGCCAATCTTCAGTGGGGTTTTGGAGAACGAGGCGATAGCCGAGAAGGAAAAACGGAGAAGTTTCCAGAACGAATATTTGCTTTGGCCGGCAGCGCGGGAGGGAGCCTCATAGTGGATGGAGTCCTTCTCAAATCCGATGTTCTGGATGATGCCGCGCAGGAAGCGTGTGCGTTCGCGGTAATCTGTCTTCAACACATCGATGACCTTGCGGGACAAAAGGAAAAAGTCAGAGGCGCCCGGCTGCAGCTGGGTGTCCGACATTTTGTTGATCATGCGGTAAAAAAGGCTGGATGTAATCCGTTTGACAAGACCGCCATCGGCGCGGTCGGTACGCATCATGGTGACCACATCCTTGCCCTGCTGGAATTTCGACAACATCTGGGGCAGAATCGTGGGGGGATGTTGCAAGTCGCTGTCCATGCACACAGCGACATCCCCCTGGCAATGGTCAAGGCCAGCGAGCATGGCGGCCTCATGGCCGAAGTTGCGGGAGAAGTTGATAACCCGCACACGCCGGTCCTGAGCCATCAGCTGCCGCAACACCTGACAGCTACCGTCGGTACTGCCGTCATTGACAAAAAGCAACTCAAAGTCGGCATCCATAGTGGACAAGACCTCCGAAAGTTCGTGATGGAAACGTTCCAGGACCGCCTCCTCATTATAAACCGACACAATAATGGAACAAAAGGGCTTCTGCATTTTCTATCTTGCTATTGAACTGCAAAAGTACAAAAAAAACGCTGAACAACCATTTCTCGTTCTGCAGTGAGCATCCTAAAGAGAAATTTTGGCTTCATAACATGAGATATTGTATGGAAAAGCCATTCCGTTCTACCATGTCCGCCAACGTAATGTGAACGGGAAAGTAAGTCCAACGGCTTTCCTGTTTTAAAGATGCAAACTTTTGCAACATAAAAACACCATAACATATTTCCCCTTAAATTTGTACCTTTGCCGCCGATTAAAACCAATGGTTATGTTGTTGGACGAACTTAAAAACTACAAGATTTACCTAGCCTCCAAGTCGCCGCGCAGACGCGAGCTGCTCTCCGACATGGGCATTAATTATGAACTAATCTCTTCCGATGTGACGGAATCCTACGATCCTTCCCTCTATCCCGCCGAGGTGGTGCAGTACCTCTCGCAGCTCAAGCTCTCCGCCATTGACATGACCCGTTATCCGGCCAACACCATCTTCATTGCCTGCGACACCATTGTGGTGGCCAACGGCAACATCATCGGCAAGCCCAAAGACAACGACGAGGCCCTGCAGATGCTGCGCCAACTGTCAGGACAAACACATGTGGTATATAGCGGCCTCACCGTGGCCACCCCCGACCGTATGCTGACCGACTTCCGCTCGTCCGGCGTCACCTTTGTCGAACTTTCGGACGAGGAACTGCAGTACTACGTGGAACATTACCGCCCACTGGACAAGGCCGGCGCATACGGGATACAGGAGTGGATCGGGTGCATCGGCATCCAATCCATCCACGGTTCCTTCTACAATGTGATGGGCCTGCCCACTTGTCTGTTATGGGAAATGTTACAGAATATCATCCGCAAATAAACGAATGAGTAAAACCCTCCGTATCGGCATCATCAGCGGCACCATCCTCCTGCTGGCCTTGGGCAGCCTGTTCACCTTCGGGCGGCACACCAAGGTGGTGGAGAGCATCAAGCAGCAGGCCGCCAGCGTCATGCGGGTGGAGTACATCCCCGACCAGCATGTCACCCTGGAGAACACTCTGGCCTTCCAGAAGCAGGATTCCGTCTATAACCTCTTCCGCAAGCATTTCCGGATGCACTACCAGACCATCGGCACGGCCACCTTCGCCGACAGCAGCCGCATCATCCTCATCTCCGAGCCGGCACCCTTCTTCGAGCCGGACACACTGGAGAGAATCCTTGCCAAATACACCCATCAGACCTCCAAATGCCATTTCAAGATAGGATACGACGGGCGTATCACCGATCTGATGGTGGTTTTAGGCAACGCCACTACCGAAAACGTGGACTCGCTGGTGGCCCGCATCTCCAAAAAGCAATATCTTTCGGACTACAAACCCAACAGCATCGACCTGCTGGACAATAAAAAACGCCATTATTTCTCATCGGAAAATCTGGACTACCAGATCTCCTTGGCCGAATTTGACGATTGGTTTATACAGGCTGGCGAGCTTTTCATAGATGGCAAAGACACAGCGAAGACACTCACTGTCAGTCAGATGTTCAAGCAGAAGCGACGTGGGGTATTCTTCAGCAAGGAACCCGGTCTTGTAGCCTGGTGCATCCGTCGCAACAGCGACATCAGCCGCCAGATGGGAACCATACGGCAATTTGCGCTGGATGCGGACCTCATCCTCGGCGCCCTGCGCGACTCCACCACCTTGGTCATCATCGGGCGCGAGCGCGAGGCCGACCTGCAAACCCTGCCGCCGTTGCGCGTGGAGACCGTGCTGCTCATCGCCAGCATCAGTGCCAAGGAGCTGTCGCAGAGCCTCGACATCAACGACTTCCTGGCCGGCAAGATGGCTGACGGGCGGGACTGGTGCCCCACCTACCTCAGCAAGGAGCTGGAAAACACCGAACTCGGCCACCTGCTGACCATCACCGACATCCTGCTCAAAGACTGGTCCGAAAGCGGCACCATCCAAGAGTCGACGTACCACTATCCCAGTCCCGGATATTTTCCCTTCGACCAACCCCTGTTCAAGAAATTAGGATTGGATCAGCTGGTTTACAACTGGAACACCGCCAACACCATGTACGCCATCGACCTGCCCAGGTACACGATATACACCCTCAACCGCACGGGTGCGCTGCCCGTCTCGTACTTCAACTCACAGGAACGCAGCGAGAGCGTGGGAGCCACTTACGAGCGGCGGGCGGGCAACTACTTCGCCACCTGCGGCAACACCGACATCGCCCGCGTGGTGCAGTACACCGCCCTGTACCAGCTCTTTATGGACAACGGCATCCGCTACAAGGGGAAGCTGCTTCATTCCTCATTCCCAAGCAACAAACCCTATCTGCTCGCCGGAGCGTGCTGGAATATGCTCAACATCTTCAAAAACCTGACCGACGACCAAATCGAACAGGTGTCCGATTCGCTGGCTAAAATCCATTTCTTCAATTACGGTGAAAAAGAGGTTCACCGGCAGATGCGCCGCAATGAAGCCGAATACAATTTCACCTATTCGGAGGATGACCAGAAGCGTATATACCAAGATGTCAACCGGCAACAGAAAAGCCATATTCTCAATGAATTCCATTCCATACGCAGTATGCTGAAAGGACTTTCGGAAGACAATCTCAAACTACTGGCACGGTATCTCTCATACCCACGCGGCACCACTATCAACAGTCAGGCTGCCTACAACCGCATGATGCAGGCCCGTAAGGTCAACGAGCTGATGCGCCTCATCGGCAAGAACAACCTGACACTTCTCGGTGTAAACCTGGCCGAGGTGAAGAATTACTATGTTCAAAGTTTAAGCAAATCCGGTGGACGCTACCTGAAAACACCCTCCATCATCATCACCTACAACGACATGGTGACCACGGGCGGGCACAACATCTCCTCGAAGATCAGCCGTGTGAGTTCCACCACGAACTACAAGGCACAGTCATCCTCCTCCCCTGCCCCATCTGCCAAGCCCACGGCACCAACCACTTCGCGCCCAACCGCCACCGCGCCCTCCTCCGGAGCACGGCCCTCTTCCAGCAGCACTCCCACACAGCGGCCCACGACCTCCACAACCGCCCGTCCCTCCACCACGGCACCACGCCCCACAAGCGTTCCCGGCTCCGGCAATACGAGAACGCGGAGCTCAGTCATCCCAAGCTCCGCGCGCCCCACACGAGGGTTTTAGTTAATTCTTTACTTTTTGTAAAACACAAACTTACCGTCCTCCACGGAATCCACCATGATGGTGCAGTCGTGGTCGATGTCGTCCGCCAGGATGATTTTGGAAAGCTCGTTCAGGATGAGCTTCTGGATCACCCGCTTCAGCGGACGGGCGCCATAGATGGGATCGTAGCCCAAGTCGGCCAATAGCGACATGGCGTACTTGCTGAACTCGATCTTGATGTTGCGCTGCGCCAGCAAATCGCCCAATTGGGCCAGCTGCAGGTCGATGATGGCCTTGATCTCGCGTTTGGACAACGGCTGGAACATCACAATTTCGTCAATACGATTGAGAAATTCGGGTTTCAGGGTCTTCTTTAACAAATCCGTAACTTCCGCCTTGGTCCGTTCAAAGACTTCCGTATCCGAATAATTGGCCCGGTCGGCGTAATTGTCTTGTATGATGTTGGAGCCGAGGTTGGAGGTCATGATGATGATGGTGTTTTTGAAATCCGCCACACGCCCCTTGTTGTCGGTCAACCGCCCGTCGTCCAGCACCTGCAACAGCACGTTGAAGACATCGGGGTGGGCTTTCTCAATCTCGTCGAACAGGATGACGGAGTAGGGTTTGCGACGCACCTTCTCGGTGAGCTGCCCGCCCTCGTCGTAACCCACGTAGCCCGGAGGCGAACCGATGAGTCTCGACACCGAATAGGATTCCTGGAACTCGCTCATATCGAAGCGGATCATGGCATCCTCGGTGTTGAACAGGTATTCTGCCAAAGCCTTGGCCAACTCCGTCTTGCCCACGCCGGTGGTGCCCATGAAGATGAACGATCCGATAGGACGTTTGGCGTCTTGCAGGCCGGCACGGCTCCGCCGGATGGCGTCCGACACAGCCCCGATGGCCTCGTCCTGGCCCACCACCCTTTTGTGGAGTTCCTCTTCCAGATGGAGCAGCTTGGACTTCTCGCTCTGCATCATCTTGGTCACGGGGATGCCCGTCCAGCGGGCCACCACCTCGGCGATGTCGTCGGCACCCACCTTCTCGTCGATGAGGGCATTGTCGCCCTGCAGGGCTTCCAACTCCTTCTGCAACTTCACGATCTGGTCCTCGTCGTTCTTGATCAGGCCGTAGCGCAACTCGGCCACCCGGCCATAGTTGCCCTGCCGTTCCTCATTGACGGCTTCCAGCTTGTAGGCTTCGATTTCATCCTTGCAATGCTGAATCTTGTCCATGATCTCCTTCTCGCTCCGCCACTTGGAGGAGATGGCGTTGCGTTTCTCCTGCAACTCGGCAATCTTGCGGCTCAGCTCTGCCACCTTCTCGGTGTCGTTCTCGCGCTTGATGGCCTCCCGCTCGATCTCCAGCTGGCTGATTTTGTGTTCCACCTCATCCAGCTCCTCAGGCACCGAGTTGATTTCGAGTTTCAGCTTGGCTGCGGCCTCGTCGATGAGATCGATGGCCTTGTCGGGCAGGAAACGGTCGCCGATATAGCGCTGCGACAGCTCCACGGCTGCGATGATGGCCTCGTCCAAGATCTTGACCTTGTGGTGGTTCTCGTAACGTTCCTTCAGGCCGCGCAGAATGGAGATGGCACTGTATTTGTCGGGTTCTTCAATCTTGACCGGCTGGAAACGGCGTTCCAGGGCCTTGTCTTTTTCGAAATACTTCTGATACTCATCCAGCGTGGTGGCGCCGATGGAGCGGAGCTCGCCGCGCGCCAGTGCCGGCTTGAGGATGTTGGCGGCGTCCATCGCGCCCTCGCCCGACGCACCCGCGCCCACGAGGGTGTGGATCTCATCGATGAAGAGGATTATCTCGCCGTTGGACTCCACCACCTCGTTGATGACACTTTTCAAACGTTCCTCGAACTCGCCCTTGTACTTGGCGCCGGCAATCAAGGCGCCCATATCGAGCGAGTAGAGCTTCTTGGTCTTCAGGTTCTCGGGGATGTCGCCGCTGACCAGCCTTTGGGCGAGGCCCTCGGCGATGGCAGTCTTGCCCACGCCGGCCTCACCAATCAGGATGGGGTTGTTCTTGGTACGCCGCGACAGGATCTGCAGCACCCGGCGTATCTCCTCGTCACGTCCGATGACGGGGTCCAGCTTGCCCTGGCGGGCCATGTCGTTCAGATTCTTGGCGTATTTGTTGAGCGCATTGTAGGTCTCCTCGTTGGAGGCTGACGTCACCTTGCTGCCCTTGTGCAGCTCGCCGATGGCACTCTTCATGCCCTTCTCGGTGAGGCCGGCGTCCTTCAGTATCTGCGAGGCTTTGTCGCCCGCCATGAGGATGCCGTAGAGCAGATGCTCCAGCGAGACGTACTCGTCGCCGGAATCCTGACAGAAGATGATGGCCTTCTGCATGGCGGTCTGCGCGCTGCCACCGAGGAAGAAGTCGCCGCCGGTGACTTTCGGCAGACGGGCGATCTCACGGTCCACCACGGAAGCAATGGTTTTAGGATTACAATCCTGTTTCTTCAACAGGAAGGGTACAACGTTATCGTCCATGTCGAGCATGGACTTCAGGAAATGGAGGTTCTCGATCTGCTGGTTCTGGTTGCGCATGGCAATCATCTGGGCATTGGAGATAACCTCTTGTGTTTTGATTGTCAAATTGTTCGGGTTCATAATATTCTTTTTCCTTTCTTCAAAAAACCGCCGCCTGATTTTTCAGACGGCGAAGACATAGAGCAATAACGTTGCCAAACATGAACGACTGACAAAAAGTCATACCCGAAAACAAACTGGTAGGCATCGAAGATCTGCCCGGCAAAGAATACACCTTGTTTTGGCGGAAGAGCCGTTTGCACCAAAGATTGCACCTGATTGGTAAGCATGACCATTTTATTTTCTATATGGTTCATTCTTTGATAGATGGCATAACCATGATAAAGATACTCTTTCAAAACTTGGGTGGCCCAGATACGAAATTCTGTCCCTCTTTTGCTTTTCACACGATAACCTACAGATATAATTACATCAAGACTGTAAAAGGTGACTGGTTTGTCTGAATTTGCAATTTGCAAAAAATGCAAATTGCCTTCTTTTATCAGTTCTCCCTCCCTGAAAACATTCTGAATATGACGGGACATCACAGAAACGTCCCGCTGGAAAAGCGCCACCATTTGCGCCTGTCTCAACCAGACGGTCTCATTCTCAACGAGTACATCCAGTTGAACATGCAAGTCCTCCGACCGATAAATCTTCATTTCCTTGGTCATAGTATTGTATTTTCAAGTCGCAGCGAGAGGGATTTCGCCATGTGGCAATAATGTAAAAATCTGAATATTATTTGTTCATTTCTAAAATATTCCTGTTTTTGTTCTGTCTCTATCATGACCATTATGGCATTGCGAAGGCCTGACCAGTCGCTTAAGTGAAATGGTCGTCAAGGGTGGACCTGTTGCTGAAATTGTGTGTGTTTGTGTTCATATTTCGGTTAATTGTTTTTGTTGACAAAAGTAATTCATAGGGAAGGCTTTGTCAAGGGCTTTGTAAAAATTTTTTCCGGTTGACAACCAGTTTTTTACAAAAATAAATTAACAATTACATTTTGAAATTGTTAATTTTGCAACTCTAATTCGAAGAAAGCGGAGTATTGGATAGCAAGAAACGCGCCACACCATTCCACTTAGCTTGCGTTTCTGACGTGATTCAACCGTCAACAAAATTCTATGCCCGTCAATATTTTGCAAGGGAAAAAGAAAAAACGTATCTTTGCCAACCGAAACAACAGACACCGCAGATCATGCTTTTCAAAAACGCCTTCGAACAAAACTCCGCCCTGCACTATGTGTACGAACAGCTCCAGCTCGTCTCCAACCTGGGACGCAAGTACCTGCTGGACATGCCGTTCTGCACCTCCGCGCAGGAACTCGAAACGGAGTTCGACCTGCTGGCCAAGGCCATCGGCCTGCGCCGCGACGACCAGTTCCGGAGCAAGCTGATGAGCATACGCAACCATCTGCACCAGATCAACGACATCCGGCCCACCCTTTCCGCCCTCGCCGACGGAGCCGTGATGGACGACATCCAACTGTTCGAAATCAAGAAGACGGCCATCCTCACCCGCAAGATCGCGGAAGCGCTGGCGGCCTGCGGCAGCGACATCTGCCCGCTGGAAAACATGGACGCCGTCGTCGCGCTGCTGGACCCCGAGCACACCGGCATCCCCCATTTCTACGTCTATTCCCTCTATGACCACGAGCTGGCCCAATGGCGCGCACGCATCGACAACGCCCAAAGCGTGGCCGAGGCGGAAGAGTGCCGTTTCCAAGCGCAGAAGGTGGAGGACCGCGTGCGCACGCGCCTGTCGCAAGAACTGCAACCCCGCGTGGAAGCCATCACCCGCAACATGGACCAACTTGCGCACCTCGACCTGCTGCTGGCCAAAGCCCAGCTGGCCATCGAATGGAACGCCTGCCGCCCCACCTTCTCCGACCACACCGACCTCCACCAGCTGTATAACCCCGAGGTGGCGGCCGTGCTGAACGGGAAAGGCCGGCATTTCCAGCCCATCGACATCCGCTTCGGACGCGAGACCGTGCTCATCACCGGCGCCAACATGGCAGGCAAGTCCGTATTGTTGAAGACCGTATCCCTGGCCCAACACCTCTGTCAGTTCGGCTTTTACGTGCCGGCGGAGTCGGCGTGCATGACCATCGTGGATGAGATTTTCAGCAGTATCGGCGACCGGCAGTCCGAAATCAGCGGGCTCTCCTCCTTCGCCGTGGAGATCCTCACCATCGACAAGATCATCCAGGCCGGGCGCACCGGCAAGCGCGTGCTGGCCCTCGTGGACGAGCTGGCCCGCACCACCAACCCCGAGGAGGGCAAACGGATTGTGGGCAACTACCTGACCCTGGCCGCCCGCCTCGGCATCACCTCGCTGGTGACCACCCACTACAGCGGCATCAACGCCAACTGCCGGCGACTGCGCGTGAGAGGCCTCCAACTGCAGGGCGACACGCCCGTCACCGTACACAACATCGGCGACTACATCGACTACTCCCTCGTGGAAACCGACGCCGACGAAGTGCCCATGGAGGCGTTTGCCATTGCAAGATTATTGGGAGTGGACGGGGAACTAATTGGCAATTAACAATTAACAATTAATAATTAATAATTAATAATTAATAGTTAATAGTTAACAGTTAATAATTAATATTACAATAATCAACAAGATTGAACGTTGTTGCATCTTGGATGCACATGTTTTAAGAAAATAAAACACTGCATTTCAAGAACAATTATTTATACAATTGAAATGTAAAGCTTCAATTGCATAACTGTTATCTACTAATTGTAAATTATTGACTGAATGAAGACAAGGGGTGTGCTGTTGGAGAAAACGAAACATTTTGCATTGCGAATTATCAAATTGTATTCCTTCCTAAAAAATGAAAAAAACGAATATGTGTTGTCAAAGCAGATACTACGAAGTGGGACTAGTATTGGAGCAAACGCCAAGGAGGCTTCAACTGCGCAAAGCAAGCGAGATTTTTATGCCAAATTGCACATATCGTTCAAAGAAGCAGCTGAAACGGAATATTGGTTAGAGTTACTGCATGAAAGCGGATATATAGACAATAACGCTTTCAACAGCATTTATAGCGAATGTCAGGAGTTATTGAAAATTTTAACATCCATCCTCAAAACCAAACAACAATCCCCCAACAACTATTAATTATTAATTATTAACTATTAACTATTCACCGCTTCTTCGTCAATTCGCACACAATCTTGCGCGCAGCGTGGCCGTCGCCGTAGAGGTCGTCGGAGAACAGGGGCGGCATCGAAAGGAAATTCTGTACCGTGGAGACAATGTTGATATGGTTGTGGCCGAGAAGATGATTGTAGCCGCGGGCGCACAACTCCACCCATTCGGTCTCTTCCCGAAGCGTCATGCAGTATTTGTGGGCGAAATAGGCCTCCTTCTGCACACCGCCGCTGTCGGTGAGCACCAACCGGCAGTGATGCAGCAGATAGAGCATCTCCAGATAACCCACAGGTTCGATGAAGCATATCGGTGACTGATCAATCGGATAACGGATTTCCTGCAGCTTCAGGCGCGTGCGCGGGTGCAACGGCAGCACCACAGGCACGAACTGGCTCACCATCTCCAACGAGAGCAACAGCTCCTTCAATATGTCGGGGTCATCCGTGTTCTCGGCCCGATGCAGCGTGCAGAGGACGAACTCGTCGGGCAGGTCTGCTTCCGGCTTGCGGGCCATGGGCGCGAACATCAAGGCCGCATCCTTCATCACATCACCGGTAAAGACAATCTTCTTTGAATCAACGCCTTCGCGTTCAAGATTGCGCACAGCCGTGGTGGTGGGGGCAAACAAGAGGTCGGCAAGTTTGTCGGTCTGGATGCGGTTGTATTCCTCCCGCATCTTGGGGTTGAACGAGCGCAGGCCGGCCTCCACATGGCACAGGGGCACCCCGCACGCGCGGGCCGCCAACGCGCCAGCCAACGTGGAATCCGTGTCGCCATACACCAACAGCCAGTCGGGATGCTCATTACGTGCCACCCGTCCGATACCCGCCTGCATCTGCGCGACCATCTCCTCGTGGGGCAGGCTGTGGATGCCCAGGTTGTACTGCGGCGGACGGATGCCCATCTCCTCGAAGAAGAGCTGCGACATGTTGGCATCGAAATGCTGCCCCGTATGGACCAGCACCTCGTCCACGCCGGTCGTGCGGTCGATTTCCGCACTCACCACCGCCGCCTTCACAAACTGCGGCCTCGCACCGATTACCGATAAAATCTTCATTGCTGACATTTTGAATTGCAAAAGTAGTGAAAAAAATAATTGCGTACCTTTGCAGCCGCATTATTCCGCAAACAAACAACAGACAATATGAAACGAACCTTGCTTATACTTTTCGCCCTTTTCACCGCAAGCCTGTACGCCCAAGACCTTGGCGACACCCTGCATGTGGCCCACTATAACTTGACGGTGGACATTCGCAACTTCACCACAAAAATCATCTACGGCGATGCCGAACTTGCCGTCGTCACCAAACAAAACAACCTCACCAACATCACCTTGGACCTGATGGGCCTTACTGTGGATTCGGTGTTCGTCAACGGGCTGACGGCCCCGTTTGTCCATCAGGGCGAGAAACTGCACATCAGTACGCCGGCATTGCCGCTGGGCGACACCGCGCAGGTGCGGGTCTGCTACCACGGCACCCCGTTCATGCCCGGCATGGTGTGGGGCGGCATCCATTATTCGGGACAATACTGCTACAACATCGGCGTGGACCTGGACTATCGGCCGCATCCCATCGGGCGGGCGTGGTTCCCCTGTCTCGACGTGTTCACCGACAAGTCCACCTACACCATGCACATACGCACCGAGTCCGACAAGATGGCCGTCTGCGGAGGCCTGCTCACCGACTCGCTCACGCTGGCCGACAACAGCCGGATGTGGACGTGGAACATGACCGATCCCATACCCTCCTACCTGGCCTCCGTGGCCGTAGGCGACTACCGTCTCTACGCCGACACCTTCCACGGGCAGGAACGCGTCATCCCCATCCAGATTTACGCCCAGCCGAGCACCATCAACAAGGTGGCCGGATCGTTTGTTAATCTGAAAGACATCTTGCGCATGTACGAGCAACTGTTTGGTCCATATCGCTGGCAGCGTGTGGGTTATGTAGCTGTCAACTTCAACAACGGCGCCATGGAACACGCCACCAACATCGCCTACCCTAACGCCGCCATCACCGGGGGCACCGAATACGAGTCGCTGTACGCCCACGAGCTCTTCCACCACTGGTTCGGCGACCTGATAACCTGCCAGCGGGCCGAGGAGATGTGGATCAATGAGGGCTTCGCCTCCTATTCCGAGGCGTTGGTCGCAGGGCTCATCCACAACGACTACCTCGGCGACATCCGCGACAAGCACCACAACGTGCTCAACAACATCGTGACGAGAGACAGCGGCTACTACGCATTGGACGCGGTGCCGCAGACCGTCACCTACGGGATACACTCCTACGACAAGGGGGCGCTGGTGGTACACACATTGCGCGGCTACATGGGCGACTCGCTGTTTTTCAGTTCCATGCGCAGCCTGCTCAACCACTATGCCTTCCAGGACATATCCTCCCCGGAACTTTTCACATACCTGTCGCAGGTGTCCGGCATAGACCTGACCAGCTTCTACGAAGGTTGGGTGCATCAGCCCGGATTCCCGCATTATTCCATTGATTCCATCAAGCCCCTTTCGGGCAACCAATACCGCATCTTCCTGCACCAGAAACTCCATCACGCCACGCAATTCGTCAACGACAACCGTGTGGATCTCACCTTCGTGTCCGAGCAGCGCCAACTGCACACTGTCCCGAACATGATGTTTTCGGGCGAGTTCGGCCACGTGGATGTCACGATACCCTTCGCCCCGGCATTTGGAATAGTGGATTACGCAGAGAAGATCACGGATGCTGTCATCGACTACACTCGGTCGCTCACCAGCGGCACCAACTGGTCGCCCTCTGATGCCGACTGCACCTTCCGGCTCGAATCGTTCCCCGACACAGTGCTGGTACGCATCGAGCACAATCTGGTGTCGCCGGATGTTCCCAACGAGCTCCCTGCCGGCATCTACAAGATGGCCGACACGCATTATTGGACCATCGGCATGGCGTACAACACAGCTGTCAACACCATCCCGATGGGGTACATCCAGTTCCGCTACCGTAGAGGTTTTGAGGGACAATTGGACTACGGCTGGTTTGATGCCAGTTACGACATCTCGCAGCTAAAGCTGCTTTATCGGGAAAATGCCTCTATGCCGTGGCGTGTGATTCAGCACACTCGCACGGGCAGTATGTTGGCGGGCTACGTTAAGACCACCGTCCTGCAACCCGGCCAGTATTGTCTGGCAGTAGGGGATGCCAACGCGAGCGTCGCCGACATTGAGAACCACACTGGCTGGCACATCTACCCCAACCCTGTTGCCAACCAGCTGAACATCCTGGTGCAGGGCACTGAAAAGCCCCTCAAGGCCATCCTGACCGACTCCACGGGGCGTACCGTCATGGTCGTGCGTCTGAAGCCGGGCAGCAACACCTTCGACACGCACAACCTCCCCAGCGGCGTCTATTTCCTGAACGCCCAGGACGGCGCGCAGCATCTGACGCAGAAGGTGGTGAAAAAGTAAAAAATCCCGCACCACAATGTGATACGGGATTTGTGTAACCTTATGAAAAACGTCCTCTACTTCAGCAGGCCCATCAGGTAGGTGCCGTAGCCGCTCTTCATGAGGGGCTGGGCAATCTCCTCCAACTTAGCGGCATCGATGAAACCGTGACGGTAGGCTATTTCCTCAATGCAGCCCACCTTCAGGCCCTGGCGGGCCTCGATGACCTGCACGAACTGCGTGGCCTCGATCAAAGAGTTGAACGTGCCCGTGTCGAGCCAGGCGGTGCCGCGGTCCAGCTTGCAGACTTTCAACTTGCCGGCCTCCAGATAGTAACGGTTCACATCCGTAATCTCGTACTCGCCACGCGCGCTGGGCTTGATGTTCTTGGCCACCTCCACCACGCTGTTGTCGTAGAAATAGAGGCCCGGAACCGCATAGTTGGATTTCGGCTGCTTGGGCTTCTCCTCAATGGATACCGCTTTCATGTCCGCATCGAATTCCACCACGCCATAGCGCTCGGGATCCGACACATGATAGGCGAAAATCACGCCGCCGTCGGGGTCCTTGCTCTCCATCAGATGGTGCTCAATACCGCCACCATAGAAGATGTTGTCGCCCAGCACAAGTGCCGCCTTGTCATGGCCGATGAACTCCTCGCCGAGCACGAACGCCTGCGCGAGGCCGTTGGGCACCTCCTGCACCTTGTACTCGAAACGGCAGCCGATACGGGAGCCGTCGCCCAGCAGATGCTCGAAGTTGGGCAGGTCCTGCGGGGTGGAGATAATGAGGATTTCCCGGATGTCGGCCTGCATGAGGGTCGAAATCGGGTAGTATATCATGGGCTTGTCATAAATGGGCATAAGCTGCTTGCTCATGGCCAAGGTAATGGGGTGAAGACGGGTTCCGGCACCGCCGGCCAGCACGATTCCTTTCATAGTACGTTGTTATTTCTGAATATCATTTATGAGGTGCAAAGATACAAAATAAACGCCATTGCGCCCTCAGCAAACAAAAAAAGAGGATGAACATCGGTCCATCCTCTGCATACCTTAATCCGTACGGCGGCAGACTATTCAGCCTGAGGCTCTTCGGCAACGGTCTCGGCAGCGGCTTCAGCCACCACTTCTTCCGTCTTGACAGCCTTCTTGCTGCTTCTGCGGGTACGTGTGGATTTCTTCTTGCCACCTTCGGTGGTGTAGGTTTCGTTGTAGTCCACAAATTCGATGATGCACATCTCGGCATTGTCACCCTTGCGGAAGCCGGTCTTCAGGATACGGGTGTATCCGCCGGGGCGCGTGGCGATCTTCTGGGAAATCTCACGGAACAACTCGGTGACGGCATATTTGTTGCGAAGCTGGGAGAAAACCATACGTCTGGAGTGCGTCGTATCATTCTTGCTGCGCGTGACGATGGGTTCTACGAACTTTCTCAATTCTTTAGCCTTAGCCAAGGTCGTGGAAATTCTCTTATGCATAATCAGAGATGTAGCCATATTGGCCATCATGGCCTTTCTATGGGCATCCGTTCTTCCTAAATGATTGATTCTTTTCGCGTGTCTCATATTATTAATCTCTATCTAATTTATACTTTGATACATTCATTCCAAACTCCAAACCTTTGGATTTCACTAATTCCTCCAACTCGGCGAGGGATTTCTTGCCGAAGTTGCGGAACTTGAGGAGGTCGCTCTTATGGATGGCCACCAGGTCGCCGAGCGTTTCCAGCTCTGCCGATTTCAGGCAGTTGAGTGCTCTGACAGAGAGATCCATATCCACGAGCTTGGATTTGAGAATCTGACGTTTGAGAATGTCATCCTCATCGAAATCCTCCACCGTGGCGGGCTCTTCCGGCGTATCCAGAGAGATCTTGTCATCGGAAAAGAGCGCAAAATGCTGGATCAGGATCTTGGCGGCTTCCTTCAACGCGTCTTTCGGGTTGATGGATCCGTCGGTGTCGATTTCCAGCACCAGCTTTTCAAAGTCCGTCTTCTGCTCAACGCGGTACGGCTCAATCACATACTTCACATTCTTGATGGGCGTGTGGATAGAGTCGATAGCGATGACGTTGATGCCCTCGTGAAGCGTGTGGTTATCCTCCACGGGCACATAGCCGCGGCCCTTGTCGATGGTGATCTCCATGACCAGTTTCACGGAGGGTTCCATACGGCAGATCAGCAGCTCGGGATTGAGCACCTGGAAGAAGTTGAGGAAGCGGTTCATGTCGCCGGCGGTAAACTGTTCCTGACCGGAGATGATGATGGTGGCTTTCTCAGCATTGTTGTTCTCAATCTTGTTCTTGAAGCGCACCTGCTTGAGGTTCAGGACGATGTCGGTGACATCTTCCATCACACCCGCGATGGAGGAGAACTCCTGGGCAACGCCCTCGATTTTGACGGAGGTAATGGCATAGCCTTCCAATGAAGAGAGCAGCACGCGGCGCAGGGCGTTGCCGATGGTGACGCCATAGCCTTGCTGCAGGGGACGAAATTCAAATATGCCGTGAAAATCGTCGGCCTCATTCATGATGACCTTATCGGGTTTCTGAAATGTTAAAATTGCCATTGTATTGTGTTTTAATTTGTGATCTGTAATTAATATCGTGTGAACTGTGAGCTGTGAACTGTGATCCGGAAGGGTTCTTTGTTCTGATCACTGTTCACTAATCACTGATCACTATTTGGAGTACAACTCAACGATAGCCTGCTCGTTAATGGTCTCAGGGATTTCCTCTCTCTGCGGGTAGTTCATGAACTTGCCTACCATCAGATTGCCATCCCATTCGAGCCATGCGGAGTTCATAGCCTTGCCGCTGAGGGAGTTGGTGATCACCTCGAGGGCTTGGGAGCGCTCGC
Organism: Bacteroidales bacterium; assembly: GCA_045116675.1. GTDB lineage: Bacteria > Bacteroidota > Bacteroidia > Bacteroidales > WCHB1-69 > F23-D06. The sequence continues at coordinate 20,860 of JBGUMF010000075.1, forward strand.
GCACCTCCACCGTGTCACCGGGAACCAGCAGACGGGAAGGGATGTTGCAGATAGCGCCGTTGACGGAGATGTGGCGGTGGGAAACCAGCTGGCGGGCAGCAGCGCGGGAAGGCGCAATGCCCAAGCGGAACACCACATTGTCCAAGCGGGACTCGATGAGCTGCATGAGGTTCTGGCCCGTGACACCCTTCTTGCGGGCAGCCAACTGGAACAGTTTGCGGAACTGACGCTCAAGAAGACCGTAGGTGTATTTGGCTTTCTGCTTCTCCTGAAGCTGCATGCCGTACTCGGAAAGCTTGGAGCGTCTCCGGCTCTGACCATGCTGGCCCGGAGCGTAGTTCTTTCTCTCCAGACTCTTGTCCGGTCCGTAAATCGGTTCTTTGAATTTTCTAGCGATTTTCGTTTTAGGTCCTGTATATCTTGCCATAATTGTAAACTTTTTTTATTGTTATAGGATGATGTGAAAAATTATACTCTTCTGTGTTTGGGAGGACGGCAACCGTTGTGCGGAAGCGGAGTGACATCCGTGATCTCTTCCACGATGATACCCGTGGTGTTGATGGAACGGATAGCCGATTCACGGCCTTGTCCCGGACCTTTCACGTAAACCTTAACTTTGCGGAGACCGAGGTCATAGGCGACCTTGGCACAGTCTTGAGCCACCATCTGGGCAGCGTAGGGGGTGTTCTTCTTGGAACCTCTGTATCCCATTTTACCGGCGGAAGACCAGGAGATCACCTGACCGTCATTATTGGTAAGGGAAACAATAACGTTATTAAAAGATGCATATATGAACGCTTTGCCTGAAGCCTCAATTCTGACAACTTTTTTCTTGGATGTTTTTGTATTTTTTGCCATAACTGTATGTTTTCTCTATCCGTAATGATTATTAACTACTTGGTTGCTTTCTTCTTGTTCGCAACAGTTTTCTTACGACCCTTACGCGTACGGGCGTTGTTCTTCGTGCTCTGTCCACGTACCGGTAATCCCAAACGGTGACGGATGCCTCTGTAGCAGCCGATATCCATCAGTCGCTTGATGTTCATCTGCTCCTCAGATCTCAGGGGTCCCTCAACTTTCATTTCATTAACCAATCCACGGATCAATGCCAACTCATCGTCGTTCCATTCATTTACCTTCTTGTCCCAGCTGATACCGGCCTTCGTCAGAATCTTTTGGGCAGTGCTTCTGCCGATTCCGTAAATGTAGGTCAAGCCGATCTCGCCATGTTTGTTCTTCGGTAAATCAATACCTGCAATTCTTGCCATATTACTTTAATATTTTATTGTTAATTAATAATTTTACTCGATGATAATCCTAACCCTGACGCTGTTTCATTTTAGGGTTCTTCTTGTTAATCACGTAAACCACTCCGTGACGTTTCACCACGATACAGTCTTCTGATCTTTTCTTAACTGACGCTCTTACTTTCATTTTTTTCTGTTTTATTGATGTTATTATTTTTCTTTATTTGATTCCTTAACTTTTATACCGGAAGGTTATCCGCCCCTTGGTGAGGTCATACGGAGACATGGCCACCTGGACTTTGTCGCCGGGCAGGATCTTGATGTAATGCAGGCGCATCTTGCCGGAGAGGTGGGCGATGATCACATGCCCGCTTTCCAGCTGCACCCGGTAGAGCCCGTTCCCGCACGCTTCCGTCACGATGCCGTCCAAATCGAATGATGATTGCTTTGCCATATTCTGTACTTTTTAATAGAGTTCGTTTGTTCCGATGACTTCACCTATCAGTTTGTAGGAGGAGATGACTTCCGTTCCCTTGGCGGTGATGGCCAGCTGGTGTTCATAATGGGCGGCAGGCTTGTGGTCGCGGGTGCGGATGGTCCATCCGTCCTGCTCCATATAGATCTTATGGGAGCCGAGCGTGATCATCGGCTCGATGCAGATGCACATGCCCTCCTGCAGACGGTCGCCACTGTCGGGCCGGCCGAAATTGGGAATGTCGGGACGTTCGTGCATGTCCTTGCCGATGCCATGGCCGCAGAGCTCGCGAACCACACCGTAATTGTACTTGCCCACGTATGCCTCCACCGTATGGCCGATGTCGCCTACCGTCTTGCCCGCCACGGCCACCTCGATGGCCTTGTTCAGGGACTCCTTGGTACGTTCCATCAGCAGACGGACCTCCTCGGAAACCTCCCCGACGGCGAACGTGTAGGCGAAATCACCATGAAAACCGTCCAGAAGAGCCCCACAATCCACCGACAGGATGTCGCCGTCGTTCAGGTACATGCCCGCTTTGGGGATGCCATGAACCACCACGTCATTCACCGAGAGACAGAGTGCGGCGGGATAGCCCTCGAAACCCTTGAAGGAGGGAATCGCGTGATGGTCGCGGATGCACTCCTCCCCAATCTGGTCGAGGTAGGTGAGCGGCACACCCGGACGGATATGCTTCGCCACCTCCGCGAGGGTCACAGCCACCACTCGGGCACTTTGTCTCAACTTGGCAAAGTCGGCTTCGGATTTATATTTGATTCTTCTGAACATGTCTTCTATTAACCTCCGTAAACACCACCCATACGGCCCTTGATGCGGCCCGACTTGGTGAGACCGTCGTAATGTCTCATCAGAAGATGGCTCTCAATCTGCTGCAGCGTATCCAGCACCACGCCGACCATAATGATCAGGGACGTGCCGCCGAAGAACTGCGCGAACTGTTGGTTGACACCGAACTTGCGGACGATGGCCGGCAGCACAGCGACGATACCCAGGAAGATGGATCCCGGGAGCGTGATGCGGGACATGATGTTGTCAATCAGCTCGGCGGTCTGCTTGCCAGGTTTCGTGCCCGGGATGAAACCACCGTTCTTCTTCAAATCCTCGGCAATCTGCTGCGGATTGATGGTGATAGCCGTATAGAAATAGGTGAACAGTATAATCAAAATGAAATAAATCACGTTATAGCCCAAACGGTTGTAATCGAGGAAGCTGCCCCAGAAGCCGGAAATGGATTCCTGGGAAGCGCTGGCGAAGATCATCGGGGGGATGAACATGAGTGCCTGGGCGAAGATGATAGGCATAACGCCGGCGGCGTTAACCTTGAGGGGAAGATAGTTGCGGACACCGCCGTACTGCTTGTTGCCGACCACACGCTTGGCGTATTGGACCGGAACGCGGCGGGTACCCTGCACGAGGAGGATACAGAGGGCGATGATCACCATCATCAGCACAATCTCAATGATGAAAACGATGGGGCCACCGTTCATCTCACTGATACGGGCCACAAACTCGGCCTTGATAGCGAAGGGGAAACGGGCGATGATACCAATCATAATGATCATGGAGATACCGTTGCCGATACCGTTGTCGGTGATGCGCTCACCCAACCACATGATGAAAAGCGTAGCGGCAATCAGAAGGATAAAAGCCGTGAAACCGAAGGCCGTGAAGCCCAGCACATGGTGTTCCAGCATGGACGGTGCGATGGCACCCGGGAACTGGTTGACGAGGTTGGCAATGTAGGCGGGAGCCTGGATGGCCAGCACGATCACCGTAAGGTAACGGGTGATCTGGTTGATTTTCTTACGGCCACTCTCACCCTCTTTCTGCAAACGCTGGAAATAAGGCACAGCCAACGTGAGCAACTGCACCACGATGGATGCGGAGATGTACGGCATGATACCCAATGCAAAGATGGAGGCGTTGGAGAATGCACCACCCGAGAAGAGGTCGATCATACCGAAGATACCCTTCTGCGCGGCACTGGTGAAGGCGGAAAGACCGCCGGGGTTGATACCCGGAAGCACCACGTGGGCACCGAAACGGTAGATCAGGATGATGAAGAGCGTATAGAGGATTCTCTTACGGAGGTCTTCAATCCTGAAAATGTTTTGTATCGTTTCAATAAATTTTTTCATGAGAAAAAGTGATTAAATTAAAAACTTACTCTGCAACAGGGGCATTGACTAACGCTGCCGTGCCGCCAACCTGCTCGATGGCAGCCTTGGCCTTGGCGGAATATTTGTCAGCCTTCACATTCACCTTGGCGGTGAGCTCACCCTTGGCCAGGATGGCGATCAGGTCGTTCTTCTTCGCCAAACCGTTGGCAATCAGAACATCGCGATCGATGTCGGTGATGTTCTTCTCAGCGAGGTGCTGCAAAGTGCTTATGTTGATGGCGTTGTATTCCACGCGGTTGATGTTCTTGAAACCTCTCTTGGGCAAGATACGGTAGATGGGCATCTGACCACCTTCGAAACCGATCTTACGGCTGTAACCGGAACGTGACTTAGCACCTTTATTACCACGTGTGGACGTGCCTCCCTTGCCGGAGCCCTGTCCTCTGCCTATTCTTCTGTCTCTGTGTGTTGAGTTTGCTGCTGGTTTTAAGTTGTGTAAATTCATCGTTTCTAAATTTCAACTGTTATTAATCTCGTTATAATTCTTCTACTGAAACCAAATGCTTGACGGCGTTCACGATACCCAGGATCTGGGGCGTGGCCTCATGTTCTACAGTCTGGTGCATTTTCCGGATGCCTAAGGCTTCCAACGATCTTTTTTGACGGATAGGTCTGTCAACCGCACTTCTAACTTGTGTAATTTTAATCTTTTTCATCCCTTCAAATTTTATTTTATTGATTAATTATTGATTACTTTCAAAAAAAAATAGCGCACTTTTGGAAGCAAAATGCAACTATTCTATCATTCGTAAACCATAAGAAACCCCTACCCTTCTGTCTTCTCCTATTTCAATACAGTCCGTGAAATCAAGCAGTTACACACTCTTGCGCCACAAGCCCTACCCCACAATCCATTTCACTTCTAAAAAGCGTGCAAAGATACATTTTTTTTCATACCATCAACATTTTCTTGTGGATATTTTTCACACCCATAAAAAAAGGGCGTCCGGACATACCGGACACCCTCTCAATCAATATAAGAAAATGTCTATTTCTGATAGAATTTGTAACGGTTGTCAATGATCGGGGTGTTCTGGATCAGGTAGGTCATCAGGGTGGCCTCACCACGCTCGCGGCCCATCATGACGTTGCGGAGCATGTTCTTCTCCAGCATGTATCCCGGGGTGGCGGCACCCGTGGTGGTCTGCTGCACGTTGGCCACATACACCATGTTGCGACCGGCAACCGCCGTCGGCTTATTGGCCGGCAACGTGAAAATCTTGCCAATGGCCTTGGCCTCCACACCACGGTTCTGGTACATGTCGCCTGCGAAATAGAGCATCACGCTGTCCATCAGCTGGGTGGAATATTTCTGGGCAACAGCCTCCATAGAGGAGGATGCCAGATCCTTGTTGACCATCTCGGCCACCATCTCGGCCTTCTTCTCAGCCATCAGCATAGCCTCAATGTCAGCCTTGACGTTCTCGAACTTCTGCACACCCACCTTGCGGACGGTCTTGTTGGCGGCCACGGCAAGGAACATTCTGTCCACATTGATCACATCAGAGATGTCATCCTTCTTCGTGCCTTCGGCGAAAGCCCAGCTCACGATGTCGCGGCAGTTGGGCAGCTGGCCGATATTCGTAGCCATGGAAAGCACATGCGTTCCGTTCACCGTCTGGATACCCTTCTTGGCAGCCTCGGCAATCAGCTCGGCGTCCGAAGAGATGGCAGCGGCGAACTGGTTGGCCTGGGACTTGATGCTGTTGAAGGTGGCCTCGGAAGCGGCAATGTCGTAATCATAGAGCACGAACTGTCTCTTCTCAATCAGCTGGGTACGCTGCATCACCTGGAAAACGATGTAACCACCGGGGGCGGCATACACATAGAGACCGCCATCGGGCGTGGCAACCAATTCGTTATAGAGGGATGCGATCGTACCTCTCTCCGGCAACCAGAACGTACTGTCGGTACGCTCACGACCGTTGAGGTAGTTGAGTTGGAGCTCGAAAATGGAAGCCTGACGGCTGGCGATCACGTTCTTCAGGCTGTCAGCAAGCAGACGGGCCTGTTTCTTCGTGTATTTGGCTGTCGTGTTCTGGGACGTCTTGAACGGGAGTTCAATCGTAGCCACGAACACAGAGTCGGGACGGGAAGCACCGCCGTAAACTTTGCCGAAATACCATTTGGCGTTCTCGTAGGTGAACGGCTCGATGTAGGAACCCACCGGCATCTTGAAGATCAGGCTGTCCAGGATGTCCAGTTGGATATCGTCTTTCTTGTAGAACGTGCTGTCCACGGAGCCAATGCCCTTCTCGATGCTGTAGTCCAGCAGGGAGGCCATGGAGGCGAAACGCTGGTAGTCGGCGCGGACGGTATCCTCGATATCCTGCAGATCCTTAGGAGTGGGATTGATGGGGAACACAGCCACGTCAATGTCGCGATCCTGCTCGTAAGAGGTGAACAGATCCTTCTTGTGGGTGTTGTAGAAATCCTTCATCTCCTTGTCGGACGGCTTGGCGTTAAGGTCGTTGAAAGCCGGCAACTGCGGGTTCACCATCATAAGCTGTGTCATGGCCATGGCGTTGTCGTTAGCCAGCTGCTTGGCGGCGGCATCCGAGAAGTAGAGGGAGCCCTGCACCAAAGAGAAGTAGTGGTTGGACTTCTCCGCCGAGAGGGCGAAGCGGACGATGGCCTTGTATGCGTTATACAGCTCCTTCGTCTGGTCGTTGTTGCCATATTCCTCGATGTTGGCGAGGATGGCCATGGCGTTTTCAGGACCGAACTGCTCAGCCAGCGCCTGTGCGAATTGCATCAGATACTGGTTAGGCTGCTGCGTGTTCAGGCTGGCGACCATGTCGGCCTTGAAATCCTCCACCATCTGGGAGGTGTAGGCCATACCGAGGGCTTTGAGCTGTTTGTCCATGATGGCATCCTGGAGCATCTGACGCCAGGTCATCTCATGGATTTGGTAGGTTTCATTCTCGTCGAAAGAGGACTTCTTCTGGAGGAGTCTCATCAACGCAGTATTCTGCTCGTACTGTTCGCTATAGACGTTATCCATCTTCTTTCCGTCCACCTTCGCCATCACATATTTGTTGGAGAAAGTACGGGTCACTTGGGAAAGGTCGCCCAAGATGAAGGCAAGTAAGGCCAAGCCGATGATAATCATCAACGCGACACCGTGTTTGCGAATTGCACCAATTGCTGCCATATTTTCTGATTTTAAATGTTTACAATATTATATATATAAGGAATGGGTTGATGATTAGGCCTCAGCGCCCTCTTCAGCCTCACCCTCAGCAGCTTCAACCACGGCGTTACGGGTCGGATTGACGGAGACGATGACCTTGTTGGCATTGTCAACGATTTCCAGATTGTCGATATGGATGTCGCCGATCTTGATCATATCGTTGATTTCCATGCTGGAGATGTCGGCCACGATATTCTCGGGGATATTCTCAAGCAGGCCGCGCACTTTGAGTTTGCGCACTCTCTTCTGGAGGGAACCGCCCTTGAGGACGCCCGGGGATGTGCCCTTCAACATGAAGGGGAGCTCGATGGTGATGGGCTTGCCGTCCACGATTTCAAGGAAGTCAACATGCAGGAGTTTATCCGTAATCGGGTGGAACTGCGTTTCTTGCACGATGGCGCGTGTGACGAAGCCGTCAATGCTGAGATCGACATATTGCACTTCGGGGACATAGAGCAGTTTTTGGAACTGTCTCTCCTCCACGACGAAGAGTTTCTGCTCTTTTCCGCCGTACAGCACGCAAGGGATCATACCCTGGTTACGTTGGTTTTTTGCATCTTTTTTCCCTACGTTCCCACGGAGGGAACCGCTAATAGATACTGATTTCATTACTTTTTGATTTTTAAATGATTAATATTTTGGGTATTTTAAAAACGGCGGCAAAAGTACAAAAAAAATCCATACCATCCGCTTCGGGATTTTGGATGCGGGGAAAGAGTCTCCCTCCGTGTTCGTTTTATTCGTATCTTTGCCGCTTTCAAACAAGAACTGACTATGGCACATAAGATTCTCGTGGCGACGGGCGGCGGCGACTGCCCCGGCCTCAACGCCGTGATCCGCGGCATCGTGAAACGGTCCGCACAGGAAACCGACTGGGAGATATACGGTTGCATCGAATCCTTCAACGGGATTCTGAAGGACAACATCGAAATCGTGCGCCTCACGGAGCAGATGGTCTCGGGGCTGCACGTCAAGGGCGGCACCATCATCAAGACCACCAACAAGGGCGGCCCCTTCCACTTCCCCGTGAAGCAGCCCGACGGCTCGTGGGTGATGGAAGACCGCTCGCAGCTGATGAAACGCCGCTTGGAAGAGATGGGCTTTGACGCCATCATCAACATCGGCGGCGACGGCTCGCAGGGCATCTCCCTGAAGCTCATGGAGATGGGCATCCCCGTGGTGGGCGTGCCCAAGACTATCGATAACGACCTCTCCTCCACCGACTTCACCTTCGGCTTCCAGACAGCCGTGCAGATTGCCACCGAGGCCTTCGACAAGCTGGTGACCACGGCAGAGAGCCACAACCGCGTCTTCATTATGGAGGTGATGGGCCGCGATGCCGGCTGGATTGCCCTCCACACGGCCATCGCCGGCGGCGCAGAGGTGTGCATCATCCCCGAAATCCCCTACGACCCGAAGAAGATTGCGGAGAAAATCGAAACACGCTACCAAAACGGGATGGGCTTCTGCAACATCGTCATCGCGGAAGGGGCCAAAAAAGCCGACGGGAAGGTCACCGGCCAGGCACCCACCGCAGTCGGCGACCGCCACATCAAGCTGGGCGGCGTGGGCGAAGTGCTGCGGCAGGAGCTGCTGGAGCTCGGCATCGAGCATGACGTGCGCGTGACCGTGCTCGGGCACCTGCAGCGCGGCGGCACGCCCGTGGCCTACGACCGCATTCTGGCCACTGAGTTCGGCGTCAAGGCCTTTGAGCTGGTCAAGGACAAACAGTACGGCCAGCTGGTCGTGTACCGCCATCCCAACATTTCCAGCGTGCCCCTCGCCGACGCCCTGAAAAGCCCGCACCTGGTGTGCCCCGACAAGGATTTCCTCATCCACACCGCCCGCAGCGTGGGCATGGCGTTTGGGGACTAACAATTCGATTAACAATTAACAATTAACAATTAACAATTAATAATTAATAATTAATAATTAATAATCAGCTGCATAATGAAAAAGATTGCTATACTTACCGGTGCCGGCATCAGTGCAGAGAGCGGCATCAAAACCTTCCGCGACAGCGACGGTCTGTGGGAGAACTACAACGTGGAGGATGTGGCCACCATTGACGCGTGGTACCGCAACCCCGACCTGATGACCGACTTCTACAACGCGCGGCGTGCCGAGCTGGCGCATACCGAGCCCAACGAGGCCCATAAGCTCTGCGCCAAGTTAGAGGAATATTACGATGTGACGGTCATCACGCAGAACATCGACGATCTGCACGAGCGCGGCGGTTCCAGCAAGATCATCCACCTGCACGGCGAGGCCACCAAGGCCTGCAGTGAAAACGGCAAACGCTTCGTGCAGGACATCGGCTACCGGTCCATCGGCTACGATGAGAAGACCCCCGACGGCGCACGCATGAGACCCTTCATCGTCTGGTTCGGCGAGGCCGTGCCCATGATCGAGGAGGCCGCCAAGGTGGTGGAGAAGACCGACATCCTGATCATCATCGGCACCTCGCTGAACGTGTATCCCGCCGCCGGCCTCGTTCACTACGCCCCGGCCGGCACGCCCATCTACGTCATCGACCCCAAGGATGTGCAGCCCATATCCCGTAACGTCCACTTCATCAAGGCGGTGGCCACCAAGGGTATGCGCCAGCTCTACGACCAGCTCGTGGAGATGGCATAACCTTCCCGCACCAGATCCCATACATTCCACCCGTCTTCAAAAAAGTTAAAAATCACCCTCCAAACACGTTTGGAGGTAAAGACCTTTTTTGTATTTTTGCACCCGTTTAAATGAAACCCTAATTATTAACTTAAAACATTGAATATGAGTAACGTTAAGTACGTTTATACCTTTGGAGGAAAGACTGCTGAAGGTAAAGCTGACATGAAAAACCTGCTCGGTGGCAAGGGTGCCAACCTTGCGGAAATGTGTCTTCTGGGTCTCCCAGTGCCTGCCGGTCTGACCATCACTACCGAATGTTGCACCGCCTATTATGCCAACAAATGCGAGCTTCCCGCAGGACTTATGGACGAAGTTTGGGCGGGTATGAAGAATGTGGAGAACATCATGGGTCTCAAATACGATGACGCCGAGAACCCCCTGCTCGTTTCCTGCCGCTCCGGCGCCCGCAGCTCCATGCCTGGTATGATGGACACCGTACTTAACATCGGTCTCAGCTCCAAAACGCTCCCCGGCCTGATCAAGAAAACCAACAACCCCCGTTTCGTCTATGACTCCTACCGTCGTCTCATCATGATGTATGCTGACGTGGTGATGGAGAAAGCCGAGGGCATCGAACCCGCCGACGGCAAGGGCATCCGCAAGATCTTGGATGACATGCTAGATGAGTTCAAGGCGATGAAGGGCTACAAGAGCGACACCGAGATTACTGCTGAAGAGCTGCTGAAACTCGCTGACGCATTCAAGGCCAAAATCCGCGAGGTGCTCGGCACCGAGTTCCCCGACGACGCCAAAGCCCAACTGGAAGGCGGTATCAAAGCCGTGTTCAAGAGCTGGAACGGCAAGAAGGCTATCGCTTACCGCCGCATTGAGGGTATTCCCGATGACTGGGGTACCGCAGTGAACGTGCAGGCCATGGTGTTCGGCAACATGGGTGACAACTCCGCCACCGGTGTGGCTTTCACCCGTAACCCCGCCACCGGCGACAACCAGTTCTACGGCGAATGGTTGATCAACGCGCAAGGCGAGGATGTGGTGGCCGGTATCCGCACCCCCAACCCGCTGAACGACGAGACCAAGAACGAGCAGAACAAGATGATGCACTCCATGCAGGAGCTGATGCCCGAGACCTACAAAGAGCTTTGTGACATCCGCGAAATCCTGGAGAAAAACTACCACGACATGCTGGACGTGGAGTTCACCATCCAAGAGGGCAAGCTCTACATGCTGCAATGCCGCGTGGGCAAACGTACGGGCGTGGCCGCTCTGACCATGGCACTGGATATGTTGCACGAAGGTCTTATCGATGAGAAGGAAGTGGTGATGCGTCTCACGCCTGCCCAACTCGACGAGTTGCTGCACCCGATTCTGGATGCCGCTGACGAGAAGAAGCACGACGTTATCGCCAAAGGTCTGCCTGCAGGCCCTGGCGGTGCCGTTGGTGTTATCGCACTGGACAGCGAGACCTCCAAAGCTTATACCGAGAAGAAAATCAAGAACATCCTCGTGCGCGAGGAGACCAATCCCGAGGATGTGGAGGGTATGCGTTCCGCTACCGGCATCCTGACCGCTCGCGGCGGTATGACCTCCCACGCAGCCCTCGTGGCCCGTGGTTGGGGCAAATGCTGCATCGTGGGTTGCGATGCCGTGAAGATCGACATGAACAGCCGTACCGTCACCATCGCCGGCAAAACCTTCAAGGAGGGCGACCTGCTGAGCTTGAACGGCTCCAAAGGCTGGGTCTATGCTGAAGAGGTGAAGATGATTGACGCTACCGAAAATCCGCTCTTCCAAGAGTTCATGAAGCTGGTGGACAAATACCGCACCATGGGTGTGCGCACCAACGCCGACAACCCGGAGGATGCCCAGAACGCCATCAACTTCGGTGCTGAAGGTATCGGTCTGTTCCGTATCGAGCACATGTTCTACGGCAAGAACAGCGAGAAACCGCTGGAGAAACTGCGCAACATGATTCTTTCCGACACCTTGGAGGAGCGCGTTTCCGCTCTCAAGGAACTGGAACCCTACATCAAAGAGGCTGCCAAGGGCACGTTGAAGGTGATGGACGGCAAACCGCTCACCTTCCGCTTGATGGACCCGCCGTTGCATGAGTTCGTTCCGCAAACGGAAGACAAACAGCGCGAGAAAGCCAAAGAGCGCGGCATCAGCTTCGAGGAAATCAAGAAGCGCATCGACGCCCTTCACGAGGTGAACCCGATGATGGGTTTGCGTGGTGTGCGTCTCGGCATCATCTATTCCGAAATCACCGAAACCCAGTTCCGCGCCCTGTTTGAGGCTACGGCTGAGTTGATGAAAGAGGGCTTCGACCCGCATTTGGAAATCATGGTTCCGCTCACCATCAATGTGAAGGAGCTGGAGCACCAGAAAGCCATCGCCGACCGCGTGCTTGCCGAGGTGGAAGCCAAGTTCGGTGTCAAAATCGAGTATCTGTTCGGTACGATGATCGAGATTCCGCGCGCCACATTGGTGGCCGACAAGATTGCCTCCGTGGCCCAGTTCTTCTCCTTCGGTACCAACGACCTCACCCAGATGACCTTCGGCTTCTCCCGCGACGATGTGAACGCCATCGTTCACGAGTATGTGGACCAGAAGATTATCCCTGCCGATCCGTTCAACACATTGGATCAGGAGGGCGTTGGCCAACTGGTGAAACTCGGTGTGGAGCGTGGTCGCAGCACCCGCGCCAACTTGAAGTGCGGTGTTTGCGGTGAACATGGTGGTGATCCCGCTTCTGTAGAGTTCTTCTACAAGGCTGGCATGACCTACGTGTCCTGCTCGCCGTTCCGCGTGCCGGTAGCCCGTTTGGCAGCTGCCCAGGCCGCTATTAAAAACAACAAATAATACGCAACCGATAAATGTCACGGCGGCATGAGATTTTCTCCTGCCGCCGTTTTTTTTTGGTAATGTCGCCAAAAATAGTTGGCAACAGAAAAAGAGTAGAGACGGGGAGCGCCCCGTCTCTACTCTTAATGAATATGGAAATGTTGCCGAAAACAGTTAATAAAATAGCTGTACGTTATTTTATTTTTGGACAACCATTTTCTTGGTTAGAGAAGTGCCATTGAAAGATAACGTATAGTAATACACACCCGCAGCCCATTCGGAAGTATTCACATCCAGATAGTTATGGCCTTTTACACCCGCTTGGTCCTGCGAATAGAGCTGCTGTCCCAAAGTGGAATAGATGCTGATGTTGGCGGCACCCTCCTCCGGCAGCACATACGAGATACGCGTGTGGTCGAATGCGGGATTCGGCTCATTCTGTTTCAAACCAACACCATTCCCTTCTGCGTAATCGTCCACACCGAGGTTGGTACAAGTAATGATCAACTTACGATTGTCGAAGGGATTAGCATCAAAGTCCACATCACAAATCACAACGAATTGAAGCCAATTATAGTCAAAATGCACCAGAAATCCCTGTGACATGGTGTAATGGATGGTATCTCCAGCTGCAATGGGACGAGTGCCATGCTCATATATTGTGTCAAAATTATTAGCAATAGCCATAATGGCATAAAGTTCATACTCGTTGACTTCAAAGTCACTTTTATTGCGTAAAACAAACTTAGGATATACACTGTCACCCATCCTCAGACAATCGGAATTAACATCATCCGTCGGGTAGATGAATTCCACCACCTCCAAATCAGGATGGCTGGGTCCCAGATAAATGTCATCAATAGCAGGGTCAATCCTGTTCCTGTGATTAGTCAACGTGAATTTAAGCTGGCCCACCCCATTGAAATTCCGGATAGTGGTCACATAAGGCTCCCAATCCGGGGACGCATTGCGGTTGTTGGCGAAACTCAACGTATCCAGCAGCGTGAAATCATTTCCGGAGCCTGCCTCAATGGTCAGGTTAAAGGAAGTGTTGGCATCGGTGGCTTCCGCTGGAGCATAGAAATACTTGTAAAATGACAGCTCAATCGGATACTGCGTCTGATGGTACATATTCAAGCACTTGGTCGAAATAGCGGTCCACCTCGAATAATTGACTGTACCACTCATACCCTCCACCATGGCATAGCGGCCATAGGCAGCCTGCAGGGTGCTGATTTGGGTATGGTCGTGGGCCGGGCCGTAATCGGAAGCCGAATTCGGACTGGCGCCCTGCGACACACACCATTTGTAATTCACCGTATTGGAGCCTGTCGGCTCCATCCATCTGGAGTTGTCGAAATGCAGATCCGTCACCGTCATTCCCGTATTCTGATCAAAGTTGTCGTCAAAGTTATTGATATTGGAGATAATAGGACCAAGAACATTGGTGTTGGCCGCAGCCGTCATCGTATTGTTCAATGCGACCTGGTCGCCCGGATAGCTTACCGAGGCTTCCACATTAAACTCTCCCAAGGCACTTAGATTGACATGGGGAATGGCTATAAGCGCCGTGGCATCCTCTGCCAACGTGCCACTCTGCAACATTCCGGTATAGGTACCGACATTGGCCCCGGTGATATTCACCGTTACAGTTGCTGCATTGGCGGAGGAGAAGGTCTGGGGTTGGGTGCCGAAATTCCTCACCGCGACCTTAATGGTAGCCGCCGTATCCATACACACATTACCCACCGGGTGGATAATCTGCGACACACCCAAATCCACCGGCTTCGGCGGCACAATATTGACCGCATAGTCTTCCGTCTCACCCGGGTAGCTGTAAAAGGCACAGGCATTGCTGAAATTGGCCGCCACACAAATCACTCTCATACGGGTCAACCCCACAGAAGATGTGGTAGGAACCACAAAGTTGAAGTTCGTAATGGCATTGGAGTCTGTACTGGCGATGGGACCCTGCGCCGTCACCTTCTCGGTTGCCTCAAAGGTACCGTTTCTGTTCCAATCTATATACACCGTCTTATAAACGCTTCCAGTGGGAGAGGATGTAGTATAAGAGTGCGTAACGGACATCGGATAGTTCTGTCCCTGGATCAGCTCGGCTGCCGGCACCGTTGCCGTATAATCGGTGTACATGCCGTCGCCTTCAGCCATATAGTTGGTGAACGGCGTACCCTGTCCGTTGTTGATGGTGGAAACCGTCACATTGGAGATATCCAGACCCTCAGCCTGCGTGGAGCGTGAGATACAAGGATCGCCCACATTCAGAGTCATACAGAAGGTGTCATTGGCGTGTAATGCGTCACCAGCCAAACCCGTATAGGCGCAGAAGGGCACATCGAAATAGACTTCCGACAGGTCAACCGGAGTATTGAACACTCGTGTAATCGTGGCACTGGCGGCCAACGTGCCCGAATAGAACTCCGTCACCGGCACACCATTACCCAAACGGTACGACACGGGGACGTTGGAGATGGCATTTGTACCAAAATTCTTGACGGTAACCGCCACAAGCTCATTGGACGTATAGTGGTCCTGCAAATTAGGGGTGACTATGTCAATGACACCCACATCATGCTGCGGAACCAACGTATTGATGGTGATCGTGCTCTTCGGTGACTGGCATGTGTAGTTGAACAGGAACCGTGTGTCCCAACGGTATCCGCCACCCGCGAAAGCAATACCTGTAGCCGCCGCCAACTGATAGATACGGCGTTCGGTATTGCTGTTGGTACAGGCTGTGTTGGCGAACTTGGGTTCCACAATACCCAGATTCGTCACACAGCTGTTGTCGCCGCAATCATGTTCCACATACATTATCAGAGCGCCACCTGTATAGTCGAAACGGCCCTGCACCGGAATGGCGACCCATCCCAGCTGGTCGAAGGCCATATCTCCATCAAACACCAGCTGCGCATTGTTGGTCAGCGTTGTCCAAGTGGTCAATGTGGGGGCCGTGGTCAACGCCGTTTGCGTGGCAGGAGCGTTGGCCAGCCACATCCGGATCGGGATACCGATGCCTGTCGTGTTGGCCGTGTTCACCTTCACATAGATCGAATCTATCGTACCCGCCACACCGCCAATTTCCGCCTGTCTGTAGAGGATCTGCGCATACGACTTGCCCCGGGCGGAAAGCATGTTGAACGGGGCCGACTGCTGGGTATTGCCCGTTCCGACCGGGATGATGGCCTTGAAATCAGGATCCTCAATACGACCGCTGTAGTAATATATCTGGTTCGAAAAAACGGGATCCGTGGTGAAGCTGCTGCCCTGCGCGAACGGGTGGACAGTATCACTCGGATGGTAGAAATAGTAATGGCTCATACCCGTCGGCGTCACCGTTTTCGTGCTACCGTAAGCGACCGTATAGGTCAACGGCTGCGGGGCCACCGGGTTGGCCGGCACATACAGCATCCCGTGAATGGTGTCATTGCCCTTATACACCCACATATTGGCATTGGTGGGCTTGGAATAAATCGAGTAGTTGTATGAGCGGTTAACCGTTGCAGAACTCATATTGGTCACATTCAGCGTCACAGTGGCCGTGTCCAGATGCGGGACAGGTGTCGTCAGCGGCTTGGTGTCCGTAACCACATACGCGCCATCCGCGAAGCGGCCAGTCACATTGAACGTGTTGGCCGGAATGGTCGAAGAGGATGTCGTATCCGTGTTACGCACACTCACCACCACAGGCTGGTTGGCGGAG
>JBGUMF010000076.1:0-5335 GCA_045116675.1 Bacteroidales bacterium
GGCGGCCTTCAGTTCCTTGATGCTCGTGGGCGTGTAGGCCGAGGTCTCCGGCATCTCCGGGGTCTTCAGCACCGCGTTGATGAAGTCCAGCGGGGAGTCACCGCCGCCCTCTCCCTGCGAGGCGAACGACATCATGTCCTGCACCTGCGCGAGCGCATCCTGCGGATTTACCATGGCGTCCTGCGTGTGCGGCAGACCTTTCTCCCACGGTCGGAACCGCGAGCACACCAGCAGCTCCGCCCCGTTCACGGAATCGCGCTGTATGGCCACCCAGCGGCGATACTGCCTGTCATAGACGTAGGTCTGTATGTCGTCCTCGGTGAAACCCTGCGGCAGCAAGGACGGGTCGTATGGGATCACAATCCGGCATTCGGAACCCGCAACAGGCAATGACAAACGGTAACCTCCCGCCTGTCCGGCACCGTCTTCCTCTGATTGCCCATTGGATGTCACGTTCACCATGCCCGCGTCTAACGGCGGCAGCTGCACGGGGGTGAGTTTCGTCATCGCGTCGGCTGAAAGCACGACGGGTGGCAGGGCCGATCCGGAATTTTCAATGGGAGGTGTGGAACACCCGTCATAGACCGGTCCCTCATTCAGAACTGGTGCCATGGCACTGTCCGGAACCACCTCTATAGGCGCGAACTGCGGCATGGGGCTCCCGCCTGGCCGGGCGTTCTGCCTGGAACTTGGGCTATAAGTCCTGTAGGAACGGGTTGGATACGGGTTGTTCGCCGTGTCAAATGAGGACAGGGCGAGAATGACGGCGGCCAGCACCGCGATTATGGCAAGCAGATATTGTTTCATGTCCGTTTGTTTTTGGTTGTTGTTTGTTTTTTAAGTTGAAAACACCGCTAATTGACGACCATTTTGAGGATCTTGTGCTCGGAGGGCGAGGTGATGTCTATAAGATAGTGTCCGGCGGCCGATACGGAGTTCCCGAAACGGTAGGCGCTTTGTCCCTTGCCGCTCATGGTGAGCAGGAGCCGCCCGTCGGAATCGTGAACCGTGACAACCACATCCTGCGCTTCGGGATATGTTATCTCCACGGTGAAGTTCCCGTGGTTGGGGTTGGGTGACAACCGGTAACGGGGTGTTGCGGACGGGGAGTTGCCCGTATCCCCATCACCGTTCACCGCCAACGCCTTCGGCGTGCCAGCGGTGTCCGATATCGCCATGGCGAAGCAGAAAAAGTCGCGCCCGTTTCGGTCGGTGTCCCAATGGATGCCTTCATACACATGGTGCCCCAGGCTGTCCATGCCTGTGCAAGGCATATATTGTGTCTCCCCCGCAGGGAACTCTCCCGTACCGCTGCGGTCGATCAGCAGGACCGGCGCGATGCCGTCCCGCACCGACGATGTGTCCAAAAGGACAAATGTGCTGTAAATGTGCGCGTTGCCCGTCGCCTGCACCATGCCGCGTCCGACGGCCTCGCAGGTCGTCCCGTCCTGCATGTATATCGTGGCGACAGCCTGCACACCGTCCCCGCATCCGAACATGAGGAAGTCCCCGTCGGCGACAACTGCGGGGTTGTCCTCGTTGGTCTTTGCCAAGCGGTCGAGGCCTATAACCATCATCCCGTTGGCGAAATATGTCTGTTTCTGGTACAGCCCCACAGAATCGTCCCTGCCCACGCCCGCGATGGAGGCGCAGTAGCCGGGATAATGTGTATGATCCCATATCACGTTCCGCCGGCTGTCCAGGTAGTCGGTCTGCGAGAGGGTGATGCCGTACTTGACGGCCAAGTAGCTGATCCACTGGATGACGGCGGTGTCGCCGATACGGCGATCGAAACACAAGGCCTCGGCAATCCTGCCGTTGAGCGTCAGGGAGTCCGCCCCGCAGAGCGTGAGCGCGGGGGCGCAGACCTCGGGCGAGCGCCACGACTGCGCCAGGTAGTTGACGATGGGCTTCAGGCGGTTGGCCGTGTCGTAGGTGATCTGCCCGTTGTCGTTGAGGATGCGCCGCGTGGTCTGCCCGATGCGCCTGGCGGTGTCCAGCCGTATCTGCCACAGGGCGTTCTCATTGGCGGTGTCGCGGGTCTCATAGACCACGATCACGCCCGACTGCCGGGAGGTGCTGATGCCCAACGGTAGGGTGAAGGTCTCCGCGCCGTTCACCTCAAGGCATTTGTTGAAGTTCATACGGGAGAAGGCGGCGGGCATGGTACCCGACGAGGGCGCGGCGTCCAGCCCGTTGCCGGACACATCGTGCCACGATGGCGCATTTAATACTGCGCTGTCGGCGCGCAGCCATGCGGCGGGATGATGGATCTGAGCTGCGCAGGATAGGACAGCCAACGAAAGGAGTATGGTGACAAGGGGATTTTTCATGGTCGTGGCATTTTGTTGCGGCAAAGATACGTTTTTTATTTCACACTCGGCAAGTTCCTGAAAAAAAACTGCGGTTCAGAATCTCACCTTATTTGCCGCCAGTATCCGCCTTGCATCCGACACGTGCGTGTAGCGCTCCGTCATGGCCAGCGAGTGGTGCCCGGCGAGGTCCTTGACGAACTTTGACGGCATCCCCGACTCGAGCATCTCGGTGATGCCCGTGTCCTTGAGCGAGTAGAAGTGGTAGCTCTCCGGCATGGAGAGGCTCTCCCTCATCCTCTGCCAGACGGCGAACAGGTTCTTCGTGGTGTACGGGCGCGCCCCCGGCTTGAAGTCCGTGGAGAAAAGGTAGCTGTCGGGTGCGCAGCCCCGCTGGCGCAGCTCCCGGAAATACCTCATCACATCGTGCCCGAGCGCGATGGTGCGCTCGCTGTGGTTCTTCGACACCTCCGGCGGGATGTGCAGGATGCCGGTGTCGAAGTCTATGTCGCACATCCTGAGCATCAGAATCTCCTTGGGGCGGACCAGATACCGGAAACACAGGCGTATCATGGTTACATACCCGCTCATCCCCCTCTTGTGGAAATAGTTGAGGATCCGCCTGCGTTCCTGCTTGGGGATGGTGACCCTGTGCTTGACCTCGCGGCGCCTCCCCTTGAAGGCCGCGAACGGGTTGTATGCGGCGTGGCCGGCGCTCACAAACGCCCCGAACATCCCCTTCAGGTACTGGAGCATGCTGTTGAACGAGTACGCGCTGCGCCCACGGCCGTATTCGTCGAGGATTCCGGCGGCGTGGGCTGCCGTGAAACGCCCGCACAGCCAGCCGGCAATGCCCATCCGCTCGCACCAGCCGGTGAAGTACGACAGTTTGGACTTGTAGCTGCGGAGGGTGTCCTTGCGGAGCTCCTTCCCCTTCTGCCTCACGTAGTTGGAGGCTGCCTCCACGATGGTGACTTTTTTCCTCGGGCCGGTATCATCCCCTCCGGTCAAAGGGTTCCATCCGTTGTAGAGTCTCCTGTTCACTTCCGCGCAGAGACGGGCGGCATATCTGGCCTGCTCCCTGCGCCCCTTGATTCGGTTGCAGCGTATGCGCATGCGTTTGAGACTGTCGCTGGAGGGGTCGAGGACGTAATAGCTGACGTACACCTCCTTGTTGCGCATCACCTGCGCGGGCCTGAAATCGATGAATGGTGTTGCCATGATGGAATAGTATTAATGAAAAAGAAAACCAAATTTTCTATTGTATATATAATTATTTTTGTAAAAACCCCGGAAAATGCCGTCAAATTCTTTGTCGTGGCGCAGTTTTGGCGCATATATCACGGCTGAAATCCCGCATGGACAGACATCCATAGGGAATCGGTCATGAAAAATCGCGGCGCAAATATGGCCATTTTTTCAATATCAAAAAAAATGCTATCTTTGCCTCATCTAACAACCGGATATGAATCAGCGCATTACACATACCATTTTTCCGCCACCATGTTTTTTGGCAGAGTCGTTCACCTTCTCCGCAAAAGAAAAGGACACCGAGACTGGCTATTCTTACTTTGGTTCAAGGTATTACAGCAGTGATTTGAGCATCTGGCTCAGCGTCGATCCGCTGAGTGACAAATATCCATCTTCTTCGCCTTATGCATATTGTCGGAATAACTCGATAAAGCTAATCGATCCCAATGGAATGTTTGACAATGAGGCAAAAGCCACAAGAATACGAAATCGTGCGGTGAAGAAATATGGAGAACACAGAGTGAGCGATATGTATAATAATTCTATTGACGGAGGCAAGGCAAATTATTCATTCAGTATTTATGGCAAAGGGAAGACCAAGTATTCTAGAAGTGGTGGAACAAATGAACAGGGCGGACCAATTATCACGTGTGATAAAGCAGACAAAGTAATTTCTACTGGGAAAGATTATAGGTCTTACAGCCATAATCCAAGATTCTCAATAAATGTTGGTCTAACGTTATCTGTCGGTGCGCAGTTTGGGACAAAAGCTGAAAAAAAAGGACTAAAAATTGGTCTTATGGGAAACATTGCATCTGTAGATTTAGTATCGGCTTCTTTAAAATTCAATAGTGATGGTGTTTCTATGGAGAACTATATAATCGACCAAGCATATATACAAGGGAATAGTGGTTTTACTGCAGGACCAATCAGTTATGATTATTATTCAGAAACATCTTTTGAGCAAACCACATATAGTAATCACAATATTTCCGTTTTTGGTTTTAATGTATATAATTCCAATCCACGAGGAAATGAAATCTCGTATTCATACTCATTAGCTGCATTATTAGGGGCTCGACTTGACTTAAAATTAAAATATTAAAAATTAAAATAATCATAGAATATAAAATGGACGACACTGAATTTTCTACTTTTACAGAATTGTATGCTTCCGACGAAATTAAATGTGACCTGTTATTAACGGATCCTGCATTTGATTTCACATATAATGCTATTGTGTGGTTGCTTATTAAAATGGGCCTGAAGAAATTAGCATTATTGAAACTATCGGACAATGATAGTTTCGAGTGGATTATTAAATGTCCGTATTGTTATGCAACCTATTATCAGAAACAACAAACAAAAAAATTCAAATGCCCTAATTGTAAAAAAAAATCTTCGATAATAACAAATCGAGGGACCTTGACATCATTTTTGATTAAAGGAATAAACAATCCGGACATGGATAACGAACCTTGGCATGAATAGTTTTTTGTATTTTCGCCCCACTGAAAACCGCACATGTTCGCCGTCCTCAAGTATCGGCCATCCCTTCAGAACCCCACAGGTTGTCTGCGAGCATTTCCGCGCAGACACACGAGATATGCTGGGCTATACGGCATTCTCCCAACCCACTCTCTTCCCCAACCACCTACTGTTCCCTGTCCCCTGCCCCCTGTCCCCTGGACGTTCACCTTCTCCGCAAAAGAAAAGGACTTGGAAACAGGCTTTTCTTACTTTGGCTCACGGTATTACAACAGCGATTTGAG
>JBGUMF010000077.1:0-39339 GCA_045116675.1 Bacteroidales bacterium
GGTATTGCTGGAATCGCGGGCGGAAATGTAGTCCACCGACTGCGGGTGTTTCCAGTGCATGCGCCAGCGCTCGTACCCGTTGCAGCACACAAGCCCCGAGTTGGCCGCCCCCATCAGGCCATAGCCACACTGAAGGTTAAGAAAAGGCATGGCACCTCCCGTCCCTCTATGATTCCCACCCGAAGTGTGGAAATTATTTAAACCAAACAAACCGTGCGATATTTCATGAGTAACAATATTTGTCGGATTGGAAAAAAAATTTCCGTCACCAACACATTGCATGGTGTTAAAGCCTCCTTGTCCACTCCCCGGATTTATATCCCCGTATGTTTTTGTCACATTGCGAATTAAAATGTTGTATTGATCTATTATTCCATCATGATTTTTGTCAAAATCCTCATAGGTATAATGTCCAAATAACGTTTCAAACGGATTGTTTTTGAGTATGTCCAAAACACATCTCAAAATGTAATAATCTTTAAAGGCACCATATTCTAAAACTGAGCTTTCCAGCATATTCACCACTACAAAATCCCCTGTAATCTGCAAGCTGTCGAATGAGGACTCCCCATACAGGCGAGTGCAGGATCCATGTAAACTGCCCGGCACATACACTGTGTCCATCCAATCCAGCAAATAGGTAGGTATAGCAGTATTGTTGATACCAGCCAATGTAGGGTCTGTCACTGAGGGCCAATATTGATCGTTTAGAAATATATTGTTTGTATCAGGATGAACGTCGTAGATGATATTTACAAAAATGTTCAAATAATGTATTTTGCTGTTGGATGCGAAAAAAAAACCTTCCCAACTGTAATGTTGAGCATTCAACAAAGTCGGCAACAGCAGAAACACCAAGTATATTTTCTTCATTATTTTACAATTTTTTTTGTTAAAGTATTTTGTTTTTTATTAAACAAGGTGATTAAATACACCCCTTTAGGCAGAACAGCCACTGGAATATGGACAATTTGTCCTGACACATTCTGCTGCCACCACACACGTCCCACAACATCTCGTATAATGACCTTGCCCGACAAATCCTCGCCCATATCCGATTCGATGGTGATGTATTGAGTGGCAGGGTTCAGGTAGATCCGTATTTGAGGGTTGCTTCGACTTTGAACATTTGCACAGGTTTGATCACAGCCTAAAGTTTCGTGTGTCATGTAACATAATGTATCATCCTTGTGCAGGCAGAGCAACGCCCCGAAATACGGTTCCGCACAAAACGGGATGACAAAAGGAGGACACACCCCATACATCGGTCCCACGCCTTCCATAAACCGCATGGTTATGTTGTATGAACTATTGTTATGATATAAACCTTCACTTCCTCCTGCGTTTATCCAAGAAAAATATATAACCTTTTTCCCCATAGGATAACGAACACTGTCCACGATAAAAATTTTGTCCCAGTTAAAATAATAATAATCGTGCAGGGCCCAATTGTAAAGAACGAAGGTGTCTCCCTCTGTCAGAGACATGTCGCAAATCAGGTATTCTTCATCTTCCTCATTTGAACTATAACGGGCATACAATCTGCCATTTACTGTATCCTCCCGTAAGAAAATTTGTGGGTGGTAATCTAAATGAAAAAAGTAGTATTGGTTGTTGCCAATATAAAAAGTATCACCACGGTTAAATTTAAAAGGGACAGTTTTTGTACAGGGACCTAATGCGTCAGGAATATAATCACTAGTATAACATGTGTAATAGTACACAACATTATACTTCCATGATTCATTCCCGAAGAAGGATTCATACTGTCCCCGCCCGGCAAGGGCCAGGGAGAGGAGGAGGGAGAGGAGGAGGGTTTGTTTTTTCATGTTTTTTGGGGTTTGGTTGTTGATGTGAGGGTGTTGGGATTTGGGGGTTGGAATTTAGCCATTAGCTATTGGCCGTTGGCTTTTGGCTTTTCTCTAAACTATAAACTCTCAACTCTAAACTTAATAGTTGGAGAATACGTGCGACAAAGATATACATTTATTTTCGAAAACGAGGCTGAAAAAAAGTGAGGGTACCCGCACTTTCGTCAAATAGTCGTCAAATAATCTGTTTCCAAAAGTGAAAGGAACCATATTTCTGTCATTTTTTCACCCCCTAAAAAATGAGGGTACCCGCAAAAAAAGTGAGGGTACCATCACTTTCGTCAAATAATCATAAATTTTGACACTTTTGTGAAGATTTTATTTATAGTGCTCGGTTTTTCATTGTACTTTTGCCGCCGGTTTCAAAAACAAAATCTTATGAAAAATTACAAAATCATCATCCTTTCCGTACTGGTACCCGTGCTTTTTTCAGCCTGCCAGAAAAATCAGGAGAAAATCGCTCCTATGCCCCCTTCCCGTATGATACTTGCAGACAGCACCAACCGAACAGGTAATACATACCAAATTATTACCAATATCGGTCATCATGCCAAAGATTGCAACAACAGCTGCATTTACTGGCATGGGCAATGGATACATGTGGATTGTATGGGTATAGGGGATGTTTGTGAGATGGTGGAGACCGTCAACATCCTTCCGGACACGGCTGGAACGTTTACAGCTACCACTACTGACATCTACTCGCTCACTTCGGAGGACTTCTTCGACATGCCCGCACGTTCCTTCTGCGTTCAAATCGGCATTTTCACATCGCCGCTCTGGCTGAATATTCCCGCCCAGCTGGTCACCCGCGATCCCATAACCGAGCAATTCACCTTTACGGGTTTGTTTTACTCAGATTACCAATACTATAGCAACAATTAGGCTAACAAATATTACTTTTTTGTAACGGAAACAACTGGGTGGTTGTTTCCGTTTTTTTATAATACAAATGAGGGTATATGAGATAATCCGGCAAAAACGAACATTTTTTTGTACTTTTGCATTCTTTTAAAAAAAACGCATGGAAAAATCTGCAGAAACTCCGTTGATGAGGCAATATAACAAGTTCAAAGCGCAACACCCGGATGCCATTTTGCTATTCCGGGTAGGTGACTTTTACGAGACTTACGGAGCGGATGCTATTGAATCATCTAGGATATTGGGGATTACGCTAACAAAGCACGGGAAAGGACCTTCTGTGACAGAATTGGCCGGATTCCCCCATCATGCATTGGATGTCTATCTGCCCAGGCTGGTGCGCGCCGGCAAGCGTGTGGCCATCTGCGAGCAGTTGGAAGACCCCAAACTGACCAAAACCCTTGTCAAGCGCGGCATCACCGAGATGGTTACGCCAGGCGTGTCCGTCAATGATAAAGTGCTGGAACAGCGCGAGAACAACTTCCTGTCGGCCATTCAGTTCGGCGACAAAACATGCGGCATCGCTTTTGTGGACATCTCTACCGGCGAATTCTACATTGCCGAAGGCGACTACGACTATATTGACAAACTGTTCCAGAATTTCAAGCCATCGGAACTGGTTATCCAGAAGAACAGGGTTACCGTTTTCAGGGAGCATTTCGGAGAAAAGATGCTCCTCACCACGTTAGACGACTGGGTCTTCACCAGCGATTTTGCCAACGAACTGCTCACCAAGCACTTCCAGACAACCTCTTTGAAAGGCTTCGGTGTGGACAATCTGCCCACCGGCATTATCGCCGCCGGAGCCGCCCTGCATTATCTATACGAGACACAAAATCACAAGATTCAGCATATCAATAAGATAAACCGTATTGAGGAAGAACATTACGTTTGGCTGGACCGTTTTACCATCCGCAATCTGGAACTGGTGCACACGCCCAATGAGAATGCCGTCACGCTCTTGCAGATTCTGGATGAGACGCAAACCCCGATGGGTTCGCGCATGCTCCGCAAGTGGATGCTGATGCCCCTCAAGGAAAAGGTACTCATTGACGAACGCCTATCCGTAGTGGATTATTTCACCCAACACGAAGAGTTGCGCGATGAGTTGACCAACACCCTGAAACGTACGGGCGACCTGGAGCGCATGGTGTCGAAAATTGCCACCGGAAAAATCAATCCCCGTGAAATACTGCAACTTGCACGGGCACTCCGTTCTATCGAAAAGATGAAAGAGCTTTGCCAAACGGCAGACCAACCCGCCCTTGCCAAGATATCCGAACAGCTGAACCCCTGCCTGTCGGTATGCACGCGCATAGAGAAGGAAATCCAAGAGGACCCACCTGTCGTAGTCAGCAAGGGCAGTGTGTTCCAGCGCGGCGTGGATGCGGAACTGGATGATCTTTTCGCCCTCGCCACCAACAGCAAGGAGGTGCTAGCCGATATCCAACGCCGCGAAGCCGAACGTACAGGCATCACCTCCCTGAAAATCGGCTTCAACAACGTGTTTGGCTACTATCTGGAAGTTTCCAACACCCACAAGAGCAAAGTACCGCCGGAATGGACCCGCAAACAGACGCTCACCAACGGGGAACGTTACATCACCGAGGAACTCAAAGAACTGGAAGCCAAGATTCTGGGTGCCCAGGACAAAATGCTAGAGATTGAGACTCGTTTATACAACGAACTTATCATCAGCCTGTTGGATTATCTCGCCACCATCCAGCTGGATGCCCGATTGGCTGCCCGTTTGGATGTGCTGCTCTGCTTTGCCAGCATATCCAAGGCCAACCATTACACCAAGCCCACCATCAATGAGGGAAAAGCCCTCAAAATCAAAGCGGGACGGCATCCGGTGATTGAGCAGCAGCTGCCCCCCGGGGAGAAGTACATCTCCAACGACATCTATTTAGACAACGACAAGCAGCAAATCATCATCATCACCGGTCCCAACATGTCAGGTAAATCGGCGCTGTTGCGCCAGACGGCCCTCATCGTGCTCATGGCGCAGATGGGATGCTTTGTGCCTGCCGTAAGTGCTGATATCGGCTTAGTGGACAAGATCTTCACCCGCGTGGGAGCTTCCGACAACATCTCCACTGGCGAGTCCACGTTCATGGTGGAAATGAATGAGACGGCCAGCATCCTGAACAACATTTCCGACCGGAGCCTGATTCTGCTGGACGAAATCGGGCGTGGGACGAGCACCTACGACGGCGTTTCCATCGCCTGGTCCATTGCGGAATACCTGCACGAAAACCCCTACCATCGGGCCAAGGTGCTGTTTGCCACCCATTACCACGAACTGAACGACATGGCCGCGCAGTTTCACCGTATCAAGAATTTCCACGTCTCGGTGAAGGAGATTGACAATAAGGTATTTTTCCTGCGTAAGTTAGAACAAGGCGGCAGCGAGCACAGCTTCGGCATCCACGTGGCCCGCATGGCGGGTATGCCCGCCCAGGTGCTCAAACGTGCCGACGAAATCCTGAAACAATTGGAGCAGACACGCACCAACGCCAACGGCAAAAAAACAACCATCGAGAAATCAACTCCCGGATACCAGTTGAGCTTCATCAATCTGGATGATCCTTTGCTGCTGGAAGTCAAGGATCTGATTATCGGATTGAACATCAACGGTCTCACCCCTGTAGAGGCCTTGATGAAACTGAATGAGATTCAGCAGCTGCTCACCACTGGAAAAAAATAAATTTGGACAATGAAAAAGATACTGATAATCTGGGCAATCCTGTTGCCCACCATATTATTTTCTCAAAAAGAATACACCTTCAAGGCCTATCGCGGCATCGTGCCCGACGGCTACAATTTCTGGGTGTCGATTCCAGACACCTACGAGGAACAAAAAGAGAAGATGCCTGTCATCCTGTTCTTGCATGGACACAGTCTGTGCGGCAGCGACCTCAACCGTGTGCGCAAGTACGGCTGTCTGGATGCCATCTCTATGGGCCGCGACATCAACGCACTGATTATCGCCCCGCAGAATCCGGGTCCACCTTGGAACCCGCAGCGCATCCATAATGTATTCAACTGGGTGAAAAGTCATTATGCGATGGATACAACGCGCATCTACGTCATCGGCATGAGCCAAGGCGGGTACGGCACATTCGACTATGTGGCCACTTATCCCGACGAGATTGCAGCTGCCATGGCCCTTTGTGGTGGAAGTTCACGCCGCGATTTCTGCGGTCTCAACCGTGTGCCCTTATGGATTATCCATGGCACCGCCGACCGCGATGTGCCACTCAGCCAATCGCAAAAAATTGTGGATGCCATGAAACAGTGCGGTCCCACCAAGCTGCTCCGTTTCGACAAGTTCAAAGGGGTGAATCATTCTCAATTGGCCAAGATGTTCTATCTGGACGACACCTACCGCTGGCTCATGAGCCACACGCTCTCCAATAGAGAAGTCAACAAGGAAATCCACATCACGGAGACGGACATGGGAGCCGCCTACCAGAACATCGACCGCACAGCCAACACCATCAAGGTGGAAAATGGTACATCAAAATCTGTACAATCTACTGAAAACATGCAAGATAGTCCTAAGGACACGCTTGCATCCAAACCCGAAACGAAAACTCCGGCTGTTCAGGAGCCCACACACAAACCCGCCGCCAAACCCACCTACCATACGGTCAAGAAAGGCGACACGCTATACGCCATCGCACGCAAATATCACACCACGGTGGAAAAGCTTTGCAAACTCAATCATATAAAGGAGACCAGCATCCTCTCCCTCGGACAGAAAATCAAAGTGCGGTAATTGGGAAAGACTATTTCCTATCTCCTGTTTGTGCTTTCCATTGTAATCATCTTATAGACAAGGCTGGCGGCGAGCACGTCCGACACCTTGCTGTCGGCCTGTGGGCACAGCTCCACCACGTCGAAACCTACTACGCGGCGACTTCGGAACACCTTTTCCAGAAAGCGCAAAGTGGGGTACCATTGCAGTCCGCCCGGTAGCGGCGTGCCGGTGGCCGGCAAAATGGAGGGGTCCAAACCGTCCAAGTCAAAAGATATATACACATGGTCCGTAAGGCGCTCCACCACCGCATCCATCCAGCGGTCATGGTGTACAATGTCGTGGGCGTAGAACGTGTTTTCCGGCACGATATTGGGCATCTCTTCCGTGCATACACTGCGGATGCCCACCTGCACCACACGGGCGAACTCTTGCGCGCGACGCATCACACAAGCATGGTTGTAGATGGACCCGTGATAGTCGTCCCGAAGGTCGGCATGTGCGTCTATCTGCAACACGCTTAAGTCGTTGTACTGCTCACTCACGGCACGAATGCTCCCCACCGAAACCGAATGTTCGCCGCCCAACAGGATCGGGAACTTGCGCATTTCGAGAAAATGTTTCACCCTTCGGTAAACGGATTCCACCATTGCCTCCGGCGAGGTGAAATCATATTCGGAATGATCCGTGTAAATGCCGTTTTCACAGGCCTCCACCCCATATTGCACATCGTATAGCTCCAGACTGTCAGAGGCATCCAAAATGGCTTGCGGTCCCTTGTCAGCCCCTTTCACGAAGGTGCTGGTACCGTCATACGGCACGGAAAGTATGGCATAGCGGGCCTGGTCGAGGTCGTACAACGGCTCGTCCATGTCTAAAAAATGGTTCATTCGCTTAATCATGATGCAATTCTTTTGCTAAGAAAGGGGCGGTATATCCAACACCCTGTTTGACAATATCTTCAGGCGTGCCTTCCGCCAAAACCTCGCCGCCGTTACGCCCGCCTTCCGGCCCCATATCGATAATCCAGTCGGCCATTTTGATGACATCCATGTTGTGCTCAATAACGATGACCGTATTGCCACGGTCCACCAGCTGGTTCAGGACGTTCATCAGGATAGCGATATCCTGGAAATGCAATCCCGTGGTCGGCTCATCCAAGATATAGACGGTTTGTCCCGTTTCCTTACGCGACAACTCGGCGGCCAGCTTCACGCGCTGGGCCTCACCGCCTGACAGCGTGGTGGAGGATTGCCCCAAGCGGAGGTAGCCAAGGCCCACATCGGCCATGGTCTTCAACGGCTGCACGATGCTGGGGATATTCTCAAAAAAACGGATGGCCTGTTCAATGTCCATTTCCAGCACATCGTTGATGGATTTGCCCTTGTAGCGGATCTCCAGCGTCTCATCATTATAACGTTTGCCATTGCATTTCTCGCAGGTAACATACACATCGGGCAGGAAATTCATCTCTATCGTCTGCACACCGGCACCTTTGCAGGTTTCACATCGGCCACCTGAGACATTAAACGAGAAACGTCCCGGCTTATATCCCCGGATTTTCGATTCCGGCATTTCAGAAAACAGCTTGCGGATATCATCGAACACCCCCACGTAGGTCACTGGATTGGACCTTGGGGTACGACCGATTGGCTGCTGGTTGATTTCAATAATCTTGTCGATGTGCTCCAGTCCGAGGATATCGTCATAGGGCAACGGTTTCCGTTCCGACTTGTAGATGTAACGGTTGAGGATGGGGTATAGGGTTTCATTGATGAGGGTGGACTTTCCGCTACCGGAAACGCCTGTGATGCAAATCAACTTCCCCAACGGGAAATCCACTGTGACATTCTTCAGGTTGTTGCCCCGCGCGCCCATCAACGTTAACGATTGGCCATTCCCCACGCGCCGCTGCTGGGGCACTTCAATGCGTTTGCGCCCAGTCAGATAGTCGGCGGTAAGGGATTTTGACTTAAGGATGTCGGCGTAAGAACCTTGGGCGACAATCTGTCCGCCGTATTCGCCCGCTTTCGGCCCTATGTCAACGATGAAGTCGGCGGCTTTCATCATGTCGCGGTCATGTTCAACCACAATCACGGAATTGCCGATGTCGCGCAGGGCCTTCAGCGACTGGATAAGCAATTGGTTGTCGCGCTGGTGCAGGCCGATACTGGGCTCATCCAGGATGTACATAACATTGACCAGCTGGGAGCTGATCTGTGTGGCCAAACGGATACGCTGAGCCTCTCCGCCGGAAAGCGAGGCGGATGACCGGCTAAGGGAAAGGTATTGGATGCCCACATCACACAGGAAGCGGAGGCGGAATGAAATCTCCCGGAGGATTTCGGTGGCAATGGTCTTCTGCGATTCTGTGAGGTGCTTGGGCAGCTCGTTGATCCACTCGCTCAATTCCGAGATGTCCATGGCGGCTAATTCTGCGATATTCTTACCCGCCAGCCGGAAATGCAGGGATTCTTTTTTCAGTCGGGAGCCGTGGCAATGCGGACACGGAGCCATATTGATGAACTGGTTGATCCATTTCCGCAATGACGTGGGAATGTTGTCGGTGTTCAGGTTGTGGATATAGTTGACAACACCCTCAAAGGATTTCTTCATCGGAGCCAGGCCGGAGTATTCGCGGTTCACATACAGCAATTCAGGGGAACCGTACAGCACCATGTTGAGATTCTGCTCCGACAATTCACTGATGGGGTCGGAGAGTGAAAAATGGTATTTGGCAGCCAACGCATCCAACTCCCTGAACAACAGCGTGTTTTTGTATTCACCAATAGCAGCAATGCCACCTTTCTTGATGGATTTCGACGGATCGGGGATGATTTTCTCCAAATCCACTTCAGCCACAATTCCCAGGCCGCTGCAATGCTCGCACGCCCCGTATGGCGAATTGAACGAGAAGGTGTTGGGTTCCGGCTCAGGATAAGAGATACCGGTAGTAGGGCACATTAGAAACTTGCTGTAGTTCTTCACCTCGTTTTTGTCGTTATCCATCACCATAATGGTGCCCTTTCCGTACTTCATGGCCAGATGTACACTGTTGGTGAGGCGTGTTTTGGAAAAGGAAGTGACGTTCAAGGTGTCAATGGCCAGCTCTATGTCGTGGATTTTGTAGCGGTCCACCTGCATGTTGAGCAGGATTTTGCGCATGGACCCGTCGATGCGCACGCGGGTGAACCCTTGCTTCCGAAGGTTCTCGAAGAGTTCGCGGTAATGGCCTTTCCGTCGTTTGACGATAGGGGCCAGAATAGTGATGTAACAGCCGTCATAACGGGAAATGATGAGGTCGATGAGTTCCTTTTCGGAGTAGTGGACCATCTTTTCCCCAGTGTTGTAGGAGTAGGCATCCGCCACGCGCGCGAACAACAGGCGCAGGAAGTCGTACACCTCGGTGATGGTGCCCACCGTGGAACGCGGGTTCTTGTTGACAGTTTTCTGCTCAATGGAGATGACCGGGTTCAGGCCGGTGATTTTGTCCACGTCGGGATGCTCCAGGTTACCGATAAACTGGCGTGCGTAGGCGGAGAAGGTCTCCATATAGCGGCGTTGACCCTCCGCATAGATGGTGTCGAAAGCCAAGGAGGACTTTCCGCTGCCGCTCAAGCCGGTAATCACGACCAGCTTCTGCTGCGGAATGGTGACGGAAACATCCTTGAGGTTGTTTTCCCGCGCACCCGTGATGTTTAGGGCATCTTCAGCAAAAGCACTGTCGTTCATACAAATACGAGATGGTTAATGGCTTATACAATCAGGGCTGCAAAGATACGATTAAAAACAAAAAAGACCCATGGTGGTGGGTCTTTTTTTTAATGTGCGACAAAGGTTCCGTTAGCCGATAAGGGCTTTGTAACCTTCGGCATCCAACAGGCTGTCGGCCTCGGCGGGGTCGGTGACTTTGATCTTGACAATCCAACCTTCGCCGTAAGGATCGCTGTTGACGAGCGCGGGGTTGGCTTCCAGGGCGGTGTTGAACTCCACCACTTCGCCACCGACGGGGAGCATAAGGTCGGAAACCGTCTTGACGGCTTCAATGCTGCCGAACACTTCGTCTTTGTCCAGCGTCTCACCTTCCGTAGGGATGTCGAGGAAAACGATGTCGCCTAACTCGTTGGCTGCAAACGCGGTGATGCCCACGTATGCGAATTCACCTTCCATTCTCAACCATTCGTGGTCGTTGGAATACTTCAAATTTTCAGGAATATTCATACTATTAGATTTTATAAGGTTAAATATTAAATGATAGACTGTTATACGGTCATAATCTCTTTCTCTTTGGCTTCCATAATCTTATCGACTTTGGCGATGGCCTCGTCAGTGGCCTTCTGGATGTCAGCTTCGAGTTTCTTGATTTCATCTTCCGGAGAACCGCCGTCTTTGAGTTTCTTGGCCTCGTCGTTGGCGTTGCGGCGGATGTTGCGGATGGAGACCTTGGTCTGCTCGGCCTCCTGTTTGGCCTTCTTCACCAGCTCCTTACGGCGCTCCTCTGTGGGAGTGGGCACCACCAGGCGGATGAATTCGCCGTTGTTCTGAGGGGTCAGCCCGATGTTGGCGGCCAGGATGGCCTTTTCAATCGCGGGCAGCATGTTGCGCTCCCAGGGTTGGATCACTATCTGATGTGCATCCGGCGTGTTGATGTTGGCCACCTGATCCACCGGCGTGGGGTTGCCATAGTAATCCACCTTCAAACCGTCCAGCATTTGCGGGGAGGCCTTGCCGGCACGGATTTTCTGGAGGTCTTTATCAAAGAAAGTCACAGTAGCATTCATGCTTTCTTTAGCGTTTTTCAAACAGGTTTGCGTATCCATTGTATTTTTGTTGTTTAATTGTTGATTCGTTTAATTGTTGAAATATGAACTATTAATTATTAACTATTAATTATTAATTGTTTCACTGTTCTTGGCTTTCGTTTCGGTAATCTTGGCTTTCAGCTTTTCAATTTCCTTGAGCTGTTTTTCGCGCATGTTCCGCATTTTCTTCAACTCTTTTTCCACAAAGGTTTTATTCCATTTATAGGCGATGCAATAATGCAGTATGACAAGCAAAAGCCATACCAGTGTCACGCAAACGAACACTTTGAGGATAGCCGCGCTGATGCTTTCACTGGTGACAATGGCGCTGAACAGAGTAAACCACAAGGCCCATATAATGGCGTTGATGACAATGAAGATGGTGAGGTGCACTTTGAAATGCACTCGCTTGTCCGCTACATTGAGCATTTTTGCTGTTTCTTCTGCCGAAATGTTTTTTGTGGAGTCTTCTTCCATGATAATAATATTAATTGTGTAATAATGTTCCGATGTTTTCCCCATTCAACACCTTGGCGAGGTTGCCGGCCCGGTTGGCATCATAGACATAAATCGGCATATTGTTTTCCTTGCACAGGGTGAATGCCGTCATATCCATGATTTTGAGGTTATTCCGATAAGCTTCGTCGAAGGTGAGTTCCGTATATTTGGTAGCGGTGGGGTCTTTTTCGGGGTCAGCGGTATAGACACCGTCCACGCGGGTGCCCTTGAGCAGAAGGTCGGCGCGGATTTCCACAGCCCGCAGCGCAGCGCCGGAGTCGGTGGTGAAGAAGGGGTTGCCGGTGCCGCCACCGAGGATGACAACGTAGCCGTTCTCAAGGGCTTCCATAGCCTTGCGCCAGGAGACCTTCTCCCCGATACTTTCAATCGTAAAGGCCGTCAACACCTTGGCCTTAACTCCCATCTCCTCCAAAGCGGCCTGCATGGCCATGGCGTTGATGATGGTGGCCAACATGCCCATCTGGTCGCCCTGCCGGCGGTCGAAGCCCTTGGAGGCACCCTGCACACCCCGGAAGATGTTGCCGCCGCCAATGACCACACCCACCTGTACGCCCATGTCCACCGCGGACTTGATTTCCGATGCGTAATGATGCACGTGCGCGTACTGGATGCCGTAGTTGTCATCCCCCATGAGGGATTCACCACTAAGTTTGAGGAGGATTCGCTTGTATTTCATATCGTGAAAATTGAGTGCAAAAATACAAAAAAATGAAACACAACCTTGCCGGATAGATGGTAAAACTGTCGCTCATTTCCTTTTCACCATTTTCTTGTTACAAATGAAATCATTTCCTATAATTTGCAACAAATAAATACCTGAAGGGATGTCCGGCAGTACCAGTGTAAGATTGCTTTGGAGATTTTCCTCCCCTGACCAAAGCACCTGCCCTGTCAGACTGATAATCTGCACTGTGACAGGCTCTTCAATGGCAGTAGGAGCCACAATTGTAACGCGGTCAATGGCGGGAACGGGATAAACATTCCATTTTTCAGCTATACTGATCTCTGCTATGCCATTGGGATAAAAGGCATTAACCGAATCGCTGCCCCAAATTTTGCCCACCAGTTCGGGAAAATCAATGAAGGGGTTACGGTTATGCTGAAGGGCGTAAACGGCGTTGTTGCGGTCAATTTCCTTCTGGCTTACGGGGTCCTCGTTGTGCCAGCGGATCAGCATGTCCAAAGCCCAGGGTTTAAGAGAGCTTCTGGAAAACATGGAATAGTTGTCCTGATCCAAGTTTTTATCCATATAACATACAGCCATGTAGAAATAGGACCGGGCAAGGTCGCCTTTGTACGCATCATTAGGTTCAAAAACGGTGCCACTGTATCCTGAGGTGGCACAGGATCCCAACTTTGAGCCGTTAGTACTGGTCCATGTGGCATTACCCACTTCGCCCAAAGCGAAATTGTTGCGTTTCCCATTGACAAAACCGTCGGTGGGATAAACGTGGAAAAGGTCGGTTTTCATGGGCGTTGCCTCTCCAAACCAACTTTGCGGCACACTGTGCTCGCGGTTGTAGCAGTCGCCCTCCGAATTATAATTTCCACATTGGTTCGTACCAAAATTATAGTAATAAGAGGTTTGGCCCGTCGGGTTGTCGGAATATATATCCCAAACCTTGCTGTTGTCAGGACGCACATCGGTAGTGCGGAAAGCGTTCCACAACGCAGTGTATGACAACTCCGTATGCGGTTTTATGATATTAAAAAGAGCCTGCCGCAAGGCTTGCCCCTTTTTTTGGCTGGCATTGTTGTAGTAACCTGCGGGCGGCTGGGCACACAACGTTGCAGCAAACAACAAAAGTATGGTGACAAAACGGATACGCATTGTTGAAAGTTTGGTATGCAAAAATAATAAAAATCAAGACATGAATTCGTGGCAAATCTTCCTTGCTT
This sequence comes from Bacteroidales bacterium, assembly GCA_045116675.1. Lineage (GTDB taxonomy): Bacteria > Bacteroidota > Bacteroidia > Bacteroidales > WCHB1-69 > F23-D06. The sequence continues at coordinate 13,776 of JBGUMF010000077.1, forward strand.
CCACCGCCTCGCGCACATCATGCACCCGCAGGATGGCAGCCCCTTTCATCAGGGCAAGGGTGTTCACTACGGTGGTGCCGTTCAAGGCATTGTCAGGAGTAGTTTCCAAGAGTTTGTAAATCATGGATTTGCGGGATATGCCAACCAATATGGGCAAATCAAAAACCTTGAAGGCATCCAGGTTGTTCAAGACAAAGTAATTCTGCTCCAACGTCTTCCCAAAACCGAACCCGGGGTCGAGGATAATATCATGCACATGGACCTGATGCAGTTTTTCCAGTTGCTGGCCGAAAAACTGCACCATCTCCGCCAAAATATCCTTGTATTCAGTATGTTGCTGCATCGTATCCGGCTTGGCAGGCGTGTGCATCAGTATGTAAGGCACTTGCAGCCGGCCGATGGTCGGAATCATGTCGGGATCGAAGGTGCCGCCGGAGACGTCGTTGATGATGTCGGCACCGCTGTCAACGGCGGTCTGAGCCACGGAGGCACGCCACGTGTCCACAGAGATGACAGCCTTGGGGAATTGGCTTCGCACCAGCAACACAGCCTCCCGAATGCGGCGGACTTCCTCCTCTTCGGACAAATCCTTCGCCCCTGGGCGCGTGGAAACCGCTCCGATGTCGATGATATCGCCGCCCTCTTCGAGAATCTGACTGGCCCGACGACAGATAGAATCCTGGTTGGTGTACCGGCCACCATCATAAAATGAATCTTCCGTCACATTAAGGATGCCCATGATGACAGGCTCGCCGAAAGACAAAAGACCGTTCTTCGTTCGGATTGTGTTCATCATCTTATTTTTTCTGCAAAAATACTACATATTCGGGAGATTGGGAAATATCTTTTATTTTTGGCAAATTATTTGCTATACTAGTCAGGTTGGATTTTCCCAACCTTATATCATTTTGAAAAAATAATGTTTTAATTTATTATAACAGAAGTAATTATGGAAAACGAGGAAAAAGTTGACCAACAAGAAGAAGCAAAAGAAATAGACGTAAATGCCGAAAACACACCGCAAACTGACAATTTGACGGCCGAAACTGACACGACTACGCGCAAGAATGGTTTGTTCTCCAAAAAGAATCATAAGGACAAAAACAAAATCCAGGAACTGGAGACGGAAATTGAGAAGCTGAAAGCGGAGAAGGCGGAGCTGAACGACCGTTTCCTGCGTCTCTATTCGGAATTTGACAACTATAAAAAGCGGGCCAACAAGGAGAAATTGGACATCCTCTCCACCGCTTCCGAGAAGGTTATTGTGAATCTGCTTCCGGTGATTGACGATTTTGAAAGAGCCATCGCCGCCAATGAGAAAGTGGAGGACATTAAAGCTATAAAAGATGGTTTTGTATTGATTTACAACAAATTGATACAGCTGTTAAAACGATTCGATGTGGAGGAGATTCAAGCCAAGGGCGAAGTCTTCAACACCGATTTCCACGAGGCGGTCACGCATTTCCCTACGGAAAAGGAAGAGGATAAAGGCAAAGTGATAGACGTGACGGAGAAGGGCTACAAGCTGAAGGAAAAGGTGATCCGTTATGCAAAGGTGGTAGTTGGGCAGTAAAAGAATAAGAAACTAAGAAATTAGAAGTGAAGTTGGTGTTTTTTGCTACATTAATTTCATAAAATTGAAACGATATTATGGCAGAAAAGAGAGATTATTACGAGGTTTTGGGAGTTAGTAAGGATGCCTCTGCGGATGAGATCAAGAAGGCTTACCGCAAGTGCGCCATGCAATACCATCCTGATCGTTGGGTGAACGGCACCGAGCAGGAGAAGAAGGATGCCGAGGAGAAGTTCAAGGAGGCTGCGGAGGCGTATGATGTGCTGAGCACGCCGGAAAAGAAGTCGCGCTATGACCAGTTCGGACACGCAGGCATGGGCGGCGCGGCCAGCGATTTCTCCGGATTCAACATCAACGACATTTTCAGCCATTTCTCCGACGTGTTCGGCGGTGGCGGCTTTGGCGGCTTCGGCGACCTGTTCAGCGGCTTTGCCGGTGGCGGTGGTGGCGGCAAGCGCGTGCGCAAAGGCGGCAACATCCGCATCAAGGTAAAACTCACCCTGGAGGAGGTGGCCAACCCCACGGAGAAGAAAATCAAAATCAACAAATACATACCCTGCACGCATTGTAACGGCACGGGAGCCAAGGACATACACAGCAAGCAGACCTGTCCCACCTGCAAGGGTAGCGGCCAGGTGGTGCAACAGCATAGGACCATGTTCGGCATCATGCAGCAATCATCAGTGTGCCCGCAGTGCAACGGCAGCGGCGAGATCATCAAGGATCCCTGTCCGCATTGTCATGGCCATGGCATCGTGCAAGGCGAGGAGGTAATCCCCATCACCATACCCGCCGGCGTGGACAACGGCATGCAGCTCACCATGCGCGGCAAAGGCCATGCGGCGGAAAACGGCGGCGTCAACGGCGACCTGCTCATCGCCATTGAGGTGATGGACCACGACATCTTCGAACGGGACGGCAACAACCTCTACCTCAACTATTACATCAGCTTTCCGCAGGCTGCCTTGGGCGATACCGTGGAAATCCCAACACTTAACGGCAGAGCTAAAGTGAAAATCGCCGCCGGCACACAGGGCGGACAAGTCCTGCGACTGCAAGGCAAAGGCCTGCCCGAACTCCATTCCAAGAATATGGGCGACCTCATCGTAAATGTGAATGTGTGGACCCCGAAGAGTCTGACAAAAGAAGAGAAAAACCTCATCGAATCACTGAAAACGCATGAGAACTTCGTCCCAAAACCAGGACGAAACGAACGGAGCGTCTTCAATAGGGTACGCCAGTTCTTCAGAGACTAAAACAGGCTATAACGCGAATTGCGTAATCACAAAAATGATGCCGCACACAAATGTGGACACGACGATGCCGCGTCCCGTTTTATCGTATTTAAGATTCAGCAGATAATGCCTCAAAATGAAAAGCGACGGAATCAGGCTGATAAGAATCAGCTTGGGGATGATGGTTTTGTACAATTTCGGGTTGTTGACCAGCATATCCGGATAGGAGTGCACCAGTATGGACAAAACGCCAAACAAAATTCCGAACAGGACGGCCGGTATCAGAATACCCATCAATATTCCTAAGACATACGAGTCTTTTCTCAATTTATCTAACATCTTCCAAAAATTTTAAATCGTTCATATAACGGTAGGCGGTCATGTCATATTGCACCGGCTGCACGGAAATGTAATGGTTTTTGAGAAGGTTTTCGCAGCAGTCCTCATTCTCGTCAAGGACTTCCAAATAGCCTGTAAGCCAATAATATTTGCTGCCAAACGGGTCCGTATTCTCCACCAGTTCCTCATGCCATATACCGTTGGTCTGCCTTGCAATCCGGATTCCCTTTATATCTTCAATGGAACCCTTCGGTATGTTGACGTTGAGGCTGGTGAAAGGAGGAAGCCCCCGTTTCAGCACCTCTGCCACAATTTTCTTACCGTAGTGTATGGCGGCAGTGAAGTCGGCATCCTTGGAATAGTCCAACAGAGAAAGTCCTATAGCCTTATTTTCAAAAGAAGCCTCAATGGCGGCACCCATCGTGCCGGAGTATATGACGCTGACCGAGGAGTTGGATCCGTGGTTGATACCCGACAGCACCAGATCGATGGGGCGGTCTTTGAAGATGACCTTCTGACCGAGTTTCACACAATCCACCGGTGTGCCATTGGTGCGCCAATATTGCACCCCATCCTCCTCTTTATACAGATGGAGGCGGAGCGGCTGCATAAAGGTGATGGAATGTCCCACGCCTGAGCGCGGCTGGTCCGGAGTGACCACCACCACTTCGCCGAACGAGCAGGCTATCTCCACCATGGCGGCAAGCCCTTTCGCCTCGTAACCGTCATCGTTGACGACCAGAATAACAGGTTTGCTCATTATTGTTTTACGATTTTAAAAGTTTTAACGAGATTATGCTTGTCGGTCACGCGCATCAGGTAAATGCCATCGGCATAGGATGCCAGAGAAAGAGTCTGCTCTTGGGTAAACTCGCCCTGTCGCAATATTCGTCCGGAGAGATCCATCAGCTGATATTGCATGGGGCGGGCCTCCGAAATATGAATCTTCACTATGTCGCGGGTGGGGTTGGGGTACACCACAATCTCATTAGCCGAGACCACCTCCTCAATGCCCACACCCGACTTGCTGGCGATAGGCAGGCTGATGAAGTCAATCATAGCCATGTCAGAGCCTGCCGACATCCAATTGTCTTTCTTGTATTCCCATTTGAGCGTATGTCGGCCGGAGGGAAGAAGATATTGCGCCCTGGACCAACTGATTTCACCAGTCCACGATCCCTCTTTAACTCCATCAATGGTAAAATAGAGGTAGTCGTAATTATCTTCAGAAGAAACCCTATAATAAAAACTGATGGTGTCGGGATGGTTGTTTTCCACCACGATGGACAATGAGCTGGATTGGTTATTGCCAATAGTGCCGGATTTGACGGCATACGTGCCCTCATACGGGTTTTGCGTGGTGATGGTCCAGGGATGGCTGTTGTCGTTCTGCCACTCATATTGGGTGAAATCGCCAGACTCCCAGTCTTCGATAGAGACACCGATATTCAATGGGATTTCTTTGACTTCCGTATAATCACCGGAATAGTAGGCAACACGTAGAATGGCGACAGTGGGTTCCGTAACTTCGGGTTTCACCTGGATGTAAAAAGGTGCCACATACGATTGGGATGCCTGCAAGACGGGAATATTCTGCGGTCCACGAAGGAACTTGATTTTCCCATCGGGGGAACTCACATACACCGATCCGTTGGCAGACGAACCATTGCCCTCATTGCCCACATTCACAAGCAGGGTAGCCTTTTCACCAAAATCCAAACGACCGTTGCGGTTGCCGGCCGTATCCAAAAGTGTGGCATCATTAATGGAGAGCTTGGGAGCGTGCAACGGAATGGAGAAATCCTGCATTTTGGCTTCTCCGTTGTAGGTAAGCATAAGCGTAAAAAGGGCTGTTTCAAAGGCAGGGGCATTGTCCGCCACCTTAAACGTATAGGCTCCCTGACAGACAGTGTTCGCCCCAACACCCAACTGGGACAAATTCAATGTTCCTTTCGTAATTGTGATGTAGGGATTGCTGGTGCTGAGGACCGTTTGGATGTTGCTGGCATTCTGGGTTCCAATATTATGGAAATTCATATCAATGCTGACGGTCTCCCCATGGTCGGCACTGCCGTCGTGGTTGCCGTTATCATTCAGGGTGAATGATTCGGACAGCACATACGGACCGTTATTGGGGATGAAGGTCAGGGTGCCGACAAAGGGAATGTAGTTGGGGTGGGTGGCCACCACGCAGAAGGTATCGCCCGGGACCATATTGGTGGGCAGATTCAGGGTGAGAGACCCATTGGTGATATTGCCAGTACCATAAATCTGATTATTGCGGGAAATCGACACCTTGGCATTTTCCACCGAGGAGGTGAATGTAACGGTTGAGGTACCCACAAAAACGGAATTCGTATAGGCCACATTCAAGGGTTGTGGCACAGCGGTGCGCACCAGCAGGGTGGGATCCCCGAAGAGGACCCAGGTGCGGGCCATTTTGGTAGCTTCGGAGTTGGAAGAGCTGGAATACGTGTCCAGCATGTGCAGAAGACCGTTAAAGACAATGCCGCCGAAGGTGTGTCTCTGCGGCAAGTTGCTGGCTTCTGTCAGAAGCAGGTTCATGCGGTCCTGGCCACACATGGGCTCGTTCCAAGACTGGTTGATGGTGGACATCAGCGTACTCACCGCACCCGTAGGCTGGCCGTTCTTGGTGGCTCGCATCCAAGTCTCGGCAAAACAGGTCTGCCCACTATATTCGCCGTTCACACATGCTACCGAAATGATGAAGGGCAGCTTGTTGTAGTTGGTCAGATTCTGGATATTGGTGTTGTTGAAACTGGAGGTCACCCACATGTTGTAGTCCCCGTGACCGCAATAATTGATGACACCCACACCAGCATTTATTGCATTGGCCACTTGGGAGGCAGTGGGGTTGCCCGACCCGTCCAGGCCACCTTGACTGCCCTCGAAAAACTCATAACCGGAGGTATAATTGTAGTTTTGGAGAATGTTGTCGATATTGCGGATGTGATCGTAATCGTATTCGTTGTTGTCGCCAGGACCTTGGCTGGAAGCGATACCGCAGAAGACAGGGAAATGAGACGTCTCTGGCGGATTCTGCTCATATTGGATAAAACGATCCACCTGCGTGTTGACGTGGTCAACGGTTTCCGCCGAGATTTTCCCGATGATGACATCCGCGTAGCAGTCGTTGCCTGCAATCTCACCGTAATAGTTGTCGCTGATATTCCCGTTGGCCGTGATGGTAGGGAATTTTCCGCTGTCACCCACCAGCAGAACGAAAGTGAGATTATGGCTGTTATAATAATTGGTAATGTAGTTTTTCACCTGGCTGCTTGTGTTTCCAGTCGTGGAAAGGGAGACGATTTCCGTGGGATAACCGTTTTTGATTTTCCAATCCGCGTAAGGCTGCATGGCTGCGCAGAACTCTTGTGGAGCCAGAATGAGAATAGCACCGTTTTCCTCCAATGGTGTGGAACGCATGGTGTGGTAATTCAGGAAATGATTCTGGTAGATGTCCTTAAATGTTTTGGAAATCTTGCTCGGATGCTGAATGTCGGAAGTGCTGTTGAAGCGTATACGCACCGTGATGCTGGAATAGACTTTCAGCTCTTTGCGGACGGGATTGTAGGCAAACGGATAGAAGCGTACCGGAATACCATGATAGTCATGCAGTTGGTAGGAATCACCCAATGTGACGCTATCGTTGTACAACATCTTGTCCTGCAAATAGGCGGGACCCTTCTGATAGGGAATATCCTGTGGGTTGATATTCCGGTAAAGCGTACCTTTTGAGGGGGCCAATTCAAATCCGTTAACAATGTGGGAACTGGAATGTAAGATTTCCACAGAGGGTGCACTGTTCTCGGGAATCATCAGCGAGGTGGCCGTCTGAAGCAATTGCGGATTACCGGCCTCGTTAATAGGATAAGCTTCGAACATGGTCAACAGAGACATCTTCTGGCCGTCAACCATAACGGAACGGGTGTTAAAATCCGGAAAATCCACGCGGATAACAACCTCTTGATTTGAAGATTCAATCAGTGTAAACTGTATGTTTTGTGCAAACGATGTGAAAAAAAACAGAAATGAAGCCAAAAACAGGCAGGTTTTCTTCATAAGATGTCGTATTCTAATATTATTGACAAAAAAGGGGATTGTTTTTACAAATAAGGCGGCAAAGATACACTTTTTCCTTATTCTGCGTCTTCCCCTTTCAAAATGTCAACGACATGTATGATTTCAACACCAACATTGTGGGCTTCCTTGTAGGCATCCAGCATTTGGAGACAATGAATGTCGGTGGAGGTGATGTACTCGGCTCCCATGTTGTAAATCTGGTTCAGAATCTCGCCTGTCATGGCCTCAGCCACCACCGGATTGACGGCGGCAAACCTTCCGTTGGCCCCGCAACAGCCGTGTATGCTGTCATCAGTCAGCAGGTCCAGACCACGAGTATTGCGCAACAGGGTCTCCGGCGCATCATTAGCGGGGTACAGGTTCCGTGCCGAACAGCTCTTGAAATAGAAAACCCTATGGTTAAATGTGTTACCAAGAGTCTCTATTTTCTTGATGTTGACAATATAATCGCAGATTTCATAGACGTGTGAGATGAAAGCCTTGAGGTCCTGCGGAGGTTGGCTGTTTTCCAACAACTTCTTGTAATACTGCTTGATGAACCCAGCACAAGAGGAATCCGGGATAATGAAGGGCAGGTTGACATCGTGGTTGTTGATGACATGCAAACCCATATTCTGTGCATATTCGATTTCACCCTGCATATAGAAACGTTTGCCGCAACAGGTCTGCTCGTCAATGTATTGGCAAATCAACCCCAACCGCTGCAGCACCGTGAAGGTACTGGCAGCAGTGCCAGATTGGAAGATGTCCATCTGACAAGGGATGAACACATTGATGATGTTACTGCGGTCGTCTGCCATATCCTGAATGTTTAATTGCCGCATTTGGAATAGCCGCAGGAGGTGCAAACCAGACAACCCTCCTTAAACTCCATCGTGCCTTTCTGATGGCATTTGGGGCATTCGGCTGTTTCCTGTTTGGTACCGTCCTGGATGAATTTCTTCAGGGCGCGGCACACACCGTTACGCCACGAGTTGATGCTCTCCTGACGGAAGTTCAGGGTGGAGATGATGCTGACGATGTTGGTCACTGGGATGCCGTTGCGCAGCAGTGCCGAAGTCATCTTGGCATAGTTCCAGAACTCCTGATCGAAGCAGCGGTCCAAACCGCACAGACGTACCTCATAGCCGGCTTTGTCGTAGTATTTGAAGTCGTACGACTTGGTGCCATCTTCGTGGCGGTTTTTGATGATGATGCCGTGTTCCACCCATTTCGGGAGCTGGAAGCTCTCCTCACCTGTCTTACCAGTGAAGATTTCGTAAGGCTTGCCGTTGTAGAGTCCGATGTAGGCCACCCAGTCCTCGTTGTTGTTCTTGAAATGGATGATGTCGGCATGGAGTTCTTTCGGACGTTTGAAATTCTTGGGAAGGTTATTTTTGTTCTCTTCGGGTTTCTTTTCCGAGATGGAAGTCAGCACGCCCGTACGGGATCCGTCGCGATAGACAGTCAAGCCCTTGCAGCCGCACTGCCAAGCTTTGAGGTAGAGGTCCGCCACAGTCTGCTCCGACACGTTGTTGGGCAGGTTCACCGTCACAGAAATGGAGTGGTCCACCCATTTCTGCACAGAGCCTTGAAGTTCCACCTTCTTGATATAGTCGGTATCGGCGGCAGTGGACTTGAAATAGGGGGATTTCTCCACCAACGCCATCACATCTTTCTCGCTCATCTGCTTCATCTGCTCGAAGGTATAGCCTTGGGTTTCGGCCCAGACCACGAATTTGGGATGGAAGACCATATACTCCTCGAAGCTGTCGCCCATCTCATCCTTGACGATGGTTTTGGAGATGTTGATGTCGTTAGGGTTGATTTTGCGTTTACGCTTGTAGGCCACGTTGAAGGCGGGTTCGATGCCGGAAGTGGTTTGCGTACAGATGCTGACGCTACCCGTGGGGGCAATGGTCAGCAGGGCGATGTTGCGCCGTCCGTAACGCACCATGTCGTCATACAGTTTCGGATCAGCTTTTTGTATCCGTTGGATGAAGGGATTGTGACCCTCTTTGATGCAGCTATAGACAGGGAATGCACCACGCTCCCGAGCCATGTTCACGGAGGAACGGTAGGCGGCCAAGGCCAGCTGTTTGTGCACTTCCGTGGAGAAGGCATTGCCCTCGTCAGAGCCGTAGCGGATGTTCAGAGCGGCCAGCATGTCGCCCTCTGCGGTGATGCCAAGACCCGTGCGACGGCCCTTGGTGGACTGGCGGCGGATCTTCAACCACAACTCTTTTTCAACCCGTTTGATGCTCTCGCTCTCCGGATCGCTGTCGATTTTGGCGAGAATTTGGTCTATTTTTTCCAGCTCCAAATCGATGATGTCATCCATCAGCCGTTGGGCATACTGAACATGCTGTTTGAAAAGCGGCATGTTAAAGTATGCCTTGTCGGTGAAGGGGTGTTCAACATAACTATATAGGTTAATGGCGATGAGGCGGCAGCTGTCGTAGGGGCAGAGCGGAATCTCACCGCAGGGATTGGTGGAGACGGTCTTGAAACCCTCATCCTCGTAGCAGTCGGGCACCGACTCGCGCCGGATGGTGTCCCAGAAAAGCACGCCCGGTTCTGCCGACTTCCAGGCGTTGTGGATGATTTTCTTCCACAACTTGGAAGCATCGATATCCTGTTTGAATTTGGGATTATCGGAATAGATGGGATAAGTCTGAGTGTAAGTCTCGTTGTTCTGGGCGCAGCGCATGAACTCATCATCAAGGCGCACCGATACGTTGGCACCCGTGACTTTCCCTTCCGTCATCTTGGCATCGATGAAGCGTTCTGCATCCGGATGTTTGATGGAGATGGAAAGCATCAGGGCTCCACGACGACCGTCCTGGGCCACCTCGCGGGTGGAATTGGAATAGCGTTCCATGAAAGGCACCACGCCGGTGGATGACAACGCGCAGTTCTGCACGTGGCTGCCCGTAGGACGGATGTCCGACAGGTCATGGCCCACGCCACCGCGACGTTTCATCAGCTGCACCTGCTCCTCATCCATCTTCATGATACCGCCATAGGAGTCGGAATCCCCCTCATTGCCGATGACGAAACAGTTGGACAGGGAGACGATCTGGTCGTGATTGCCGATACCCGCCATGGGACTGCCTTGAGGCACGATGTAGCGGAAATGGTCGAAGAGGGAGAAGATAAGCTCCTCACTCATCGGATTGGCGTAACGTCTCTCGATGCGGGCAAACTCGCTGGCCATACGATGGTGCATGTCCTCCGGAGTCCGCTCTTGCAAGTTGCCGTTTCTGTCCTTCAGGGCGTACTTGTCGATCCAAACACCGGCAGCCAGCTCGTCGCCGTTGAAATAACGGACCACATCGGCAAGTATCTCCTTTTTCGTGTAAGTCTTCTTCGGGGTGGATGAGATGGTTTCTTTCATGGAATCTTTTTCCTGTTCAGCCGCAGAAGTAACGAATTCATCCGTTTCCGCCTGCTGCGACATCTTCTGGATGGCATTTTCGCGAGATTGAAGCAATTCCGACACCTTCGGCGTCTCGCCGGTGGTGGTTAGCGTTTCTGCTACAGAATCGTCTTCGAAACCGAAAAGAGATAAATCATTATTCATAGGCTTAACTCAATGTGTTTATTATTTTACAAAGGTGATGGTTTGATGCAAACGGAGTAAAAAATGACAATCCGACCAGATAGTGCTTAGATTGTAAGTAGTTAAAGGAGAATATTATAGCTGAATTTTTCGGTGGAAATTTTTCAGTCTGCTAAAATAGAAAATAGCTCCCATATCGGGACCACGGAAAAGCCACTTAATATTAACAAAAATACGTTAATATTTTTTCGGGTTGATAATTAGAGCATTAATGATTTTGTGAAAAAAAAGGGAATCTTCCGAGTGAAAGATTCCCCAATTTTTATAAGCCGATGGTCTCCACGGAGGGGTCGATGCGCCGGATCAGTCCGCATAGGGTGGTGCCGGGTCCGAACTCTTGGAACGATGCGGCTCCGTCGGCAATCATCTGGCGCACGGACTGTGTCCACCACACCGGATGAGTCAGCTGCGACAGCAGGTTTTGCCGGATAGTGTCTGGGACAGTGGAGGCGGTAGCCGTAGCGTTCTGATAGACGGGACAGGAGGGCTCGTGGAATCGCGTTTCCCGTATGGCCTCTGACAGTTCGTCCTGGGCCGGCTGCATCAGCGGCGAATGGAAAGCCCCGCCCACGTTGAGCATCATCAGGCGTTTGGCTCCGGCTTCCCGGAGCTTGTCCATGGCCAGCTCCAACCCGCGCATGCTGCCAGAGATGACCAGCTGCTGCGGACTGTTGTAGTTGGCCGGCACCACCACCTCATCGCGGATGGACGCACACACCTCCTCCACGATGGCGTCATCGAATTTCAGGACGACGGCCATGCCGGATTCGCACATCTCACAGGCGCGCTGCATGGCGTGTGCGCGCTTCGAGACCAACAACAGCGCATCCTCGAACGTGAGGCATCCGTTGGCCGCCAGCGCGGTGAACTCGCCCAGCGAGTGGCCTGCCACCATGTCGGGCTGCCCGTCAGCCAAACAGCGGAAAGCCACGTACGCGTGCAGAAACACCGCCGGCTGGGTGACCTTGGTCTGCTTCAGCTCCTCCTCCGTACCATGGAACATGGTTTCAGATAAGGGAAAACCAAGAATGTCGTCCGCCTGTTGGAAGAGTTCTTTGGCTAACGGATACTGTTCGTACAGGTCGTATCCCATACCGGAAAATTGTGCCCCCTGTCCGGGGAAAACGTAGGCTTTCATATAAATATTTAGCGGATTTCGAAGTTTTTACGAAGGATATCCACATAATCCAGCTTCTCCCACGGGAAGAAGGTGATTTTTTTGCCGTTCACCTTCTTTTCGTAGCAGTCGCGACCGAAATGTCCGTAGGAGGCGGTGGGCTGGTAGATGGGGTTTTTCAGCTGGAAGCGTTCGATGATGGCGTGCGGACGCATGTCGAAGATGGTTTCGATTTTTTTGGCGATTTTGCCGTCCGTCATGTTCACCTTCGCCGTGCCGTAGGTGTTCACGTAGAGGCCCACGGGTTTGGCCTTGCCGATAGCGTAGGCCACCTGCACGAGCACCTGGTCGCACAAACCGGCGGCCACCATGTTCTTGGCAATGTGACGGGTGGCGTAGGCCGCCGAGCGGTCCACCTTGGAGGGATCCTTGCCGGAAAAGGCACCGCCACCATGCGCACCACGGCCACCGTAGGTGTCCACGATGATCTTGCGGCCCGTAAGCCCCGTGTCACCGTGCGGTCCGCCTACCACGAACTTGCCCGTGGGGTTCACATATAGGTTGTAACGACGGTCGAACAGTTTCTTAATATTGTCGGGACAACTGGCAACCACCCTCGGAATAAGGATGTTGCGGATATCCTGCTCAATAGTCTTCAACATGGCGCGGTCTTTGTCAAACTCATCATGCTGGGTGGAAATCACAATAGTGTCGATGCCTTCGGGAATGTCATTGTCGGAATACTTCACCGTAACCTGCGACTTGGAGTCGGGGCGGAGGTACGTCATCTGCTTGCCCTCCTTGCGGATGGCAGCCAGCTCCTGTACCAGCCGGTGGGCCAGCTCAACGGGCAGCGGCATGTAATTGTCCATCTCATTGCAGGCGTAGCCGAACATCATGCCCTGATCGCCGGCTCCCTGCTCCTCCACCTTGGTGCGCTCCACACCCTGGTTGATGTCGGGCGACTGGCCATGGATGGTGGACATGATTCCGCACGACTTGTAGTCGAACTGATAATCGCTCTTGTCATAGCCGATTTCTTTAATCACATCTCTAACGACATCATCGATAGAGACGTAGGCATTGGTTTTCACTTCGCCGGCACATACCACCAGTCCGGTGGTGGCCAAGGTTTCGCAAGCCACTTTTGATTCGGGATCCTGCGCCAGGAACGAATCCAACAAAGCGTCTGAAATTTGATCACACAGTTTGTCCGGGTGTCCTTCAGATACTGATTCAGATGTGAATAGATAGCTCATAACTAACTTTATTAAAGGTAATTAAATAAAAATACGGAAAACGTGTGGGAAATGTCTTTAGCATTTTTTTATGTGGTTGCAATCATTACAAATCTGTCCACGTTTTCGGGCGGCAAAGATACATTTTTTTTTGTACTTTTGCCGCCGTAATTAAAACAATCACCTAATCCAAAAGTTGCACTGATGGAAAAGAGAATTGGAACCGTTACCGTGCTGGTCAAGGACCGCGCGGTGGCACCGCAGGTCAACGCGGTGATCTCCCAATATGCCGACATCATTCTGGCCCGACAGGGCCTGCCCTTCCGTGACAGCTCCGTCTCGGTCATCTCTCTCATTGTCGAAGGCGACACCAACCAAATCAACGCCTTGTCCGGAAAGCTGGGCCGCATCGAACATATCGAGGCCAAAGCCGTAGTGACGAAATCCGCGTGAGAAGGGAAACCAAAAACTGTACCCTGACCACTGTTCCCTGTACCCTATTCCCCACTTTAGCAAACAACAACATTTTAAAACACATAACAATATGCAATTTCATCCTGAAAAATGTCGTATTCCCGACGAAATCGGAAAACCCTTCATCGATGTAGATGAAATATGGGATTACATCAACAACACAAAAAGCACACCCGAGCGCGTGCGTGAGATCATCCAAAAATCCTTGGACAAGAACCGCCTCACATTAGAGGAGACGGCGGTGCTCATCAACACCACCGACCCGGAATTAGTGGAGGAGATCAAAGAGGGGGCCCGCGAGCTGAAACGCCGCATCTACGGCAACCGTATTGTGCTCTTCGCGCCGCTCTACGTGGGCAACTACTGTGTCAACAACTGCAAATACTGCGGTTTCCGCTCCTCCAACCACGAGCAGGTGCGCACCACCCTCACCGACGAGGAGTTCGTGCGCAACATCGAGGCACTGGAAGACGACGGCCAAAAACGTCTGATTCTCGTCTATGGCGAGTCGCCGAAATACTCACCCGAGTACATCGCGCACACCACCCGTTTGGCCTACTCGGTGAAGAAGGGCAACGGCTCCATCCGCCGTGTCAACATCAACGCCGCCCCGCTGGATGTGGAAGGTTTCCGCATCGTGAAAGAGGCCGGCATCGGCACGTACCAGATTTTCCAAGAGACCTACCACCCGGAGGCCTATTCCTGGTATCATCCCGCCAACACCATCAAGGGCAACTTCGAATGGCGGCTCACCTCCATGGACCGCGCCCAACAGGCCGGCATCGACGACAATGGCCTCGGCATCCTCTTCGGCCTCTACGACTGGCGCTTCGAGGTGATGGCCATGATCCGCCATACCAACCACCTGGAAGCCTGCTTCAACGTGGGTCCGCACACCATCTCCTTCCCGCGTATCAAGGACGCTTCCGGGTTGGACATCGACAAGAAATATTTTGTGGATGACGACACGTTCGAGAAGATCATCGCCATCTTCCGTTTGGCCGTGCCATACACCGGCATGATCCTCACCGCCCGCGAAACCGCTGAGTTCCGCGCCAAAGCCATCCAGTACGGCATCTCGCAAATCGATGGCGGCACCAATCTGCAAATCGGCGACTACAAGTACCACCATGAGGAGACCGAAAAGAATAGCGACAAACAGGAGGACCAGAACCTGCACCGCGAGCAGTTCAAGATCGGCGACGACAGAAATCTTGGTGAAATCATCGAAGAGCTGTTGGATGGCAACTACATCCCGAGCTTCTGCACGGCGTGCTACCGCTTAGGGCGCACAGGCGAGCACTTCATGGAATTCAGCGTACCGGGCTTCATCAAACGCTATTGCACACCCAATGCTATCCTCACGCTGAGCGAATATCTGGTCGATTACGCCTCGCCCGAGGTGGCCGCCAAGGGCTGGAAGGTCATCGAAAACAACCTTGTGAACGTCGATGAGAAGTTCCGCGACGAGCTGCTGAAGCGCATCGAGCGCATCAAGGCCGGCGAACGGGATTTGTATTTCTAAAATGTTTTTTTGCCTCTTTATTATTATAAGTAGAGACGGGGCACGCCCCGTCTCTACTTATTTTCTGATGCCAACTGTTTTTGGCTACATCACATCATTTTTTCAACCTTCTACAGGTACTGTATTTTGGCAAATGCTTTTTAGAAGGTAAATCCCAACTTCACCTGCACACCACCGTTGAAAAGGTTTGCGGGCCGCGTGGATTGGTAGTTGTCCATATAGAAATAATTGAATGAGGGAACACTTTTCAAATAGAAGCCAGCGGAGAAGGTAAAGGCTTTCACCCGGAAGCCCGAAGCAACGGTGGCATACAATCCGAATCCGGATTTTTTCCTGACGGTCGTAACCGGCTCGTCGTTTTCGTAATATTCATAATCAAGGTTATAATTGGCACCGAAGATGAACGTGCTGCCCGCTGCAATGTTGACAAGAGGTTTCACCGCCCGGCCACGGTCAAAATAGTGCCGGTAGTTCAGGAACATCGGAATGCCATGACCGGCAAAGAAATCAGCGGAATAGCCCAAACCGATACCAAGCAAGTCTTGTGTACGATTGAAAAGCATACTATTGATAAACACTCCCTCAAAACCGAGGTTGTTGCCCCAAGAGGAGCCGCCCAGATAGAATCCGTACTCATTAATGATGTTGTAAGAGAGTTTCTTTTCCGTATTCTCCTGCGCAGACAATGTCAATGTGCCGCAAAACAGCACAAGAGCTGATAAAATTACGAATCTTTTCATTTTTCTATGTTTTTTCATAAAAAGGTTTGACAATATAGATTTTGATTGCTGTTTTTATATGAAGATTTTAGTCTCTAACATTAATGAACATTACCATTTCACCACTTTCCGCACGGCTATCAGCTTCCCTTCGCTCACTGCATTCACAAAATACACACCTTTGGCATACTTCGACAAGTCAATCTGCGCGGTCTGTGGAGCCAGGGCACGCCCCAGCTCTACAACATTCAACAACCTTCCAAACACATCAAACACCTGAACACTCATTCCACCTAATTGTTCATTATTCATTGTTAATTGTACATTGACAATGTCAGATGTGGGGTTAGGATAGACTCTGAAATCAACGGTTGGCTGATTGTCGATGACACTTGTTGACAACGGATTTACCTTAATTGTAATAACGTATGAGCAACCGTCAACAGTGAAAACTGCATTGTAATCACCTGACGCAGTAGGGGCGGCAAAGGTAGCGGTATTGTTGGAAATATTACCACTTGCCTGAAGACCATTGTCGTAAACTACGGTAAACATTGCGGTAGGATTACCGCAAATCATGTTGAAGTTGATTGTAACAACACCCGGATTATCACATTCGGATTCAAAGACATTGTTCTCGAATTCAATAGATTTCACATAAACAGTAGCAGTAGCCTCGGGACCTAAGTTTGTGTTCTGATAATAAGCATCTCGGACCATTGTGATTCTGTATGTGGTTTGTTCTGGAGGAGCAACATAAAATGTACAATGGTTAGATTGAGCCGTCATAGACAAAACAGTATCGTGATTAACAGCTAACTCAAACGTGAACGGAGCAGTTCCAGTTAAGGAAATGTCCAATCCAGCTGACGAGGCCGGATCGCTGGAACAAATGGAATCACCATCGCCATTAATGAAAGCAGCCGTCGGCAACGAACCCGTCACCATCGCATTACTTTCCGAGGCGATGCAGCCTTCTACGTTAGCCACCGTTTCAGTGAAAACATCACTTTGTGCTTCCATCAGTTGTGGGAAAAACACCATCACGAGCATCAAAATGCCCAAAAATAAAGGTTTCTTCATAATTTACTTTTATGTTGTTCTGTTTTTTTCAATAGCGTCCTGATTATTTTTTTAAAAATCATTTTGGACAACATCGGTGCAAAAATACACTTTTTTCCTCTATCCCTATTAAACACGAAAACGCATCTTGGGTTTTGTCCGTTTTTTTTGTATATTTGCCCCCGCTTATTCTTAAAAAAGTATTCTAACCTATTAATCAATCAAATATGAAGATTTTAGTTTTAAACTGTGGCAGTTCCTCCATCAAATACCAACTGTTGGAAATGGAACCGCAACCCGAATTGTTGGCCAAAGGTCTTGTGGAACGTGTAGGTCTGGAGATGGGTGAGTTCACCCACAAGCCTGTCGGCAAGGACAAATACTATGTGCAAACCCCCATCGCCAACCACGAGGTGGGCGTGAAGCTGGTTCTTGAGGCCCTCATGGACCCGCAGCACGGCGTCATCAAATCCGTGGACGAGATCAACGCGGTGGGTCATCGCGTGGCACACGGCGGCGAGTATTTCGACCGCAGCATGATCATCGGGCCCAAGGAACGCGAGGAGATTGCCAAGCTCTGCGAGCTGGCCCCGCTCCACAACCCAGCCTCCCTGCTCGGCATCGACGTGATGATGAAGCTGCTGCCTAACGTGAAGCACGTGGGTATCTTCGACACCTCCTTCCATCAGACTATGCCGCCCGAGGCGTTC
The DNA here is from genome assembly GCA_045116675.1 of Bacteroidales bacterium. Classification (GTDB taxonomy): domain Bacteria; phylum Bacteroidota; class Bacteroidia; order Bacteroidales; family WCHB1-69; genus F23-D06. The sequence continues at coordinate 31,473 of JBGUMF010000077.1, forward strand.
CTGTACGCCCTGCCGTATGAATATTACACCGAGAAGAAAATCCGCCGCTACGGCTTCCACGGCACCAGCCACAAGTATGTGGGCCCGAAAGCCGCCGAAATGGTGGGCCTCGACTACAACAACTGCAAGATCGTGAGCTGCCACCTCGGCAACGGCGCCTCCATCACCGCCATCAAAAACGGCAAATCCATCGACAACTCCATGGGCTTCACCCCGGTGGAAGGCCTGATGATGGGTACCCGCTGCGGCGACATTGACGCCGGCGCGCTCATCTACATCATGGATTCCGAGAAGATGGACACCAAGCAGCTCAACACCTTCATCAATAAGAAGTGCGGTCTACTGGGCATCTCCGGCAAGAGCGTTGACATGCGCGACATCCGCGCGGGCCGCGACGCCGGTGACGAACGCTCCACCTACGCGTTCAACATGTTCGCCTACCGCGTGAAGAAGTACATCGGCGCATACGCCGCCGCCATGGGCGGCGTGGACATCATCCTCTTCACGGGCGGCATCGGCGAGAACGCCTGGTTCCAGCGCGAAGCCATCTGCGACGGCCTCGAATTCCTCGGCACCAAGCTGGACAAGGAAGCCAACCAGAAGTATGCCGGCGAAGACGGCATCATCTCCACCCCCGACTCCAAGGTGAAATTAGTCTCCGTGACCACCAACGAGGAACTGGTGATGGCAATGGACACCTACAAGCTGGTTAAGTAACCATACCATATTATTATAATAGAAAAGGTACGCTGGAAATCTCCAACGTACCTTTTTTTATGGGAAAAAACGGATGATGGTTATCGCACAACAAATTTAAACGCCTTCCTTTTGTCGCCTTGCCGTACCCGCATCACGTACAATCCTTTAACCCAGTCGGTAGTGTTGAGAACCGTTTCCGAATCGCTCGTCCGGAAATGGCGGATTTTCTGCCCGATGACGGAAAAAACCTCAACTGTCAATTCTTCCCCACTATCGTTTCGGAGGATGAGCCTGTCTGAACAGGGATTCGGGTAGATGCTGACAGGAAGAACGGAATTGTCATGAATGCCTCCACTAATCATAAAAAAAACGGCAATTCAAAGAATCGCCGTTTTTCATAAGAATATGGTTAAATGTTACTTTGCCAGGAACGGATAACCGTAATCCGTGGCGGGAACATACGTTTCCTTGATACAGCGGGAGCTGATCCAGCGGACAAGGTTGAGCATACTGCCGGCCTTGTCGTTGGTACCGGAGGCACGTGCGCCGCCGAACGGCTGGCAACCCACCACAGCACCCGTCGGCTTGTCGTTGATGTAGAAATTGCCGGCGCAGTGACGCAGGATGTTTTCAGCTTGGATGATAGCGTAGCGGTCGCGGGCGATGATAGAGCCGGTGAGCGCATACGGGGAGGTCTCGTCGCACACGTGCAACATCTCCTCATATTTCTCATCCTCATATACATAAACCGTGATGACAGGTCCGAAGATCTCTTCGCGGATGGACTCGTAATCCGGAGTCTTGGCCACGATGATGGTGGGCTCCACGAAGTAGCCGACCGACTTGTCATAATGACCACCGAGGGCGATTTCGGCATCGGCGGAAGCCTTGGCACGGTCGATATAGCCAGCGATGTTATCGAAGGATTTTTCATCGATGACAGCGTTGACGAAGTTGGAGAAGTCGCGCACATCACCCATCTTCACGGTCTTCATCATCTCCTTGATGTTATCCAACGTGTCTCCCCACAGGGATTTGGGAATATAAGCGCGGGAAGCGGCGGAGCACTTCTGGCCCTGATATTCGAAAGCACCACGCAGGATGGCGACGGCCAGCTCGCGGGCCGGAGCAGTCTTGTGGGCGAAGATAAAGTCCTTGCCGCCCGTCTCGCCGACAATCTTGGGATAGGTGTTATAGATGTCGATGTTCTCACCGATGAGTTTCCAGAAGCTCTTGAACGTGGAGGTGCTGCCCGTGAAGTGGATACCGGCCAAGTGCGGTGACTTGAAGGCCACGTCGCTGATGACGGAGCCACTGCCCGGCAGGAAGTTGATGACGCCATCGGGAAGACCGGCTTCCTGTAACAGTTTCATCAGATAGTAGTTGGAGAGGATAGCCGTGGTGGACGGTTTCCAGATGGTGACGTTACCCATCAAAGCGGGAGCTACGTTGAGGTTCAGCGCGATAGAGGTAAAGTTGAACGGCGTGATGGCATACACAAAACCTTCCATGCCGCGGTACTCGTTACGGTTCAGCGTGGCGTGGTCGGAGATGGGCTGCTGGCCGTACAACTGGGAAGCGAAATAGGTGTTGAAACGCAGGAAGTCGATAGCCTCACACGGGCAGTCGATTTCAGCCTGCATCGGGCTCTTGCCCTGGCCCAGCATACAGGAAGCGTTCAGGATGTAGCGGTATTTCGTGGCGAGAAGTTCGCCGGCCTTCATCATGATGGAAGCACGCTGAATCCACGGCATCTCTTCCCAGTCTTTCTTGGCTGCCATAGCGGCATCGATGGCCATCTGGACCTCTTTCTTGCCCACTTTGTGATATTTGGCCAGCACATGGCTGTGCTCGGTGGGCATCACCACCTGACCCATGTCGCCCGTCTTCACTTCCTTGCCGCCAATAATGGGGCAGATTTCGATAACCTGGTTATATTGTTTTTCCAATTCAGCCTGCAGGAGCGCTCTTTCCGGCGTTCCAGGAGCATACGAAAATACAGGTTCGTTTTTCGGTTCTCTAAAGACGTAATTCGCGTTGTTCATAGATTTTTTTGAAATTAAAATTATTAATGTTGTTTTGCTTGTTGCTAAAGCGCGGCAAATATACAAAAAAGTGAGGAATCTGGAGCTGGTTTTTCAAAAAGGAAATAATAGGCGTGTTTTATAGGGTTTTTACATATTATTTTGTATTTTTGCCGCCTAAAAACTCAAAGACATGAGAAGATATTGCATGATAATCGGTATGCTTTTCGGTGCCGGACTCTTTTTCAGCTGTATGCACGAATGTTCCTGCATCACCTCCCATGATGTTACATTAGGAGTCGAACGACATGTTTATTCTGACACCCTACTGATTGATTCCCATTCAGAATGTTCGAGAATGAACGAGGATACCACCTACATTATCACGCAAAACGACACCCTCGGGACAATAAGTGCATGGGCGCACCGGGTGACGGTTTGTGAGTAAACCTTATTTTTGTTTAGTAAAAAAAGAAACCACAGTAATCATCTATGTTTCTCTATTTGATCTTTTCGGGATCAATGGGGAAAATCATGTCGCGGTGCTCGGCGTTGTGCAACAGGCACTGGTCGCAGATGGTGAGCTCGCCGTTGAGGCGGCGTTGCACCATATCGCCCAGCCGGTCGCGAAGGCCCTGGATCTCCACAAACTGCACCACCTCGTTGGCGAAGGCGAACATCAGGAGCTTGCGCGCGCTTCGCTCACCGATGCCGCGCGAGCGAAGGTAGAAGAGAGCATCATCGTCGAGCTGCCCCACGGTGGCGCCGTGGCTGCACTGCACATCGTCGGCGTAGATTTCCAAGAAGGGCTTGGTGTTGATCTTGGCCTTGTCGGTCAGCAGGATGTTGCGGTTGGTCTGCAGGGCCACGGTGCGCTGCGCATCGGGCTTCACCACCACATGGCCGAGGAACGAAGCCTCCGCCTCGTCATCCATGATGCCCTTGTAGAGCTGCCGGCTCTTGCAGTCGGCGGCACGGTGCGCGACGGTGATGCTGTTGTCGCACCGCTGGTTCTTGTCCACCAGGTATAGGCCGTACAGGTTGGCCTCCGCAAAAGGCTCGTTGAGGTTGATGTGGATGTCGTTGCCCACAAAACCTGCATTGAAAGTGATGGCGTGCGAATGGAACAGCGTGTGGGCCTGCTGGTTCACATACAGATGATGGAACAGCAAGGACTCCGCCTCCTTGTTCTCCGTTTTATAATAATGAAGCTGCGCGCCTTCGGCCAACTGGATTTCCGTCACCACATTGATGAAGGTCTTGCCGTAGCGGGTAGAGTCATCGCACTGGATGACTGATACTTGGGCGTTCCTGCCCACGCGTATGATGTTGCGGTTCTGCACCAGCAAGTCCTCCCGCGAGTTGATCAGCGACACAATCTGGAAGGGTTTCTCCACCTGCACCTCATCGGGGATATAGAGGAAGATGCCGTCGGTGAACTGGGATGTGTTGCTTGCCACCATCTCATCCACGACACCGTCATTCGTCGGATTTTGGACAGGTCCCACCAGGTCGGGACACTGTTCGAGGGCAGCTTTCAGACTGCCGGCGATGATGCCGTTGGGATAACGGGTCAACGACTCGCCCTCGTGTACGTACCAGCCGTTCAGCATGGGCAGCATCACGGAGCCCATATTGCTGACCTGGCATTGGAAATACTCCTCCACCGGACGGAACGGGTCCGGCTGGGCTTGGATGCGGTAGTTTTGCATTTGCTGGATAAAAGGAATGTTTGCCTTCATCTAACTGAGTTTTCCGTGTTCGTATTCTTCTTTAATCCAGTCGTAACCCCGTTTTTCGAGTTCCAACGCCAACTCCTTGGGTCCGGATTTCACGATTCTGCCATCAAACAAAACATGCACCACATCGGGCACTATATAGTCGAGCAGGCGCTGGTAGTGCGTGATGACGATGGTGGCGTTCTCTTTGGTTTTCAGCTGGTTGACACCGTTGGCCACGATGCGCAGGGCATCGATGTCAAGGCCGGAGTCGGTCTCGTCGAGGATGGCAAGCTTAGGTTCGAGCATGGCCATCTGGAAAATCTCGTTGCGTTTCTTCTCGCCGCCGGAGAACCCCTCGTTGACGGAGCGGTTGCTGAGCTTGTCTGTGAGTTCCACCACCTTCTGCTTCTCGTTCATCAGGCGCAGGAACTGGGCGCCGTTGAGTGGATCGAGGCCGCGGTACTGGCGGATTTCGTTCAGCGCGGTGCGCATGAAGTTGGCGATGCTCACGCCGGAGATCTCCACGGGGTACTGGAAGCCGATGAAGATGCCTTCGCGGGCGCGGTCCTCGATGGAGAGGTCCAGTAGGTTGCGCCCGTTGTACAGGATGGTGCCGCCGGTGACCTCATAGCCCTCCTTGCCGGCAATCACCGAAGCCAACGTGCTCTTGCCCGTGCCGTTAGGACCCATAATGGCGTGCACCTCGCCGGCATTCACCGTCAGGTTCACCCCTTTTAATATCTCTCTTCCCTTGATGGAAACATGTAAATCTTCAATTTTTAACATAGTGTATGATATTGGGGTGCAAAAATACGATTTTTGAGCCAATCTTGATCAGGCGATATGATAATACATGGAATTCCATTGGTAGAGATGCAATGCATTGCGTCTCTACCATTAAACACAGGTTGCACCCGCAGAAATTGTAGGTGTGCCTTTTGTTTTTAGAAATTTTGTAGTTTTGCGGAGTGAAAAAAATGGCAATGATATAGATGTTGACCCAAGAGGATTATGACAGCATTTTTTTATTGTCTATGATGTTCGTGGCACCTTGGTGCCGCACGAAACCAAATCCCCTTCTGGTTTTCAAGAAGGGGAATTTTGGGATGCCCGCACGGGGGGTGCGGACAATGATAAGTTGTTGACTTCCGTCAATCATGGTAATGTTGCCTAAAAATTTATAGTAATCTCAAAATTTGAAAGATTAAACTTGATTATAAGCAACGTTTGTCACCCTTTCATTTCAAGGAAACGCGAAAATTCCCCTCTAACCCTTATCTCCGGCGGTCCAGCTCCGACTGGATTTTGGCTGCCAGTTCATAGTCCTCGCTCTCAACGGCGCCCTGCAACAAATCCTCCAATTCGGGAACGCTCATCTCCGACAATTTCTGGTTGATGAAATGGTCGGGGTGTGCGGCGGACGGATCCTCATCGGGAGCAGGGGCGGGTGAACGGAAGGCCTCTGCCAGTTCGGAGAAGTCCAGTTCCTCTACCGGCTCCTCCTGCTGGGCGTTCGCCGCGAAGATGTCCGCCTTCATGAAAATGGGCGCGTGGAGCTTGAGGGCGATGGCCACCGCGTCAGAAGGGCGCGCGTCGATGTGGAAGGTCTTGCTTTCCGCCGACAGCAGCATCATGTCCGCATAATAAACACCGTTTTCATAGTGGATGATGTCCACCTCCACCAGCGAACAGCCGTACTGGTCGGCCAGCGTGATGAAGAGCTCGTGCGTGAGCGGACGGCGCGTGGGCGACTGGTTCATTTCCACCAAGATGGCCCGTGCCTCGCTCATGCCGATGATGACCGGCACATAACGATTGCCCTCCTTCTCCTTCAAGATGAGGGAGAAGGCCTCCGCCGGCTGCGCGGCACTGTGAATGTCGGCCACCTCTAATTCGATTCGTTCCATATCATCGCGGATTTAGGATTGGAAATAGGCCACCGCGTTGCGGAAGATGTCCTGCTCCTTGTTGCCGTTGATGTTCTTGTACAGATTCTCGCCCTTACGCTCGCTATGTCCCATCTTGCCGAGTATCAGCCCGTTGTCGGACACAATGCCCTCGATGGCGTAGAATGAGCCGTTGGGGTTGTCGGCGGGGTTCATGCTGGCGTTGCCCTGCTCGTCGCAGTACTGGAAGGCCACCTGGCCGTTCTCGAACAGCGCGCGGGCCATCTCCTCGCTGACCACGAACTTGCCCTCCCCATGGCTGACGGCTATCTGGTGTACATCGCCCACCTGGAACGATGAGAGCCATGGCGAGGCCACCGTGGCGATGCGCGTACGCACGAGGCGCGAAATGTGACGGTTGATGTTGTTGCGGTACAACGTGGGCGATTCCGGTGTCACTTCACCGATTTTGCCGTATGGCAGCAGTCCGGATTTCACCAAAGCCTGGAAACCGTTGCAGATACCGAGAATCAAACCCTTGCGGGCCAGCAGGTCCTCGACGGCCGCTTTCACTTTCACATTATTTAACACATTGGCAATGAACTTGCCGCTGCCGTCAGGCTCGTCGCCCAAGCTGAAGCCGCCGCTCAACGCCAGAATCTGGGATTGGCAGATGGCCTCCGACAACTCGTCCAGCGACTGGTTGATTTCCTCTTCGTTAAGGTTGCGGAACACGAAAATGCGCGTCTCGGCACCGGCGTCTTCGAAGGCCTTGGCCGTGTCGTAGTCGCAGTTGGTGCCCGGGAACACCGGCAGGATGACTTTGGGTTTGTCGATCTTGCCTGGGAATTTCTCCATGGGACGTGTCTTGCTGTTGACCGCAAACTCCTGCCCAACAGATGCCGTCTCGTTATCCGCCATTTCCGGATAAAGTCCGTTGTAAACCCCTCTCCAAGCGGCCAGACAGGCTTCTTTGTCCAAAGTCTCGCCGTTGATGATGAAATTGTCGGACACGCGGCCTAACTCTACCACAAACTCGCCCTCCAACGGCACCTCCGACTCCACTACGAAGCTGCCGTACCCGTAATCGAACAAGTTAAGGTCGGTGCGGATGTCGAAGCCCAGATCGTTACCGAAGCTCATCTTGGCCAACGCCTCGGCGATGCCGCCAAATTGCAGCGTGAACGCCGACACGATGTGACGGTCAAGGATATGCTGATGCACGTACTCGAAAATCCGCTTGGTTTTATCAATATCCGGAAGGGATTTTTCTATTTTATTCGAAATCAAATAGATATAATTACCTTTCTTTTTTAATTCAGGGGAGATGATATTTCTGTCATCTTCCGTGGTGATGGCAAACGAGACGAATGTGGGAGGCACATCCATATTCTTGAAGGTACCGCTCATGGAATCCTTGCCGCCGAGGGAGGCAAGGCGGAACTGATGTAGCATCCACACGCTGCCCAGCATGGCGGCGCAGGGCTTGCCCCAGCGGGAAGGCTCGTGCCCCATCTTCTCGAAATACTCCTGGAAG
>JBGUMF010000078.1:0-44411 GCA_045116675.1 Bacteroidales bacterium
ATGGCTATGACCGACAAGTCGCTCGGCACGAAGGGCATCTCCGCCTTCATCGTGGAAAAGGGCACCCCCGGTTTCTCCATCGGCAAGAAGGAGAAGAAGATGGGTATCCGTGGTTCCGCCACCTGCGAGCTGATTTTTGAAAACTGCCGCATCCCGAAGGAGAACCTTCTCGGTGAGCTCGGCAAGGGCTTTAAGATCGCCATGATGACGTTGGACGGCGGCCGTATCGGTATCGCCTCCCAGGCACTCGGCATCGCCCAAGGCGCTCTGGACGCCACGGTGAAATACACGAAGGAGAGAAAACAGTTCGGCAAGACGCTGGCCCAGTTCCAGAATACCCAGTTCCAGATGGCCAACTTGGAGACCAAAGTGCAGGCTGCGCGCCTGCTGGTCCGTCAGGCCGCCTGGAAGAAGGATATGCACCTCCCGTATTCTGTGGATGCTGCCATGGCCAAGCTGTATTGCGCCGAAACGGCAATGGAGACCACAACGAAGTGCGTGCAGTTCCACGGCGGTTACGGCTATACCCGTGAGTATGAGATCGAACGCATGATGCGCGACGCCAAAATCACGGAGATCTACGAAGGCACCTCCGAAGTCCAACGCATGGTCATCGCCGGCAAATTATTCAAATAAACCAATTGATTGTTGCTAGAGACGCAATGCATTGCGTCTCTAGCATAAAAAACAAATATCGACAGAACAATGAATATTATAGTAACGATAAAACAGGTTCCGAATACCAATGTTATTAAAATTAATCCGGTGACCGGTACATTGATTCGCGATGGTGTTCCCTCCATTCTGAATCCGGATGATGCCTCCGCTCTGGAAATGGCCTTGCAGTTGAAGGACAAATTCGGTGCGCATGTCACTGTAATCACGATGGGTCCGCCACAGGCCGATGCCATCTGCCGTGAGGCTTTCGCCATGGGTGCCGACCGTGCCATCCTGCTCTCTGACCGCAAGTTCGCGGGCGCGGACACGCTGGCCACCTCGTACGCGCTCTCTGGCGCCATCAAGACCCTCGATTATGATCTTATCCTCGCCGGCCGCCAGGCCATCGACGGTGACACGGCCCAGACGCCGGTCTCCCTGGCCCAGCATCTCGACCTCCCGCAGGTGACCTACGCCACCAATCTCGATTATGACGGCCAGAAACTCTGCACCGTCACCAAGGAGACGGAAGAGGGCTACCAGATTCTGGAAGTGGAAACACCATGCGTGCTCACGGTTCTCTCATCCGCTATCAAACCCCGCTACATGACCGTAAAGGGTATCATGGAAGCCTACGACAAGGAGGTGGAAGTGTGGGGTGCCGACAAGCTGGACGTTGACCCTGACCGCCTCGGCCTTTCCGGCTCGCCTACGCGTGTGAAGAAATCCTTCACCAAACCGCAGAAACAACCGGGCGAGATCTTTGAAGTCGATCCCGAAGAGGCTGTGGAAATCATCGTTAAGAAACTGAAAGAAAAACATATTATTTAACCGAGAATTTAGAGACAATGGAAAAATCAGACTATAAGAATATTCATGTTTTTGTGGAACAACGCGACGGCGTTATCCAATCCGTGGCCTTGGAATTGCTCGGTAAGGCACACGAGCTGTCCGCCGACCTGCATGAGAAGGTCGTGGCCGTTTTGGCCGGCTACCAGATCAAGGACCAGGCACAGATGCTGATCGAATACGGTGCCGACGAGGTTATCTGTATGGATGCCCCTGAACTGAAGGACTATCTGACGGAACAATACACGCAGGCCATCTACCAACTGGTGATGGAGTACAAGCCCAGTATCATGCTGATTGGTGCCTCCACCATTGGACGTGACCTGGCTCCGCGTCTGGCGTGCCGCCTCAATACGGGCCTCACCGCCGACTGTACGAAGCTTGAAATTACGGAAGACATGCAGTTGGCTTCCACACGTCCCGCTTTCGGTGGCAACCTGATGGCTACCATCCTCAACACAGAACATCGTCCGCAGATGTCCACCGTACGTCCCGGCGTGATGCAGAAGATGGCCCGCGACAACAGCCGCAAGGGCGACATCATCGATTTCAAGCCCACATTCGACGAGAGCAAGTTCAAAGTGCGTCTGGTGAAGAATGTGAAGGAGGACAAGGGTGTTGTGGATATCACCGATGCCAAGATCCTCATCTCCGGCGGTCGTGGCGTGGGCAACAAAGCCGGTTTCGACAAGTTGCAGGCCTTGGCCGACGTGCTGCCCGGCGCGGAAGTCTCCTCTTCCCGTGCCATGGTGGATGCCGGCGTCATTGACCATTGCCGTCAGGTGGGACAGACGGGCAAGACCGTTCGTCCGAACCTCTATATGGCTTGCGGTATCAGCGGCGCCATCCAGCACCTGGCCGGTATGGAGGAGTCCGACCTGATCATCGCCATCAACAAGGATAAGTTCGCACCGATTTTCGGCGTTGCCGACCTCGGCATCGTTTGCGACCTTAACAAGGTAGTACCACTGCTTACCACACGCTTGGCCAAGGAACTCGAAAAATAATGATTGACATCCGCCATGTCGAGAAGCGTTATGGGGACCTTCACGTGCTGAAGGACATCACGCTGACCATAGAGAAGTCCAAGGTTGTGACGATTGTCGGCCCCTCCGGGGCCGGCAAGTCAACCTTGCTGCATCTTATCGGCACCCTCGACCGTGCCGACAGCGGCGAGATCCTCCTCAACGGCGTGAATGTGACCACCCTCACAGACAATCAGTTGTCGGAATTCCGCAATCGTCACATCGGCTTCGTGTTCCAGTTCCATCAGCTACTCCCCGAATTTACAGCGGTGGAGAATGTGGCCCTGCCAGCCATGATTGCGGGACAGTCCCGGAAGGAGGCCCTGCTTCATGCGACGGAGCTGCTGGATTTTCTGAAGCTGTCGGACAGGGTAGGGCACAAGCCTAACGAGCTCTCCGGCGGCGAACAGCAACGCGTGGCAGTAGCCAGGGCTCTGATGAACAACCCCGAGCTTATCCTTGCTGATGAGCCGTCCGGCAATCTGGATACTGAGAACGCAAAAAAACTCCACCAGCTCTTCTTCGACCTGCGTGACCAATTTCACCAAACATTTGTCATAGTCACCCATAATGTGGAACTGGCCGCCCTGTCCGACAGAACCATTGTCCTGCAAGACGGCAAAGTTATGTTGTAGTCATTATGAAAAGAAACACACTATTCGTCATTTTATGGTGCTGCATCGTCGCTTTCAGCGGTTGCAGTATCCTTCAATTCTCCAATCTGCTGAACTGCAAGTTCGCCATGGCGGGCGTGCGCAATGTGACGTGGGCGGGTATCAATTTCAGCAACATCAGCAGTCCGAGTGACCTCTCCCTCACCAACCTCACCAAGGCGTTGGATGCCATCAAGCGGATGGATTTCACCGTCACCTGCGATGTGAATGTGAAAACGGAAAATCCCACCAACCGTATGGCGCGGCTGATCGGCTACGACTACGAACTGTTTTTGGACAACCAAACCAATCCCATCGCTACGGGAAGCAGTAGGGACAAGGAGTACATCATTCCGGCTAATAGCACGATGGATATTCCCATTCCGGTAAAGATGGACCTGGTGTCTGTTGTGAAAAACAAGGAGGTCGGGAGCATCATAAAATGTATCAAGGACATCCAGGGCAAAGGCAATGGAACATCTTCGGATGTTACGGTGAAGTTCACCCCTTACCTCAGTATGGGGAGAGCTCCCGTCCGATTGTCGCCCCTGACGCTTACAAAGACATTCCAGTCATCCGAAAAAATGTCTAAAAAAGAGCGGAAAGATCTGGAAAAATCATCTGATTCAGTCAAATCAAAACGTTAACACTAGAAACCTTTTAAATCAAAAATTCATGATCCAAAGAATTCAATCCATATTCCTGCTTGTTGCGGCGGTGATTCCCATTGTCATGCTGTTTACCCCTATCGGATATGTGAACACCCCCGATGTGCAGTATGTCTATAACAGCCTTACGCTCAAGATGAATGTGCCGGAGGGCCATGCCGTTCTCCGTCTCTATTATGTGGGCTTCTGTCTGCTGCTGTGTTCCGTGCTCTCATTGATCGCGCTGTTCACCTTCAAGAACCGCGTGCGTCAGACACAGATTGTCTCCATCTGCATGATTGTCTATTTGGTTACGCTGATGCTGATGCTGTGGGTGTGCCCGGACGTGGTCTTCAAGAAGTTCTTCACCCTTAAAGAGACTTCATTTGACTTCCAGTTCGCGAACAAGGTCCTTCTGCTGATCCTTGTGTGCGTGGAGGCGGCGTGTCTATACCTGGCCAACAAGTTCATCAAGAAGGATGAAGCGTTGGTGCGTGCCGCCGACCGCTTGCGTTAAGCGGGACCAACAGACGGATATCAGCGGATGTCATCCACCAGCGCCCGGATATCCTCCTCCGTGGTGTCCCAGGAGGTGACAAAGCGTACCTCGTGGGTGTTCTCATCCCAAACGTAGAAAAAATGTTTCCTGAGCAGTGCCTCGCATTGTTCAGGATTCATTTTTAATAGCAAGGTGTTGGCTTGTGTGGGTTGCGTGAACACGAAGCCCAAATCCTCGAGCTTCACCCTCAGTATATGTGCCATTTTATTGGCGTGCAGGGCGTTCTGCAAATAAAGACCATCTTGGATGTAGGCCGAGAACTGGGCCGACACATAGCGCATCTTGGAATAAAGTTGTGCGGACTGCTTGCGCAGGTATTTGAGATTTTCGGCCAGTTCGGGGCGGAAGGCGATGACGGATTCGGCCATCATGCAGCCGTTCTTGGTGCCGCCGAAGCTGAGGATGTCGGCGCCGCAGTCCACGGTGATTTCGCGCAGGCTTTTGCCAAGGGCCGCTGCGGCGTTGGCAAGGCGAGCCCCGTCAATGTGGAGGTACATCTGATAACTGTGCACGAAATCGGCCAGTCGGCGTATTTCTTCGGGGCTGTAAACGGTGCCCAGCTCGGTGCATTGCGAGATATAGACCATCTTGGGTTGCGAGTGATGCTCGAAGCCGAAACCGTGCAGCAGAGGACGGATCAATTCCGGGGTGAGCTTGCCGTCGGGGGTGTCCACCTCTTTGATGACGGCGCCGCTAAGCAGGGTGGGGGCTCCGCACTCATCCACTGCGATGTGGGCGGTTTTGGCCGCAATGACGGCGTGCCACGGCTGGCAGCACGCGCGGATGGCGCACACGTTGGCCCCCGTGCCATTGAACACAAAGTAGGGGTCCGCATCGGGCCCAAAGACATCCCGTATGTCCCGGATGGCCTTTTCAGTCCACGGATCGTCGCCGTAGGCCACGGCATGGTCGGCGTTGGCACGGAGGATGGCATCCATCACCTGCGGATGTACGCCGGAATTATTGTCACTTCCAAATGATCTCATAGTAAAAATGATTGGTAAAATGGATTGCTGATGAACATTTTCAGCACTATTTCTGCGGATTTTTCTTCATCAAATCGCGGCGGTTCTGCCCTATGTAGAGGAAATAGAGAAACAAGTCGGTGGAGACCAGAACGGCATTGAAGACGTACAGCCAGATGACTATATCGTTGCTGTACAGCGATTTATGGATGATGCCGAAAATGTAGCCCAGGATAATCAGGGACATGAAGAGTGGACTTTTGCCAATCACCACCTTGGTTCTTAGCGATTTTGCGATGGACACGGGCCAGCTGACCGCAAAACAGAGCAGGAACAGGACTTCCCAGATGCTGAAATTAGTCATAGTTTTTGGGTAGAAATTTTATGCGACAAAACTACAAAAAATGCTGTTACGAAGAGCAACCAAAATCGTTATCTGAAATAGCGGATTGCGGGAACATCAAGGAAAGAGAAATCCTTCGGGAAACACTCGTGTTGGGCCATAATAAGAAACAAGGCGTTAAAATGCAAAACTGTCGATTGGGATGGGTGGCGTATGATGCTTTTTTTGTATTTTTGCGAACATTTTTTGTCTCACTAAAATTTTTTAATTATGTGGAGCTTTATTCTTTATTTGCTTTTGGGCGCTGTGGCCGGCTGGTTGGCTGGTAACCTGATGCGCGGCGGCGGCTTCGGCCTCCTTTGGAACATCATCATCGGTATCATCGGTGGTTTTATCGGCGGCTGGCTGATGAGCCTCATCGGCATCCAGAAAGCCGGTCTTCTCTGGGAACTCATTGTCGCCGTGATTGGCGCAGTTGTGCTCCTGTTTGTTATTTCACTTTTTAAGAAAAAATAACACCATACAGGTTTGGCGAAAGCCAAACCTTTTTCTTTGCATATTCATCAATACAATTAATAAAATGAAAAAACTCTTTTTTGTTCTGCTGGGTTGCTGTGCCTTCCTGCTTGCCCCCGCACAAACTGTCACCAAGAACGGTGGCCTCTCCAACGACCAGATCCAATCGCTCAAATCCTCATACAAAGCCACTGCTTCGGACAAGGCACTGCGCAACGCCGTGGTGACCAACGACATCAACAAGCTGGCCAAGAACTATGACAATGCCACCGTCTTCGATGCGCATTTCTCCAACCAGGTGCCCTCCAAGGCCATCACCGACCAGGAATCCTCCGGTCGCTGCTGGATGTTCACGGGCATGAACGTGCTGCGCTCGAAGGCCATCCGCAAATACAACCTCCCGTCAGATTTCCAGTTCTCGCAGTGCTACACTTTCTTCTGGGACCAACTGGAGAAATCCAACCTCTTCCTGCAGGCCATCCTGGACAACCGTGCCAAGTCGATGGAGGACGAGACGGTGAAATGGCTGTTCCAGAACCCTTTGAGCGACGGCGGCCAGTTTACGGGTATTGCCAATCTGGTGGCCAAATACGGCATTATGCCGAAGGATGCCATGCCGGAGACCTACAGCAGCAACCACACCTCGCAAATATCCTCTTTGATCAAGTTGAAACTCCGTGAGGATGCGCTGATACTGCGTGATATGGCCAATAACAAAGGCACAACAGAGAAGATGCTGCAGGACAAGAAGATGGAGATGCTGCAGACCGTTTATCGCATGCTGGTTATCGCTTTTGGCGAACCGCCGGCGGAGTTCACGTGGACGCAGCGCGACGCCAAGGGTAACGTGGTGAGCACCGAAACCTATACGCCGAAATCCTTTGCCGCCAAGTTCGCGAACGACGATTTCACTACCTACTATATGGTGATGAACGACCCCACCCGCGAATATTATAAGGTATATGAGATTGAGTATGACCGCCATGTGTATGACGGCAACAACTGGAAATATCTCAACCTGCCGATGGACGAGATCGCCCAGATGGCCATCGCCTCGCTGAAAGACAGCACCATGATGTACTTCTCCTGCGACGTGGGCAAGTTCCTCGACCGCGACAAAGGCTACATGGACGTGAACAACTTCGATTACGGCTCGTTGTTCAACACCACCTTCGGCATGGATAAGAAACAGCGCATCCAGACGTACGCCAGCCTCTCCTCGCACGCCATGACGCTCTGCGCCGTGGACCTTGACAAGGACGGCAAACCCATCAAGTGGATGGTGGAGAACAGCTGGGGCAGCAAATACGGCCACAACGGCTTCCTCATCATGACCAACGAATGGTTCAACGAATACATGTTCCGCCTGGTGGTGGAAAAAAAGTACATCCCCGCCGCCACGCTTAAACTTTTCGACCAGAAACCCATCATGCTACCCGCTTGGGACCCGTTGTTCGCCCCCGAGGAGTAAACCGATTGTTTCACTGTTATAATAAATGTTAAAATGAAAAGAATATTCCTGATAATGACCGCCCTTCTGGTAAGTACCATGCTATATGCCCAAAACCCGGACGCCATCTGCGGAATCTATCACTCCGTGGATCCTTTTTCCAAGGAAGGCTCACAATGCGAGGTGTATAAAGCAGCCAACGGCACGTACGAAGCCAAGGTGGTATGGGTGGAGAACCCCAAGAAGAAACCCCAGCTCGGTTTGGTTTTCATGACCGGCTTGACCTACAACGCCAAGGAGAAAGAGTACCAGAATGGCAAATTGAAATATCCCGGCAAGAAGGGCACCTACAAGACCTACATCCGCCTGGTGAACGACAACAAAACGATGAAGATGCGCGGTTATCTGGGCGTTTCCCTCTTCGGCATGACCGTTGACTGGACCCGCGAGAGCAAGTTGCGCGAACAGAAGTGATATTTAAAACGATAGCTATTATGCTTTTGACAAAAAACACGGAAGATTAGTAAGTAAAAAACAAAGGAGGGCTGCTAAGCTCTCCTTTGTTTTATGATTGTAACGGAACTGCGTAGGGTTGTGAAAAATTTTTCAACAGCTAACGGAGTATATGATTTTTTTTGTATTTTTGCAGCCTCAAAACAAACGGGGCATTAGCTCAGTTGGCTAGAGTGTCTGACTGGCAGTCAGGAGGTCACGGGTCCGACTCCCGTATGCTCCACCAAAACAAGCACTTGCTTTACGCAGGTGCTTGTTTTTTTTGTATCTTTGCCGTCTCAAAAGAATCGTATGGAGGAGACTCAACATTTTGTAGCAAAGACCTTTGCGGGCATCGAGCCGGTGCTGGCCGACGAGCTCGCGCGTCTGGGAGCCCGCAACTGCCGCGTCATGAGCCGTGCCGTGGCCTTCGAGGGTGACATGGACATGATGTACCGCGCCAACTATTTCTGCCGTTGCGCGTTGCGCATCCTTTGGCGGCAGAAAACCTTCAAATTCCAGAACAACCGGCAGTATTACGAACAGATCTTCGATTTCCCCGCCGAGAAGTTCCTGCGTCGCGATGGCACGATGGCCGTACATACCACCTGCGCCGACAGCATCTTCAAAACGCCCCTGTTCGCGTCCGTGCTGGCGAAAGACGCCATCTGCGACCACTTCCGCGACCTCTACGACGAGCGCCCGGACGTGGACCGCGAGAATCCGGACGTGCAGTTCCATCTGCATATATACCGGGATGAGGCCCAACTTTTCGTGGACAGCTCCGGCGAGTCGCTGCACAAGCGCGGCTACAAGGTGCGCAACCATCCGGCCCCCATCAACGAGGTGGTGGCGGCGGCCATGATCGCGATGAGCAAATGGCACGGCGAGTGCGACTTCATCGACCCCATGTGCGGCGGCGCCACGCTGCCCATCGAAGCGGCCATGAGTGCCCTCAACATCCCCGCCGGCTTCTACCGTCGCGAATACGGCTTCCTGCACTGGAAAAACTTCGACCCGGAATCCTGGAACCGGATCCGGAAGGAGGCGAGGATTGCCGAAGATGTGGACGTCAACTTCTACGCCTCCGACATCAACCCCCGTTTCCTCGACATCGCCCGCGAGAACATCCGCCGGGCCCGTCTGGAGGATTTCATCACCGTGGAAAAATACGACGCGTTCCGTTTCAAGCCCCAGCGGGTGCCGGCCCTGGTGATGATGAACCCGCCCTACGGCGAGCGACTGGAGTTGGAAGACACCGAGGCCTTCTACGGCAACATCGGCCGTGCGTTGAAATACAATTTTTCCGGCTGTCGTGCGTTTGTCATCAGTTCGGACCTGCAAGCGCTCAAGAGGGTAGGGCTGAAGCCCAGCACGAAAGCCACCCTCTACAACGGCCAGTTGGAATGTCGATTCCTGGGTTACGAGCTTTTTGAAGGCGACCGGAAACACCATATTATAAATAAGAAACAATCGTAACATGAGACAACGGCTGCTGATACCGCTTTTGATGTTCCTTGTATGGACGGCTGGCGCCCAGTCGAAATACAGCAACGAGTTCCTCTCCCTGGGCATCGGGGCGCGGGGGCTGGCCATGGCCAACACGATGTGCGCCACCACCGACGACGTGACCGCCGCCTACTGGAATCCCGCCGGCCTGAGCCGTATGGACAAGCGCTATCAGCTTTCGCTGATGCACGCCGAATACTTCGCCGGCATCGCCAAGTACGACTACGGCGGCATTGCGGCACGCATCGACGACCATTCCTCCGTGGCGATTTCCTATATCCGCTTCGGGGTGGATAACATTATGAACACCACCGAACTTATTGATGCACAGGGTAATGTGGATTACGATCGCATCACCTATTTCTCGGCCGCCGACAATGCCGTTTTGCTCAGTTACGCCTACGCCTTCGGGAAGGTGCCCGGCTTGTCTGTGGGTGCCAACGCGAAAATCATCCAGCGGGGCATCGGCAAGTTCGCCCGCGCGTGGGGCTTCGGGCTGGATTTCGGCTTGCAGTACGAACGCAAAGGCTGGCAGGCCGGCGCCATGCTGCGCGACGGCACATCCACCTTCAACGCCTGGTCGTACCAGCTCTCGGACGCCGTGATTGACGTATTCCATCAGACCGGCAACGAGATACCCGAAAATGGGCTGGAGCTCACTTTGCCCGCCTTGCTGTTGGGCGGCGCCAAATATGTGGATTTTGGGAAGGGCTTCAACGCCACGTTCGCGCTGGGCCTGGACTGCACGTTCGACGGCAAGCGCAACACGCTGATACGAAGCAAAGTGCTGAGCATGGACCCGCATTTCGGCATGGAGTTCGGGTACAAGAAAATCGTGGCCTTGCGCGCCGGCCTCGGCAACTTCCAGCAGGAGCCCGACTTCGACGGCAAGAAGAAAACCACCCTGCAAATCAACCTCGGGGTGGGGGTGTGCATCAAGAACATCGTCTCCATCGATTATGCGTTTACTGACCTTGGCGACATTTCCATTGCCCAGTATTCCCATATCATTTCCCTCAAGGTAGCGATTGATAGGTTCAAGAAACAAAAGTGATATTCCTATCCATACTTTGCCGCCAATAAACCAACTGCGATGGCAAAAACACCCGCCTTACAAGCTTCAAAAAGTTTGTCGTGATCTGTCACGCTTAATTCAGTTTTTGATTAGGACCAAAAAGGACCAAACACCCTATTGGTCAAGTCTTTATTTTTGCGGTGTCTTTCTAAAACAGAAACAAACACCACATTATGCAATACATCCAATCAGCAGCTGAATTAAGACAGGAAATACAAAACCGGTGTCTCAAAGTGGAAAAACGCCCTGGCGTGTATCGTTGGTGGTTTTTTAAAGCCGATGCCGATGATCTATTGGCGCATTTCAAGAATAGCATATTGTTAAAAGACATAGAACTGCAAGAACGGAAGATTAACGGGAAGCAGTATATGGCCCTCTATTTCGGCATCAGCAGCGACATGAGTCGGCGCATACGCTGGCATATCCGCGGACCATTCAAAAGTTCCACCCTGCGGCGCACCCTGCGTGCTGTCATGGCGCCCAGAACCGATGACAAAACAGCCGAAAAATTGGTCAACCAACTGATTGACAGCTGTTATTGGGAGTGGGACTACACAGACACGGTGGAAAAGGCAGAACAACTGGAAACAGCTGAATTGGCGCAAAAGAAGTTTGCCTATCCCTTGAACATCAGCAAGAACGAAACCATGCCCGCTGTATGGATTGCGGAACTGAAGAATCTTCGTGCCAATGCACCCCATTGACATTATGTATTCCTTTAATTCTATCATGGATTTCTAAAACGAATATAAAGAGGAAGTCGAAAATCTGAAAAAGAGTAGACAAAATTAAAAAAAAACTTTTTTATGGCAACTGGAAAAATCACGAAAGGTGACAAGAAAAGAGGCAAAAAGATTGCCGGTCACATGGTGTGGCAAAACGAGGACAACTCCATCGAAGTCAGCAAGGCTTTGGTTGAAGAGTGTGGCTCCGTGAAAGCCGCTTTGCGCAAATTGGCCGATAAAGCCGGTTTCAAATACGATCCCGACTGGACGGTCCAACAACTGGGCAAGAAACTTCTGGATTTCGCAGAAGACAAGTAATCAACTCTCAGGGGATGGGCAACTGTCCATCCCCCTTGTTGTTTAAACACATTATTTCATGGTAGTATTACTTTGGATTATCAACCTGCTTTCTCCTTTGATCTTCATCGGGAGTGTGGTTTGTTTTGCGTTTGGGGACATTGAGCCCTGGGTGCTGATCGCCGGCGGCGGGGCGGCGTTGCTCGGCCTCGTCATCGGTTTCACCGGCTGGGCAGAGACCGTGCCACCGCGTTGGTTCTGGGTCAAGAGCAATGTCTGGCTGCTCAACAACCGTGTAGGCACAGCATTGGGTTACGCCCTGAAGTTTTTCCTGATCCCCGCAGGTGTGATGGGGATCATCCAGATCATTGAAATGATTTGATCAACCGCGACAACATCAAGGCTATGGGATTCCTGGACAAAGTAAAAAGAGAACGGAACATCAAAGATGACGTGTCAATAGTCACGGCTAAAATCTCTGATGCCGCCAAATCCAGGATGAAAAAAATCAGCCGTTCCAACACAGAAGAGGTGTCAGAAGAGGAAATGCTCGAAAAGGGCTCAAAAATGTTGAAAGTGATGGAATGGGCTTTCGACAAAGCCACGGGCGATATACCCGGTTTGGGCAGCAGCAGCGACATGGCCAAAAAATACCTTGACAAGTATGGCAGTGTGAATGCCGCTGTTGACCACCTCGTCAAATGGCAGATCACCTCTTCTGCCACGACAGGATTTGCCACCAGTTTTGGCGGCTTGCCTACCATGGCCATCACGCTGCCTGCAAACATCGCCGGTGTGATGGGCATCCAACTCCGCATGATAGGGGCAATAGCTGAATTAGGCGGATTCCACGAACAAACTGAAGAGAAGAAGACGGGTATGTATCTATGCCTGCTTGGTTCGCAGGCAGGCAACACGCTGTCTAAGACAACGGGACAATTCGCCATAAAATTTTCCACCGCTGCTTTGAAAAAGCTGCCCGGTTCGGTACTAACCAAAATCAACCAAGCTGTTGGGTTCCGGCTTTTCACAAAGTTCGGTCAAAAAGGGCTTGTCAACATTCACAAAGCAATCCCCGTGCTGGGAGGCGTGGTGGGAGGTTCCATTGATGCTCTTTCCACATACTCCATCGCCAAAGCGGTGAAAGCCCTTTTCTTGAATGACATCATAGACTTTGAAAAACAAGAAGAAATAGAAATCGCGAAAATCAGATTGGTTATCAATATGGCACTTGTCGATGGTGCTTATTCGGCAGAAGAGTCAGAGATGCTGAAAATTCTAATACAAGGCATGAACCTTTCCGACAAAAGCAGAACTATGTTGTTTGCTGAAATAGAAAACCCCAAGCAGAAGAAAGTGGATTTGAGCGTTTTCAAAGACGATATAATGAGTTCCACGACCCTGATGGCTGTTCTGGCTCAATTGGCGAAAGCAGACGGCTCACTTCATCCAGCCGAAAAGCTCTATCTCCAATCCTTGGGTCACGAATTAGGCTATGCTGATGAAGACTTGAAGTTATTAACGGAATAATAGTATTATCAACGTTCAAATACATTTTTCAAACATTAATGAATACAGTCAATACGATAAAAGTTCGAAAATCATTATCCAAATCATTGTAATTTTTTATAAAAATATTTAGTATTATGGGATTATTTTTCAGTTCATCAAAAGAGTCAATAGACAGAGATATCGCTGCAAAAAAAGAACAAATTGAGCGATTAAAAAAGGAAATCGACTCTGCAAAGCGCACTATTGCAGATGCAAAAGCGTATAACAAAGCTCAAGGCAGAAAAGTACGAAATTTCGACGGGCTTTCATAC
The DNA here is from genome assembly GCA_045116675.1 of Bacteroidales bacterium. Lineage (GTDB taxonomy): Bacteria > Bacteroidota > Bacteroidia > Bacteroidales > WCHB1-69 > F23-D06. The sequence goes on from JBGUMF010000078.1 coordinate 13,586, forward strand.
ACATTAAAAATAAAGCAAGAACAAATGGCCAAGCTGAAGGATGATTTAGCTAGGTTACGCGAAAAGAAAAAGAGATAAGCATTGAAGCAAATCCTTATGACAATTTGAGTGATATTAATTTGGATTTAATATTTTGATATGGCAAAAAGTGACTTTATTTGTAAAAATTGTGGTGAAGTGAAGAGCGAACGTTTTTTTAGTTTTTCCACCTTCCACAAATACACGTGCCCGAACTGTAAAACAATTTGTGAAGATTGTGTAAAGAGCAGTTTCTTTGGCGGCACAACATGTTTAAAATGCGGTTCGAAAGTCATCCGATATTCCTGGACAGGAGGCAAATGGGTTCAGGATTAAAGCTTTTGCATGAGCGATACAAATGAACGCAATCTGAACACAGAAAAGGCGTGCTTATGGCTGTGTTAATATGGATTCTCGGTATTCTTCACCCTCTAATTTTTATTGGAGCGGTGGTATATTTTGCCTTTATGGAGATTGAGCCTTGGGTGATGATCGTCGGTGCTGGTACGGCGTTGCTCGGCCTCATCATCGGTTTCTTCGGCTGGAAAGAGCTCGCACCGCCACGCTGGAGATGGGTGAAAGGCAATGTCGATCTGCTCGCCAGCCGCGTGCGTACCGCACTGGGATATGCGCTGTATTTCTTCATGATTCCAGCAGGCGTAAAAGGCCTCATCTATACTATTGAAATAATAATTGAAAAGCTCTGAATCATTATTCAATACCGAATAATAACGAATATCAACAAATAATTACCCTTAATTCAACAAATTATGGCAAATAAAGTAAAAGTTTACGGTCAGTCGCAGAAATGGACGGCCTTGGGCATCGTGGCTGCCTACGTGAAAATGCATCCCCATGCCACATTAAAGGAGTTGCAGAAGGCATTCCCCACTTCGGAACTCAACAACACCTTGGACACTGTTGAGAACATCCTCAAAGCCGACAAATCAGGCTCGTTCGATGAAAAGATGTCCAAACAAATCGGGGAAATGGAGATGTTCATCACTCTGGAAGACGGCTCCCAAGTGGCTTTCACCAACCCGATGTGGCCAGCCGACAAATTCCAGAAAATTGTGGAGGTTGCTAAAAAGCACGACATTGAGATTGCGGAATACAAGGATGCGGAAAAAGGTATCGGCAAACGCGGTAGCTACAGCTTGGAGTATCTGAACGGCTATGTGCCGCCCAAGACGGAAGCCCCGAAAAAATCGAAGTCATGGCTCTGGATTCTGTTGGTCGCACTTGCCATCATTGGCCTGCTGCTCGCTCTGCTGGCCCGTAGCTTCAACAAAGAGCCTGAGGTGATTACTAAGGAGGTGGAAAAAGTAATCACTAAGGAAGTAGAGAAAACAGTCATCGTTCGCGACACCGTATTTGTGCAGGAGATTGAGGAAATTGAGAAAAACTACAATGCCGCACAGTTCAAGGCGGGCAAAGCAGACCTTCCCGAAGCCGCCAAGTTCGTACTGCACGACTTAGCCAAGGTGATGGAAAAGCACCCCGAAATCAAACTCCGTCTGGAAGGCCACACTAGCGCCGAGGGTACGGAATCTTTCAACCAGAAACTGAGCGAGCAACGCGCCCAGGCCGCTGTGAACTTCCTTGTCAACCATGAAAAAATTGATGCCAGCCGTCTCGAAGCAGTGGGCCTCGGTTCCTCCAAACTGAAAAACACCGATGACCCCAAGGCACCCGAGAACCGCAGAACCGAATTCGTGATTATCGAGGAATAGAATCTCAATTATTGATATTATTAACAAATTTCAAAAAAAATGGACGAAAAAAAAATTATCAGTTTATCCGATGAAATCGTAGGCAACATCGTGGATTTCAGTTTAGGCAAAGGAAAAGTCAAAGCCATGATTCCAAAATCTGTTGCAAAAAAAATGGCCAACGACGATGAACTTTTCGAGAAACTCAAACAGTGTTACATCGAGTATCTGTCAACTATTGACAATAAAATTGACAACTCCTCAGAGGTAAAACGTCTGTCGGATTTCCGTTTCCGTTTGGTGGATATTTTCAACGATAGCGTTCCTGAGAACGAAGTTTCACTGGACGAAGAATTAGAGTAATCGAATTATTTATGCAGAAATCAACCATAACTCTTTCAGAATCAAATAAAATGAAAAAGTATTTATTCGCAATGGTAGCTGTGGCAGCCCTGTTGCTGGTGTCCTGCTCCCAAGAGCGAGTCCCAGAGATTTCGCTCGAGAAAAAGTTGAACCAGAAGCTTGCCGAAATGACCGAGGTAGCTGAGCTGGGGTCCGTGGAATACACGGTGACAAAAGTGGTGAAAGCCTCCGATGATGCCAAATGGTACAAAATTGGCGACCGTAAAATTCTGTTCAGGTGTACCGCCTACTTGAAGGCTGGCATTGACCTGAACAAACTCGACGTCTCAAAAATCGTGATTGACGAGCAGAAGAAATCCGTGTCCATCACCCTGCCCAAAGCCGAACTGCTCGCACTCAACATGCCTCCTGACAAGTCGGTGCTCGCATACGAGAATGTCGCGACTTTCCGCTCTAATTTCACCGCATCAGACAAAAACCATCTTCTCCAATTAGGCGAACAAAGTATCCGCGACGAGGTGCCGAACCTCGGTATTTTGAGCGAAGCAGAGAAAAACGCCTCCTCCTTTTTCAAATCATTGTTAAGTCAACTCGGTTTCGAATTAATCACTGTTAAATTTGAATAGTTATGAAAAAGATAATAAAATTCTTCTTTGTTCTTATCGTCATTCTCGCGGTTTTGGCTGCAGGTGCTTTTTTCGCCATGAAAAAAGGTCTGTTGGATTTTAAGGGTGACGAGCTGAAAATCGACGAAACACCCACTGTGATTTCTGAAATCAAAAAAATCTCTGAGTTCACCTCGGCTTGTTTCTACGAAGAAATCATCCTCCAAGAGAAAAAAACCAGAAAGGTGGTGGACAACAGTGTTGGGAACAAGATTGCCGGTCTCTTCGGGAAAAAAGAAGGTTTGATAACCGATGAAATCGTGATTATCGCCAATGGAAAGGTGCGCGCTGGCTTCAATCTCAAAAACTTGGCTGATAACGACATCAGAATCAACGGCGACACTCTCACGGTCAATCTGCACGAAGCAGAGATTTTTGACGTGATTGTCAACCCTTCCAACTTCGACATCTACATAGAGGACGGCACTTGGGATGAAAAAAAGGTCACAGATATCAAAAACAAGGCTGTTTCCAAAATCAAAGAAGACGCTCTTTCAGAAGGCATTCTTGTGAAAGCCACCAACTCTGGCGTGAAGAAACTCGCCGAAATGTTCAAGACGTTCGGCTTCCCCGTTGTGCACATCACGGTCAACGGACAGGCTGTTGAACTGGAGGCTGAAAATTAGCCTTCCATCATCCCGGATTATAAAGGGGGTGTCTTTGCACACTCCCTTTATTAATTATTTTGAAAAAATATTATTTTTGCACTGACAATTATAGTCATATGCCACAAAACGAAAACAACATAAAGATACTGCGCCAGATGATTGAGCAATCTGTAGCGCGCAAGATGAAAACCCCGGCGGACTTTCAGTTTCTCACCGGAGTGATTCAGGAACGCTGCAAGGAGACACTTGGCGTAACTACGCTCAAACGGCTGTGGGGCTATGTGGACGGCTATGATACCACGCGCTATTCCACGCTCTCTATCCTCGCCCGTTGTGTGGGTTTCCGCGACTGGGACGACTTTTGTGAGAATCGCGACCGTTCGGGCGAGTCTTCGAACATGATTGTCGGCCATGCTGTCAATCCCGCCGATTTGGCTGTAGGCGACTGTCTGATCATCTCGTGGGCGCCCGACCGCCGCGTGCGGATCGAACATCTCGGCAATGGCGGTTTCGAGGTCTTGCAGAGTGAGAACTCCAAGCTCAAAACCGGCGACACTTTCCACACTTCTTGCTTCATCATCGGGGAGCCCCTTTATCTGGACAACTTCGTGCGTGGCACCAATCCGCCGACGCTTTTTGTGGTGGGCAACAAAGGCGGACTGACGGAGGTGCGGAAAGGGTAGGAGTTTTCACGAAATTTGTCGTATCTTTGCAACCTGAAAACTAACTGCGATGACCAACAGACTCTTACGGGCTTCCACTGTGTGCATCAGATTAATCACCGTGATCCTGATTGCCGCTTTCCCCGGTCATATCTCCGCCCAAAACGATGCTTCCACGCGTCTGCAGGGAGGAAATACTCCTTTTGAGATGTTTTTTGTGCCCTCCAGTTTGTGCATGACAGACTCCGTCCAATCCACAATCAAAAACTTTTACATCTCCCAACAGCCGGTTACGTGGCAACTTTGGAACGAGATCATGGGCACCCGGTCGGGCGGCGAGGCGGGCGACAGTCTGCCCGTGAATAACGTATCCCGTGACGAGGTGGAGCTTTTCATCCTCTGGCTCAACCAGAAAAGCGGTATGCAATTCCGCCTTCCCACAACGATGGAGTGGACGTGTGCCGTTCGCAACGGTTTTCATCCTGACGACGGACATGCGCTCTGCAGTGACGGCGGGGATGCCTCCGCAGGTTTCCGGCTGGTGATGGACGACCCCCGCGAAGTGCGGACAGCCGAGGTCATCGAAAAGGCTGATCAAGCAGGAGTCGCCGCCGACAGCACACGGAAAGAGGAAAGGGAGAGTTTGTCCCTCCAAAAGTCCCTGGCCCAACAGCTGAGGGCTGAACGCCAGCAGACACGGCAGAATAGGCGCAAGGCATTGCTGCCATCTGTGTTCTGCACCCTCAATGCCGCCTATACATCCATGCCGCAGTGGTCGGTCGGCTTCAAGGTCGGCACCATGCGGGTTGTCGGCTGGTATTTCAGCTTTATGACCAATTTCCACTACAAGGGCGCGTTTGATCCTTTTCAACCAAACGGACACTACGTCCTTACTGGGGCTTCTAAAACATCCTACTTGGGCGCTCAGTTGGGGCTGGTTGTCCGTCCGTGCCGACTGCTTTCCATCCACATCGGGGCAGGTTTCGGCTACCGTGCTCTCAAATTTGAAAGCGACCAGGGCTGGCATAGTTATCCTAAAAGAACCTATTACGGTCCCACGGCCGCCGCTGGGCTGATGTTCCATGTCAAGAACATGGTGCTTTCCGCCGAGGTCACAAGCATGGCCTATAACCTGAACACCCTCAATGAAATGCATTACGCTTTGGGCGTGCGGATGGGCGTTGGATTCTGCATCCCATATCATCATGATGTAAAATTGAAAATTAAAGATGAAAGGATATTGGTACATTAAATTGCTGTTTGTTGTCTCGGGAATCATGCTTTTCGTGGTTTCCTGCGGCAAAGACCCAACCTTTGTGCAAGGGGACTATATATACGAGAATGACGACTTCACCCGTGTTGACAATATCAACGGTATCATCATCCACTGGGCGGATGACATGGAAATTAGCGAGGAACAGAAAAATGTAATTCGGGATTTGGTGGCCAATATGGTGCGGGTGGACGGCGGCACCTTTCTGATGGGGGCGCAAAGCACGGATGCCCAAGGCAATAATTATGACACAGATGCCCAAGACAATGAATGTCCCGTGCACGAGGTGTTACTGAACGACTATTACATTGGCAAGTTCGAGATCACCCAGCGGGAGTGGGCCGTGATTATGGGCCACAACTTGGGATGGTCTGATCTGTATGGCAAGGGAGACGATATGCCGGCCTACAACGTTTCTTGGGAAGCAGCCATCACCTTTGCAGAGCGGCTGAGCGCTATGACAGGCCTCTCCTTCCGGCTGCCCACGGAGGCCCAGTGGGAATACGCCGCACGGGGCGCTTCCTATACCCAATATTACCGTTTTAGCGGCAGTGATGATGTGGATAATGTGGCGTGGCACAATGGCAACGCCGGTGGAACATTGCATTCCGTGGGCGAAAAGATGCCGAACGAGCTGGGACTGTGTGATATGAGCGGAAGCCTGTGGGAATGGTGTGCAGACTCCTACGGCCCATATTCTGCGGATTCCAGCCAGGATCCGTGCGTTGTGTCCGGAAATCCCTACGTGTTGCGGGGCGGATCGTGGACCTATCTTCCGGATTATTGCCGAGTGACTTGTCGGGATTCTTACGACGGAAATGCTGTCAGTATTTCGGTTGGATTTAGGGTGAGCTTAGTTAATAATTGAGAATTGAAAATTGAAAATTATTTTTATATTATTTAATAAAAATCAAATTTTCAGAGATAATGAGTAAATCAGGATATATAGTGATTCTTTGGGCAACAATATTGGCCGGTGTTGGCTTCTTGCATGCGCAGGATAATGTCATTCTCCAATTTACCGGCCAAGACCAAAACGGCGGGTATGTAAAGCTGGATCGTGTGCTGGTGGAGAATATCTCCAAACACTGGCAGGAGGTGCTCTATTATCCCGACACAAACTTCATTATGGGGGTTACGGGGGTTGAAGAAATCCATGGGGGAGGGGAAGGTGTCAGGCTTGCCCAGAATGTGCCGAACCCTTTTGACGGTGTGACGGACTTTTCCCTTTATCTGCCCAATTCCTCGAAAGTGTTGCTGGAGATTTATGACTTGAACGGCAAGATCTCGGCAGCCTATACAGGTTCGCTGGATCCTGGGAACCACCAATTCAGAGCGTGGCTGGATAATCCGCAGACCTATCTGCTCCAAGCCCATACCGTAAATGGTATGGTCCAGATTAAAATGGTCAACACAGGCCATGCGGGACGGAGCTCGATAGAATATCTCGGAAAGGTAAGTGTGCCTGATGCGGGAAAAGCGGACAAAGGGGGCACTAACCAGCCGTTTTCGTTTGGCGACGTCATGTTGTATAAAGGTTTTGTCCACTTGGCGGGGACAGAATACGAGTGTGCCCACGTATTGAAGGAGCAATACAATTCAGAGCTGATCCCGCTGATTTTCACATTGCCGTTGCCGACAGTGACGACGGAGACTGCCACTAATATCTCTGCAACTGGAGCCAAGTTGAATGGCACCGTGGTGGAGCATGTCGGATATCCGGTGGTGGAAAGAGGGTTTTTACTTGCCGACAATGCATCATTGGCCGAGGCGATGGAATACATAGCAGGTTCTGGCGCTGGTTTGTTCCACTATGTTGTTGCCAATCTGCAGACATTCACGCGCTATTATTATCGGGCATACGCCAAAACAGCGATGGGAACCACCTATGGTGATGTGCTTTTTTTGGATACGCAGGCGGAACTGCCCACTGTGCTCACCCTTAGTGTGACGGATGTCAAGCCTTCGCAAGCCACCGTCACCGGCAATGTGACCGCTACAGGCGGGGTAACCTCCATTGTCAGGGGAGTCTGCTGGAGCACGGCACAAAGTCCTACTGTGAACGACCTCCATACCGTGGACAGCGCAGGTACCGGCATCTTCACACACCACCTGACAGGGTTGACACCCAACACCACCTACTATGTGCGCGCGTATGCCACAAACAGTGCGGGCACCGCCTATGGCGAGCAGCTGAACTTCACCACACCGTCCCCTTTCTATTGTGGTCTAGACTCATTGACCGACTACGACGGCAATATCTATCATACAGTGGAAATCGGCCAGCAGTGCTGGATGAAAGAGAACCTGCGCACCACACACTATGACGACGGGACGGCTATTCCTGTGGGCACAGTCCTTTCCGATAGCGTGCCATACCGCTATGCGCCCAACGACAGTAGTGCCAACGTGCCTACATACGGATATCTTTACAACTGGGCGGCGGTGATGCACGGGGATTCATCAAGCAATGCTAACCCAAGCGGGGTGCAAGGCATCTGCCCTGAGGGTTGGCATGTGCCAAGTTATGCAGAGTGGGTGCAACTGACCAACTATGTAGGTGGGCAAAACCAATATATATGCGATGGCGACATTAACAATATAGCCAAAGCATTGGCCGCTAACACAGGATGGGGCTCATTTTCAGAACAGTCCTGTGAGGTAAATTGCTATCCATTAAGTAACAATGCCACGGGCTTCGCTGCCTTCCCTGCAGGTTCTTTCAATGGTAGCACTTCTATTGACTATGGCTATAGTACATCCTTATGGTCATCTACCCATTTCACTGATTACGGCAATTCGGCAGCATGTTGTTTTAGAATTGGTCACGAATCATATACTCAACATCATAATATCCTACAACAATATTGTTATTCTGCCCGTTGTCTGCTCGATGATGCAGGCTTGAATGACAGCATAGCAGTAACTCCGGTTGTGACCACCAAGGCGATGAAACACATCACCCCGACATCGGCCGATTGTGTCGGAATGGTGGTGGCCAGCGGCGGGGCTGATGTGTCGGTGCGTGGGGTCTGCTGGAGCACATCACCAAACCCTACCGTAAGTGACAACCACACCAATGATGGCAGCGGCACAGGTACTTTTACCAGCAATGTTACAGGACTGTCTGCCAATACCACATACTGGGTGCGGACTTACGCCACCAATTGTGCGGGCACATCCTATGGGCAAATGAGAAGTTTCACCACTCCGTCACCCATCACTTGCGGCATTGACTCAATCACGGATTATGATGGCAATTTCTATCATACAGTGCTTATTGGACAGCAGTGCTGGCTGAAGGAGAACCTGCGCACCACGCATTACGCCGACGGGACTCCCATTTTGGAAGGAACCGTTACCTCTGACACCATTCCCTATCGATACGCTCCTGGTAATCAAAGCGACATTGTACCGTTTTTTGGATACCACTATAATTGGATAGCCACCGTACGGGAACACATTCCAGAAGGTGTCGATCCTGGTGATGTTCAGGGGGTCTGCCCCGCCGGATGGCATGTTCCAAACAAAATGGAATGGATACAATTAAGGAACTATGTGATGAACCATCTTCAGCCTCCTTATACCGTTGCTATGGCACTGGCCTCTACTGTTAGATGGCAAGGTGGAGACACCTTCGGCACAATCAGTTATTATCCTTCAGCTAACAACACGTCGGGATTCACAGCGCTGCCTGCAGATATGACAACTTTTCTTGGTAACGGCCAGGCTGACTTTTGGGGTTATCTTTACTATTATGCTTACTTTTGGTCAAGCACTTTAGTAGGGAATCTCAATGACCATGCAGTAGATTTCATGTTAGAATATGATAATCCTGATGCAACCATTGACTTCTCTAACATAAGGAATGGCCTTTCCGTCCGCTGTCTCCGGAATTAGCGGCTCTCCCGCTGCCATGCGCTTACCGTGTTGTTCACTATCACCATCCGGTTCACAAACGTGGCATTGTAGAACGTCGTCACCGAATCGCGGATGGACTCGCACTGGGGATATCGGCGAAGTATGTCACTCACCACAGCTTCCCGGTGCCGCTCCCGAATCCTGTAGTTGTTTTTGAAAAAGTCGGATTGGAAATACTCCGCCAATTTGTCTTTGGATGACACTCCGCGGGCTGTCGCTGCCTTTTCCCAATCCCAGAACGGCTGGAAAACAGCATCCACCGACTGTTCAATGCTCCTTTTGACCGCTTGCGGGAGTTGATTATAGGCACTTGTGACGGCGGTGTTTTCGTTTATCGCAGTTTCTGTATGGTTTGGTTCTGCCTGAGAAACAGGATTTGCAGGAGCAGTTTCAGGACCGGCTATATCATCATTCATGATTTCCGAAACGGAGGCCTCTTGTTTTTCAATGTTTGGGTTCTCTTTGTCGCCGTCGTTGTTGGGACGGAACAAGAACCATGCGCAGATGGCTAATACAATCACAAAGGCGATGGCTATGATAATGGGGGCGGTGTGCTCATGTCGTTGCAGCCGTTGCAGGATTTCCTCCGCATTGCTGTAACGTTTTTCACGGTTCTCCTGCGTACACTTGCGGGCGATGCGTCCGTATGCGTGCGGGAAGAGCTGCCGAAGGATCTTTCCAAAGGCGTATAGGTCGGCACGGCAGTCTATGGGCGAGCCCCCGGCCTTCTGCTCGGGTGCAGCGTAATGGTCAGAGCCTACAGGCTGTTTCAGCACGCCGTGCCAGTCGCTGTCCGCCAATCCGAAATCAATGATCTTGACATTGTGGCCATTTCGCGTGATGAGGATGTTGTCGGGTTTGAGATCGCGGTGAACAATCTGCATACTATGATAGTACGACATGGCGGACAGCAATTCCTTTGCGATTTTCATCCGCACTTTCCGGGGCGGATTCTGCTTCAGGAAGGCCTTTAGCGTAACGCCATCCACATATTCCATCACGATGCATGGCCCAGCCACAGGGTCAGTCTCCTTGCTGAAGATATGCGCAATGTTGGGGTGATCCATCTTCAGACCCAACTCAAACTCCTTGGTCAGCAGGCTGACATAGACCTCTTTGTGCTGGTACTCTGGCTTCAACCCTTTGATTATAAACCATTTACCGTATCGTTGTGCTTTGTATAGTCGGTTGAACCCCTCGGATGGGATTTCCGAATAGGAGGTGAACACATCCGAGATTTTCTCGAAGGAGGAGGTGATTTCGCCGGAGGATGAGGAGTCGTTTGCAGTCATACTGATGAATTGGCTTGCAAAAGTAAAAAAAATATGCGAGCAGGAGAATATTTTGGAAAACCGAGTGGCCGGGCCCAATTATTTTTATGGAAAAGTGTACCTTTGCCGCCGGAATTTCACACAAAAAACACACTGATTATGTTTCAATTAGAAGATTATCCCTACAACGAAGAGCAATTGGCCAAGCGGCTCGCCGGGCTTGCCACCCAGGAGATGTCCTACATGGACGAGCAGGCCGCATACCGTTATATATTAAGTAGTATAGACCTGACCACCCTGGAGGGCAGCGACAACCGTCAGGCGGTGGTGGCGCTCTGCAAGAAGGCGCAGGCCTTCTATAACCCACAGCGCCAGGTGCCGTGCACGGCGGCGATATGCGTGTATCCTCCCTTTGTGGCCATTGCCAAAGAGGAGCTGAAAGGCACCGACATCCGTGTGGCTTCCGTGGCCGGCGCATTCCCCGCAGGCCAGTCGCCCATTGAGATCAAGGTGGCCGAGGTGCGGTACGCCGTGCATGAGGGTGCCGACGAGATCGACATGGTGATTTCGCGGGGCAAGTTCCTGGAAGGCCGTTATCAGGAGGTCTATGACGAGATCCGGGCTATCCGCGAGGCCTGCCCGAACGCATCGCTCAAGGTCATCCTGGAGACTGGTGAGCTGAAGACCCCGCAGAACATCTACAAGGCCTCCCAGATTGCCATTGCCGCGGGCGCCGATTTCATCAAGACATCTACAGGCAAGATTGCGGTCAACGCCACGCCCGAAGCCTTCCTCATCATGATGGACGCCATCAAACGGCATTACAAGGAGACGGGGAAGATGGTCGGCATCAAGGCGGCCGGCGGCATCTCCGATCCGGACGACGCGCTCCGATATGTGAACCTTCTCACCGCCGTTTTGGGTAAAGATTGGCTCTCAAAACGTTACTTCCGGATAGGTGCCAGTCGCCTTGCCAACCGCGTTTTTGAGAAAATCAAATAAAAATTTTTCGTAAATGGTGGATTGTGAACAAAATAATTGTATTTTTGCACCCCAAAAAAATAGAAACATTTAGTATTAACAATTAAAACATTAAAGTTATGACGAAAGCTGATATCGTTAATGAAATTTCCAACAAAACCGGATTCGACAAGAACAGTGTTCAAACTATCGTTGAAGTGTTCATGTCAAGTGTAAAGAGCTCTATGGTGGGCGGTGAGAATGTTTATCTCAGAGGCTTCGGCAGCTTCATCATCAAACAAAGAGCCCAGAAGACGGCCCGTAACATCTCCAAGAAGGAGACGATCACTATTCCGGCTCACAATATTCCCGCTTTCAAACCTTGCAAGACTTTCGTTAACGCCGTCAAGAAATCCACAAAATAATAAACTTTAAAATCTTTTAATTATGCCAAGCGGTAAGAAAAGAAAGAGACATAAAATGTCCACTCATAAAAGAAAAAAACGTCTGAGAAAGAACAGACATAAAAACAAATAATCTTTTATGAGTTCAATTCGAATGAAAACTAAATGAAACGCTCACGCGCTTTGTTTAGTTTTCATTGTTTTATAACCCCCACACCCATGAGTGAAACTGAAATTACGAAAGAAATCATACTGACCTCCCACGCCAACGAAGTGCAGGTGGCCCTTCTGGAAGACAAGAAGCTGGTGGAAATCCACTCGGAGAAGGCCTCCATGCAGTTTTCGGTCGGCGACATATACCTTGGCAGGGTACGGAAGATCATGCCGGGACTGAACGCCGCATTTGTGGATGTCGGCAGTGAGAAGGACGCTTTCCTGCACTATCTGGACCTGGGCGTCAACGCCCGCACCATCAACGCCTTCGTCAGCCAAGCCATCACCACCGGCAAGCGGAGCATCAGCCGTGTGCAATACTTGGAAGAGGTGCCCAAGAACGGCAAGATCAGCGATGTGCTCACCTCCGGGCAGCAGATTATGGTGCAAGTGGCCAAGGAGCCTATCTCCACCAAGGGTCCGCGCATCACCACAGAGATCTCCTTTGCCGGACGCTACCTCGTGCTCGTCCCCTTCGGCGACAAAGTGTCCGTGTCGCAGAAGATCCGCAACTCCGCCGAACGCAAGCGTCTCAAAAGCATGATGCAGGGGATTCGCCCGCGCAACTTCGGCATCATCATCCGTACGGTCGCCGAAAACAAAAGCCTGGAAGAGCTCTCCGCCGATCTGGACTCCCTGCGCTACAAATGGGACACCGCCGTGGAGAACCTCTTCGCCTCCAAGGCCCCCATGCGCATCATCCAGGAGATGGACTGCATCTCGTCCATCCTGCGCGACATGCTCAACGACTCCTTCCAGTCCATCTATGTGGACACCCCGGAAGCCTTCAAGGAGGTGAAAGCCCTCCTGCACCAATATTCGCCCGAAAAAGAGGATATTCTGAAGCTGTACAAGGAAAAACAGCCCATCTTCGAGCATTTCAATGTGGCGAAACAGATCAAAAGCTCCTTCGGGAAGGTGGTGACCGTGAAAAACGGCGTCTATCTCATCATCGAGCACACTGAGGCCATGCACGTCATCGACGTCAACAGCGGCAACCGCGTGAAATCGAGCCAGACCCCCGAGGAGAATGCCCTGAACACCAACATGATCGCCGCCGCCGAGATTGCGCGCCAGCTGCGGTTGCGCGACATGGGCGGCATCATCACCATCGACTTTGTGGATCTCCACGACGCCCGCAACAAGGTGACGCTCAACAAGGCCATGACCGACTTCATGCGCAACGACAAGGCCAAACATACCATCCTGCCGCTCAACAAGTTCTGCCTCATGCAGATCACCCGCCAGCGTGTGCGTCAGGCCACCATCATCGAGACCACGGAACAGTGTCCCACCTGCAAGGGCACCGGCAAGATAAAACCACCCATCCTGATAGAAGATGAGCTGGACAACACCTTGGAATTCCTGTTTGACAAACAGCAGGAATCCAAAATCACCATCATGGTGCATCCGTTCGTGTATGCCCATTTGAAACATGGTTTCCCCTCCATTTTAATGAAATGGCGGTGGAAATACAAGAAAAGAATCCGCCTCGTGGCCAACCAAAGCTACTCCCTGTTCGAGCATCATTTCTTCAATGCCAACATGGATGAAATCATACTCTGGAACGAACCCGCCAGTGAATAAAACCCTTATATAACGAAAATTATGGACGTACCATCCGACATTATGACCAAAATGGAACGCTACTGCGCCTTTCAGGAGCGTTGCGAGCAGGAAGTACGCAACAAGCTCCGTGAGACGCCCATCTCCACTGCCCAGCGCGACGAGATCGTCCGCCGCCTGAAGGAACACGACTTCCTGAACGAGCAGCGTTTCATTGAGACGTTCATACGGAGCAAACTCCATGACCAGTGGGGAAAACTGAAAATACGGGAGGGCCTTTATCAGAAAGGGGCGGATTCCTCCCTGCTTCAGGAGGCAATGAGTGCCATCGACGAAGAGGAATACGCACAGGTTTTGCAAAGTGCCATCGAAAAATGGAAACGCCAGCACCCGGCGGACGCCGACAACCGCAACAAGATTCTGCATGGTCTGCTGGCCAAAGGCTTTGAGGTGGGCGAAATCCTGCAGGCCCTGCGCTCCTGATAACACGAATGTCTTCCATTCCTTAAAAACATTATAAACATTATAAACCTAAAATCTTTATGACCACGAACGACCAGATTAAAGAACTCCGTAGCAGGCTCGGTGAGCTAAGGAGGTATCTTTGACATCGACGGGAAGAAAAAAGAAATAGCCGACAAAGAACTCATCACGCAGCAGGACGGATTCTGGGACGACCCGAAATCCGCCGAAAAGTTGTTGCGCGAAATCAGCGCGGTGAAATCCTGGGTGTCCGAATACGAGAAGGCCGAAGAAGAGTGGGACGAGCTGAGTGTGATCAATGAATTTTTTCAGGCAGGAGATGCCACCGAGGCGGAGCTGGACGAGGCCTATCAGAAAGTGCTGAAATCCGTTGAGACCCTGGAGTTTCGCAACATGATGCGCGACGAGGAGGACTCGCTGAACGTCATCATCAACATCAACTCGGGCGCTGGTGGCACGGAGAGTTGCGACTGGGCGGAAATGCTCCTGCGCATGTACACGCGTTGGGCTGAGCGCAACAATTACAGTATCAAGTTGTTGGATAGACAAGACGGGGATGTAGTCGGCATCAAGTCCGTATCCATCGAATTGGACGGGCCCTATGCCTACGGGTATCTGAAGAGCGAAATCGGCGTGCATCGTCTGGTGCGCCTTTCGCCCTTTGACGCGGCCAACCGCCGTCACACGACGTTTGCCTCTGTCTTTGCCTATCCGGTCATCAACGACGACATCGTCATCGAGGTCAGTCCGGCGGACATCAGCTGGGACACATACCGCTCGTCGGGCCACGGCGGCCAGAACGTCAACAAGGTGGAGACCGCCGTCCGCCTGCACCATCATCCGTCGGGCATCATCGTGGAGTGTCAGGTGACGCGCTCGCAGATCCAAAACCGGGAGATGGCCATGCGCATGTTGAAATCGCGCCTCTACCAGCTGGAGCTGGAGCGCAAGCGGGAGAAGCTTGCCGACATCGAGCAGACCAAGAAGAAGATAGAGTGGGGGAGCCAGATCCGGAGTTATGTGCTGCAGCCCTACAAGATGGTGAAAGACCTTCGCACGGGCTGCGAGACTTCCAATGTGAACGCAGTTCTGGACGGTGAAATCGACGACTTCATCAAGGCTTATCTGATGTCTTGCAATTGTTGATAATTGGTAACAAGTTTTTTTGCATAATAGAAAAACTGTAATTACTTTTGCAGTACGTCTATTCAAAACCTTAAATACACAAATTTCAACAAGTTATGAACCAAGATTACGTTTTAGTGGCGGGTCGTTCGAACCCTGAGCTTGCCAAACGCATTGCCGAGCATTTGAAAAAGGACCTTTTCCCGGTGGATATCCTTCAATTCAAGGACGGCGAAATCCAAGTCTATTTCAACGACACAATCCGCGGCAAGGATGTCTTCATCATCCAACCCACCTTCTCGCCCGCAGACAATATCATCGAGTTGCTGATCACCATTGACGCGGCCAAGCGCGCCTCCGCACGCAACATCATCGCGGTGGTGCCCTACTTCGGCTATGCCCGTCAGGACCGGAAGGACAAACCGCGTACCTCCATCGGAGCCAAGCTGATGTGCAACCTGCTGACCGCCGCCGGTGTGAGCCGTATCATCACGATGGATCTCCACGCCGACCAGATCCAGGGTTTCATCGAAGTGCCTGTGGACCATCTGTTTGCCTCTAACGTCTTCATCCCTTATATCCGCAATCTTAACATGCCGGACATCTGCATCGCCTCTCCCGACACC
Source organism: Bacteroidales bacterium (assembly GCA_045116675.1). Lineage (GTDB taxonomy): Bacteria > Bacteroidota > Bacteroidia > Bacteroidales > WCHB1-69 > F23-D06. The sequence goes on from JBGUMF010000078.1 coordinate 29,456, forward strand.
GGTGGCACCAAACGCGCCTCCACGTACGCCAAGGCGTTGAACTGCGATCTGGCTATCGGATACAAGCAGCGCGAGAAGCAGAACGAAGTGGCCTCTCTCCAGATCATCGGTGAGGTGAAAGACAAGGATGTCATCATCGTGGACGACATCATCGACACGGCCGGCACGCTCTGCAAGGCTGCCGCCCGCATCAAGGAGATGGGTGCCCGCAGCGTGCGCGCCATGTGTGCCCACGGTCTCTTCTCCGGCAGCGCCATCCAGAACATTGAAAACTCCGTGCTGGACGAAGTGCTGGTGACCGACACTATTCCGTTGCGCACGCCATGTGCCAAGATCAAACAGATCTCCGTATCGCAACTTATGGCCGAAGTCATACAAAGCGTCATCGAGAACACCTCCATCTCATCCCACTATTACGTATAAAAACTGTAAAAACAGCATACTCTGCAAGTCCGATGTTTGACAGCGACATGCCACATCGGACTTTCTTTTATTAATACCATTATGGAAGAAAAAAACAGCAGCTTACACGAAGAAGGCCACCAACTTGGCAAATACGACCTTATAGCGGAATTCGCCAAATATTTCCCCAAATCCAACGCCTCTACAGTGGTCGGCATCGGCGATGATGCGTCTGTCATCGACCCGTCGGAGCAACAGGTGGTCAGCACCACCAAGGTCTTCATGGAGAATGTCCACTTCGACCTTACCTACGTGCCGTTACGGCATCTGGGCTACAAAGTCGTCACAGTGGCCGTGTCCGACATTCTGGGCATGAACGCCGTGCCTACGCAGTTGTCGGTATGCATTTCCGTTTCCAACCGTTTCAACCTGAAGGCTGTCAACGAGTTGCTGGACGGTATAGCCACCTGCTGCGAGGGTGCCAACATTGACGTGGTGGGTTTGGATGTGGCCACCTCGCGGCGCGACCTGGTCATTGCCATCACGGCCATCGGTGAGTGCGAGCCGGCACACTTAGTCACACGGCAGGGCGCGAAAGAGAACGAGCTCATCTGCGTGTCCGGCGACTTTGCCGCCGCCTATGCGGGTTTGTTGCTGCTGGAACGGGAGAAGAAGGTGTTCGAGGTGAACCCGGACACGCAGCCCGACTTTTCCGGCAAGGACTATCTGCTGCGCCGCCAGCTCAAGCCGGAACCCCGCATTGACATCGTGGAGGCCCTGCGTCGGGAGAACATCATCCCCACGGCCATGACCAACGTGGCCGACGGCCTCGCCGCTGCCGTTATGCAGATCTGCCGGGCCTCGCATACCGGATGCGCCATCTTTGAAGAGAAACTCCCCATGACGGAACTCACTTTTACCACATTGAAAGACCTGGACATCGTGCACACCGTGGCCGCTCTCAACGGCGGTGACGATTATGAGCTTATGTTCACCATCCGTCAAGCCGACTACGAGAAACTCAAACAGATTGAAAACGTTTCCATTATCGGCTATATCAAAGAGGAAGCAGATGGTTACAAGCTGATTACCGGCGACAACCATCAGGTGGAAATCAAAGCACAGGGTTTTGCCCAAATGCAGAAATCATAAACACCAACCTTTCAGACGATGAACAGCAAGACCGGATTTTTCATCGGTAATGTTAAGATTGGAGGCGACGCCCCTGTGGTGGTGCAGTCGATGACCAATACCGACACCATGGATGTGGCGGCCACCGTGGCGCAATGCCGTCGCATGATCCAGAACGGGGCGGAGATGGTCCGTATCACCGTACCCTCGTTGAAAGAGGTGGAGCCTTTGCGGCAGATTAAAGAGACACTTCGTGCTGAGGGAATAAAAACGCCCATCGTCGCTGACGTGCATTTTAACCCCAAGGTGGCGGAGGCCGTAACTTCCGTGGTTGAGAAAGTGCGCATCAATCCGGGCAACTACGTGGACAAGCGCAACTTCTCCCACCTTGAGATGAGCGAGGCGGAATATGACGCCGCCGTGGAGCGCATGGCCCTACGCGCCGCGCCGTTGCTGGAGCAATGCCGCAAACATAACACGACCATCCGCATCGGCATCAACCACGGCTCGCTCTGCGACCGCATCGTGAGCCGTTACGGCAACACCCCGAACGCCATGGTACAGTCGGCACTGGAATGGATTGACATCTGCGAGCGCTATAACTTCCACAAGGTGGTCATCTCCATGAAATCCAGCAATGTGCTGACGATGATGGAGGCCACCATCCTCCTGCACGAGGAGATGGGACGGCGGGGATGTACCTATCCGTTGCACCTGGGCGTCACCGAAGCCGGAAGCGGGCTGGAGGGGCGCGTGAAATCCGCCGCCGGCATCGGCGCGCTGCTGCTCATGCGCGTGGGCGACACCATCCGTGTATCGCTCACCGAGCCGCCGGAGCATGAAACGCCCTTCGCACACACGCTCCTGCGGGCTGTACAACAAATACATCCTGAAGATGCCAATATTCAAGAAGATACGCTTGTATTTTCCAGTAACGACAACGATTTCGACCTGTGGATGGCCAAGGCTGCCGCATTGGCCGGATATGCCTATTTCAAGCATCGCATCCGGGACGTCCGTTTGGAGAATCCTCATTTTCCGGAATCCGAAATCCGGAATCTGGAAGCCGTCATTCTACAGGCCTGCCGCATCCGCATGACCAAGACGGACTTCGTTTCCTGTCCTTCCTGTGGGCGCACCCAATACGACATTCAGTCCGTCCTGGCCAAGGTCAAGGAGCGGTTTTCCGGTTATCCGGGACTCAAGATAGGCGTAATGGGATGTATTGTCAACGGGCCGGGAGAGATGGCCGACGCCGACTTTGGCATTGTGGGCGCCTCAAACGGGTTGGTATGTGTTTACAAGGGCAAACAACGGCTTACAGGTGCCGTCACTGTGGATGAGGCATTGGATACGCTGGCACAATTAGTAGGGGAGTGGTCGTTATAGGGCCATCTGGCGCACGGCTTCCCAGATGACGATACCGGCTGCAATCGTCACATTCAACGAGTGTTTGGTGCCAAACTGCGGGATTTCCACGGCGGCATCACAGACGGGCAGCAGACGTTCATCCACGCCATAGATTTCATTGCCCACCACCAAAGCCACTTTTTTATATGCTGTAAAATTAAAATCCTGCAATTTCCGGGATTCGTCCACTTGTTCGATCATCAACACCGCATAGCCTTCCTGTTTCAAACGTTCGGCCAGCGGCAACACATCTTCCGCATATTCCCAATCCACGCTCTCCGTGGCGCCCAATGCTGTCTTGCTGATCTCCTTGTTGGGCGGGCATGCCGTGATGCCGCACAAGTACAGCTTTTCAATCTTGAATGCGTCGCAAGTGCGGAAAATGGACCCCACATTGTTCATGCTACGAATACTGTCCAAGACCACCGTCACCGGAACTTTCTCCTGAACCTTGAACTGTTCAGGGGTGATACGGTGCAATTCCTCCATTGATAACTTCTTCATTTTCAGAAAGGCATAGGGGAATCCATCGGGTTTAAATCATACGGCTGGCCATTATCTTCAAACGTTTGTCCTTCATCATTGTTGAAGCTGGCATCAATAGTGTCGAAATGTGCGTTGGGGAGAATGCGGGGGGCTGTCGGATTGCTCTCGCCCTCCGTGAAGACGGCGGTATCCACATCCGAGAATTTCGTGTATTGGCTTTGGAAGCGGACACGTACATTGCCGTTGCTGCCGTGACGGTTTTTCTCAAACATGATTTCAGCAAGGCCAGCAGAAGGAGTCTGGTCCTCTTCAAAGGTATCCATTTTGTAATATTCCGGACGGTAGATGAAAAGTACCATGTCGGCATCCTGTTCGATGGAACCTGACTCACGAAGGTCTGACAGCATCGGCCGTTTGCTGCCTCCACGGGTTTCCACGGCACGACTCAGCTGTGCCAAAGCTATGACCGGCACGTCCAGTTCCTTAGCCAACGCCTTCAGAGAACGGGAGATATAGCTGATTTCCTGTTCACGGTTACCGTTCTTGGCTGTGCCATCCGCTTTGCCCTGCATCAGCTGCAGGTAGTCGATGATGACCAGTTTGATACCGTATTTGTGTTTCAGACGACGGCATTTGGCACGCAAGTCGAAGACGGAGAGGGCGGGCGTGTCGTCGATAATCAGGTTGGAAGTCTCGAGCTTGCCCACATTATCCATCAGTTTTTGCCACTCGTCAGCGGTCAGGTTCCCTTTGGAGATATGTTCGGAATTGACACCCGACTCCATGGAAAACATACGCTGTACCAGCTGTGTGGCCGACATTTCCAAGGAGAAGAAAGCTACCGGCATATTGTAATCGATAGCAGCATTGCGGGCGATGGAGAGCACAAAGGAGGTCTTACCCATACCGGGACGACCGGCCATGATGATCAGATCGGATTTCTGCCAACCGCCGGTCTTCTCGTCGATGGCGCGGATGCCGCAAGGCACGCCCTGCAATTCGTCCGTGTTCTCACGAAGCTGATTGAGATTGTCCAGGGCTGAACGGACCACCTGGTGCAACTCTTTACTGTCGCGCTTGAAATTGCTTTCGATGATATTGAAAATCTTCGTTTCTGCCTGGTCAAGCAATTGCAGCACATCCGCCGATTCGTCGAAGGAGTCGGCAATGATGCTGTTGCAGTTCTGGATCAGCTCGCGAACAACGAACTTCTCCATTACGATGCGGGCATGGTATTCGATGTTTGCCGAGGATGTCACCCGATTGGTGAGCATCGCCAGATAAGACGCGCCGCCTACCAGGTCCAAAAGCTTGTCTTTACGCAGCTGGTTGGTCACCGTCAGCAGGTCGATGGGCTCGGCCATGCCGAACAGCTTGTTGATAGCGGAGAAGATATGCTGGTGGGCTTCCACATAGAACATCTTGGGTGACAACACATCCAGCACGGCAGTGACAGCATCCTCGTCAATCATCAAGGCACCCAGCACAGCCTCCTCAAACTCGACAGCCTGAGGAGTGAGCTTCCCCGTAACCCCCATCACCGTCTCCATCCGGTTATATGACAACCCTTTCGCCTGTCTTTTATCTGTAACAGTCTTGTTTTCCATAAATTAAAAATAAAGAGAATTGTTATTGGATCAGGCCGCAAATATCGAAAAAAAAAAGTCAGGCTTCCACCCGACTTCCATAAAGTTATGAACAACCCGCCCCTCTACGGCAAGAATCCGGCATGGAATGTGTAGGGAAGCAGGTCGGCGACGCAGCGGAAATGATAGACGGGGCCCTCCTGTCCGGCGAGGATCACCTCTATCGGCTGGTTAAACTTGCTCTCGTACTCATAGAGCACCTGCCGGCAGCTTCCACAGGGTGACACCGGCTCTTTCAGAACCTCCACCGGATTGATGGCCGTGATGGCAATTTTGGAAAACGGGACCTCCGGATATTGGGCTGAAGCCGCAAATGCTGCCGTCCGTTCCGCACAGAGACCTGCCGGGAAGACGGCGTTCTCCTGATTGCAGCCGGTGACGACCTTGCCGTTGTTCATCAGCACCGCCGCCCCGACTTGGAAACGGGAGTAGGGAGCATACGCACGTCGCGCGGCCTCTTCCGCCTGAGCAATGAGCGTCATCAGCTCAACCGGCACTTCGCTGCGGTCCTCATAAACGATGATTTTGGAGGTAAGTTCAACGGTCTTCATATTGTAGTGGTTTTATTTTTTAATTTCCAAATCCCAAGAATTTGATTGAAGATATCATCTACAGTTTCCGCTATATCACCCCACGGACAGACTCAAGATCCTCGATTCCTTCTCTTTCACACAGCTTTTCCAGGTCGGCGAGGATGTCGCGACCTGCCGTAGGATTGGTGAAATTCACTGTGCCGATCTGTACCGCCGATGCGCCGACCATGATGAATTCCAGCACGTCGGTGGCTGTGGAGATGCCGCCGATGCCAACCACGGGCACATGTACGGCCTTGCAGACCGAATGGACCATGCGCAGGGCTATCGGCTTGATGGCCGGACCGGAAAGCCCGGCATACAGGTTTTGGAATACGGATTTTCGGGTACGGATGTCAATGGCCATAGCCTGGAAAGTGTTCACCAGCGAGAGTGAGTCGGCGCCGGCCTCTTCGCAGGCGAGTGCCATCTCGACAACATTCTCGGCATTGGGTGACAGCTTGACCATCAGCGGTTTGCTGCACACCTGGCGCACGGCGGCCACCACCTCCTTCGCCACATCGGCCTTCAGCCCGAATGCCATGCCGCCGCTCTTCACATTGGGACAGGAGATATTGAGCTCCAGCATGTCGATGTCAGCCCGGGAGAGCATTTCCGCTCCCGCCACATAGTCCTCCAGACAACTGCCGCCCATATTGGCAATCAACACCGTGTCGAACTTGCGCATGGCGGGGATTCCGTCCCAGATGAAAGCCTCCACACCGGGATTTTGCAATCCCACACTGTTCATCATGCCCGAGGGCGTTTCAAAGACCCGAATGCCTTCATTGCCGTCTTTGGGGTTGAGCGTCAGCCCTTTGGAACTGATGCCGCCCAGGCAGCCCACATCATACAGTTCATTGTATTCACCGCCGAAACCGAATGTGCCGGATGCAGCGATGATAGGATTTTTGAATAAAACTCCGTTTATGGTCGTGGATAATGTCATGGCAGTCGTTTTTAATTAGTGAAACAAGAGATGGGCGGGGAAGACCGGCCCGTCCTTGCAAACCCGTTTCATGCCCTCCTGCGTGCGGATACTGCATCCAAGGCAGGCACCGATGCCGCAGGCCATCCGGTGCTCCATGGAACACCAGCAGGAGACCTCTTTTTCGGCACACATCGCGGCCACCTTGCGCATCATGATCTCCGGACCGCAGGTGAACACGGCATCGTAGGCTTCCGGCTTCAGCAGGTCGGTGACAAAGCCGTGGTATCCTTCGTCGCCCTTTTCCGTGGCCACAAAGATGGCATGTGCGTAAGGCTCGAAATCCTCCAGGGCAAACATCGTGTCGCGATAACCCACATATACATCCGTCTCAACGCCAAGGTCGTGAAGTTCGTGGGCCGTCTGGCAGAGTGGGGGAATGCCCAATCCGCCGCCGACGAGGGCCACCTTGCCCTTGACTTCCCGTACGGGAAAGCCGGTACCCAAAGCGCCTAAGAGCATAATGGGGTCACCCGCGCGCAAGGCGGAAAGCCGTCGCGTGCCCTTGCCGATGATTCGGTACATGAAGTGTAATGTGTGCTCATCTGCTTTGAACAGGCTGATCGGACGCATGAGCGTCAACTCGTTGTCCCAGCATTTCAGCATAAAAAATTGGCCGGCGGCCACCACAGCATCCCGACGTTCCACCTTCAGAACGAAGATGTCGTCCGTGAGCTGTTCCTGGCCGACGACCTTGGATTCAAAATAGTCCATAATTGTTATCGGTTTTGTGCGATGGCGCGGAGGATGTCGTCCCGCATGCGGATGGCTTCCTGTCGGGCGCAGCCGGCGAAATCCTGTTCGCCGTGTTCCTGCTTGCGATAGGCGAGCAGGATGCCCCGCGAGGAGTTGACCACACCTCCGTTACCGTCTTTCAAATACTTGGCAATATCTTCCGCCTTACCACCCTGTGCCCCATATCCGGGAATCAGGAAGAAAGTCGTGTCCAGCATGGCGCGGATTTCCGCCGCCTCGTCGGAATGGGTGCAGCCCATCACGCCGCCCACGCCGGAGAAACCGCACTGCCCAACAAATTCTTTGCCGAGCTCGTTGATTTTCCGACCCACCACATGGTACACGCGCTGGTCGCCCGTAGGAAGGTACTCGATATCCTTGGCACCCTCGTTCGAAGTGCGGATCAGGACAAAGAGTCCCTTGCCTTGCTCTTTGACGTAGGGCAGATAGGGATTAAGGCTGTCAAGGCCCATGTAGGGACTTAATGTGATGAAGTCGGCCTCAAAGTCACCGGTAAAGTGTGCTTTTGCATACATTTCCGCCGTTTTAGCAATATCACCTCGCTTAATATCGGCGATTGTAACAGCTTGATTCTGTTTAAGATACTGCAACGTCTTACTGTAAGCCTTCAAGCCCGGAAGTCCGTAGGATTCATAATAGGCAATCTGAACCTTGTAGCAGGCGGCCACATCCAACGTGGCATCGATTAATGCCTTGTTGAATTGGAAAAGGCCCTCTTCCACGGTCGGGTGCTGTTGTGCGAAAGATTCCGGCAAATAGGAGTAGTCCGTGTCCAGTCCGACGCACACATGGCCGTTGGCGGACACTTTTTCGAACAATCGGTCAATCATCATGTTCATGGCAGCGGGGTAGGGTAGTTGTGTTATTCTCTGACTTTCAAGATGAAACCTGTACCGTGGGCGTTGCAAATCTCAACGAGCGGCTGGTAGCCTTCTTCGTACACCACTTTGCGTTTGCCTTTGACTTTCGGCATAATGTGGCCGATGTCGTCCACCTGCAGGTAGGAACGAAGCTTGGTCAGGAAGACGTCCATGCTTCTGCCAACGGTCTGGTCTTCATCGCCCCAGACTTCTTTAAGAATGATTTCACGCGGGATAAGTTTGTTTTTATGGTCGAGGAGGAGTTTGAGCAGTTCGGCTTCCTTGCGGGTGAGGGTGCGGGTAACGGTGGGGTGTATGAGCTGCATGCCACTGTAGTTGAAGGTGAAGTTACCCATCTTGTAGATTCTCTCCTGGAAGATGACATCCGTGACAGGGCGTGCCTTCCGGCAACGTTTCAGGATCGCCTGGATGCGGAGCTCAAGTTCCTCGATGCTGAACGGTTTGGCGATGTAGTCGTCACAGCCCAGCTTAAAGCCCTTGATGCGCTCCTCTTTGCTGGCACGGGCGGTGAGGATGATGACGGGCACATCCTCGTCAATGCGGCGGATCTCCTGGAGAAGAGAGAAACCGTCCCGTCCGGCGGTCATAATGTCAATGATGCACAAATCGTACAGATTCGTGTTGTAACTGCGGGCGGCGGTGTCCGTGTTGTTGAAATCCACGACCTCATAGCCGTTCAGTTCCAAATAATCCTTAATGACATAGCGAAGATTCTCGCTATCGTCAACAAACATAATTTTGCCTTTTGTCTTTTCCATAAATACCTTGTAATTATTATTTTAAAATTTCAATTGTCAATTTTTTCTAAAAGCACGAAAAATAGCACGATGTGATTTTTTTAAGGGTGCAAATATATAAAAAAATGCAATATATCCCGAAAAGTGTTAAAAATTTATTTCCGCCATTTCTTAAGATTTTTTTGTACTTTTGCCGTTTTAAACTACTTTTAAAACATGAAAAAGAGACTCCTTTCTGTTTTGGCCCTGATTATCGCCATAACATATTCTGTTTCAGCGCAAAACCCTATATCCAAGGCCGTAATCGGGTTCTACAATGTGGAAAACCTGTTCGACACCATCAACGACCCGAACAAGAACGATGAGCAGTTCCTGCCCAATGGCGATTACCAATGGACATCCCAACGCTACCTGCAGAAGCTGGACCGTCTGTCACAGGTGATTGCCGACATGATGCAGCTGGACGGCGGCCTGGTGGTACTCGGCGTCTCCGAGGTGGAAAATGAGCACGTGTTGCTTGACCTGGTCTCCACCGAGCGGCTGCGTCCCTTCGGACTCAAAGTTTGCCATCATGAATCGCCGGACCGTCGAGGGGTGGATGTCTCCTTCCTTTACAACCCGGCCCGTTTCCGCGTGATCGACACTGCGGCCTTCCCGCTGGTGGTCCCGGACCAGCCCGAGTTCATCTCCCGCGACCAATGGCTGATGACCGGCGTGCTTGACGGGACCGACACACTCTATCTCCTGGTCAACCACTGGCCCTCCAAGTCGGGAGGGGAGCGCAGAAGCCTGCCCGGGCGACTGGCCGCCGGCTCGCTCTCTCACGACATCGCCACGGGGATCCTCGCCAAACACCCCAGCGCCAAAATCATCATCATGGGCGACTTGAACGACAATCCCAACTCCAAAGCGATTATGGAGAACCTTGGCACAAAAACGAATACCAAGAATTTGACTCACAATGACTTGTTTAACCCGATGTGGAAGATGTACCGCGACGGAATCGGCTCATACGCCTACCGCGACTCGTGGGAGATGTTGGACAACATGATCATCTCCGGCGGTCTTGTCACGCCCGCCAAAGGGTACAAATATCAGTCCGCACACGTTTTCCGCCGGAACTACCTGTTCACCAAATCCGGATCCTATATGGATTATCCGTTCCGCATGTTTGCCGGTGGTATCTATCAAGGCGGCTACAGCGACCATCTTCCCGTCTATATCGTTCTGAATAAATAACTTAAAACTATGGATAAAAGATTAGTCATCATCCCGACGTACAACGAGAAGGAGAACATTGAAAACATCATCCGGACCATCTTCGGATTGATTGATGTACACATTTTAATCATTGACGACGGCAGTCCTGACGGCACCGCCAATATTGTGAAAGGTCTCATGCCGGAGTTTGACGGCAAACTGTTCATCGAGGAGCGGAGCGGCAAGCTGGGTCTCGGCACCGCCTACATCCATGGCTTCAAGTGGGGGCTGGCACGCGAGTACGACTTCATGTTCGAGTGCGATGCCGACTTCAGCCACGACCCGCACGACTTGCAACGACTGTATGACGCCTGCATCGAACAGAACGCCGACCTGGCCATCGGATCCCGCTACTGCAACGGCATCAGCGTGGTGAACTGGCCGCTCGGGCGACTGATGATGTCCTATTTCGGATCCATGTATGTGCGCACCGTGTTAGGCATTCCCGTGCATGACACCACTGCCGGATTCAAGTGCTACCGTTCCAACGTGTTGAAGGCCATCAATTTCGATGCCATCAAGCATATCGGCTATGGTTTCCAGATCGAGATGAAGTTCACCGCTTACAAACTGGGCTTCAAGATTGTGGAAGTGCCCATCATTTTCCGCGACCGCACCATGGGCACCTCCAAAATGAGCGGCGGTATCTTCCGCGAGGCCATCTTCGGCGTCATCGGACTGAAATTGAGGAGCATGACCAAGAAGTGGAAGAAAGAGATTCGCGCCAAGAACGAGTAGGGGAGATTTTCGGTTTACGATTTTTAGGGACATTGTACGTACTCCGCAGCCTATCCGAGGGCTTCGGAGTACGTTTTTTCAGATTTTAATCAACATACCTCGCATGGTCTGGAGGTGTGACGCAAAAAAGTTAAAAATAGAGGTCTCCTTTACTTTAAATGTTACAAAAAATGAAAAAAATCATTTGCATTGTGATGACGACCTTTGTCGGCATTACGACTCTATTCGCCCAAACGGTGACGCTTACCTTCACCGGTCGCGATGCCAACAACCATTTCATCCCTTTTGATCGGGTGGAGATTGGCAATGTGACACGGAGCTGGCAAGAAACCATCTACTATCCTGACACCGTTATAGTGATGGGAGGAACTGGCATTGAGGAGAATGTGTTTACAAAGGGCTTTGCCCTTGCCCAAAACAATCCGAATCCATTTGAAGTCACCACGAACGCAACGCTGACGACATCGGAGGCTGGCGAGGTGACGATGGAGATGTTGGACATGAACGGCCGTATGGTGGCATCACAGAAATTTGGCAACATCCAAGCGGGAGTCCACCAATTCACTCTGACTGTTGCCGTTCCCGGCACATACATTCTGACCGCCCGCCAAAACGGGAAAACATCCTCCATCAAGATGGTGAATACAGGAGAAGGGGCAATAAATAGGGTAGAATACGCGGGAGTTTCAGGAATATTGCAACGGAAGAGCAATCCAAAAGGCATTATTACCAGTCTCTTTAATCTTGGGGATGAGATGGTGTACATTGGTTATGTCAATATAAATGGTACGGAATACACCAGCCAAACGATTCACAAGAATCAAATTGTATCGGAGAACTTTATTCTGAATTTCAATGTAACAGCGCCCACCGGATTGGCTACCGTAACCACCGATGAAGTTACGGACATTCAACCTACCAGAGCCACATGTGGTGGTAATGTGGTGGATGATGGGGGCTATAGTGTGATAGCGCGCGGTATCTGTTGGAGTACAACTCCTAATCCTGTATTTAATGACAATCACATTTCCAATGGGGATGGTTTGGGAGCGTTCACTTGCCAGCTTACCAATTTGTCAGAAGGAACCACCTATTATATGCGGGCATACGCGGTGAACAGTGTGGGCACGGCGTACGGGACACAGAGAAGTTTCACCACCACCGCTGTCGGCCAACCTTGTCCAGGCACACCCACGGTGACCGACCACGAGGGTAACGTGTATAACACGGTGCAGATTGGCAACCAGTGCTGGATGCGGGACAACCTTCGGACAACCACCTCACCGAGCACGGGAACATATCTCATTCCGGATACCAATGTTTCCGGTACCTACACGGGCAAGCAGGCCCGCTGGTACTACAACGACTCAGCAACGTATGCGCCGATGAACTACGGCCTGCTCTACAATTGGAACGCGGCGGTGGATACGTTCAACACGGCATACGAGGAGACTAGCGTGAACAATAGTTCCAGCATGTCCGTGACGTTTAATGGTCACCGCAGGGGTATTTGTCCTGCGGGTTGGCACTTGCCGAGTGATGCGGAGTGGAATACGATGGAGGCGACCGTGTGCGGTTCGGGCTGGCAGAGCAGTTATGAGACCAGTGGTGGCTTTCGTGGTTCACATGCAGGCAAGCTCGCAGGTGGTAATAACTGGGCAACCAGCACCACGTCTGGTGCGCCTGGCGACTATGGCTACGCCGATCGCAACGCTTCTGGCTTTTCTGCCGTTCCGGCAGGCCGCTGCTACGGTTCGTGGTTCGACTTTGCGGGCTACTACGCCTACTTCTGGTCTTCTACGGAGGGAGGCGGCCAATACGGCGCGTACTACCGCTACATCTCCTACAGTAACACGGGTGTGTGCCGGAATCCCTTCGACAAGAGCTACGGCTATTCTGTCCGCTGTCTCCGCGACTATTGATCAGTGATCAGTAGTCAGTGGTAAGGAATAATCCCGAAAAATTCCCTGAAGGATATGTTTTTCAGCTTGAAAATCAAGAGGTTGTTTCTTTAAGGTCAAAATTTTTGACCTTAAAGAATGCAGGAAGAGGTCAACACACCAAATATCCACCCAAGGCCTTCACTGAAAAGGGGCTCTACATGTTAGCAACGATATTGAAGAGTCCGCGTGCGGTGCAGACCACCATCGCCATTGTGGAGGCATACGCCAAGTTGAAGGAGCTGTCGCGGGTGATTGTGGAGATTCCCCAACAACAAGAAGATAAGGACGCGCAGAGGAGGCTGCTTCACCGCAGCGGCCAATTGGTGGAGGACCTGATGTCGGACGTGTTGCCGAAGCAGAGCAGCGACACCACGCTTGAGCTGAACCTCGCCATGCTCAAATTCCGCCACACTGTCCATAGGGAGAAAGGGGAATAGAATTAGAATGTTTCCATCAAAATGGCATGCAGATATGTAGCCAATGCGGGGAGAGAATAAATGTAATAAATATGGAGGGGAAATATATCAATTTAACATAATATAAATTATCGGACAAATGACAGTATTTATTTCAACCTATAATTTAGAGAGCTAGGATAAGCTATGGGACATCTGAAACGTCTTAAAAAAAGCAAACGATATCGCGCTGAGAATGTAATATTCGGATTTAAATCAGTTATCCGTCTGAAAATTTGAAATCCAATAAAATCCTTTAATGACGCTCGAAAATCAGATTTTCGTCGCTGACCGTGTCCCCGGACATCTGTGCTGAAATCTTGTCAAAGGATGCGGATTTGACATCGTCCAGGACAAACGGCAAACGGTAGTCAGATTTTTGCGCTGTGAGGCGGATGTTCTTAAAGGAAATACCATCCACATGGCGGACAAAAAAGCCCCACGCAGGCAATTCCTTAAACTGAGAGAACTCTGGATAGGCTTTCGGCATCTCCGGTACCCTGTCCAGCTCGTCAGGCCGCACACGGGCCACCATCGGGTCGCCACCACCCGGGTAATTTAACATAATATTTTCCAACACCACATTCTCGATATGGGATTCCGGCAGCCCAACGACGGAGGACGGCGAGATGTTGCGCGGATTGTCCTCGATGGGACCTTCGTACTCGTAGCCGGCATCCGCCTTCGTGGCGGGCACGGTGCAGGTCACGTTGCGCACAGTGATGTTCTTCATCGTACTGATCTTGCCAGCGGGACGGCGGCGGTCGCCCACCACGATGTAGATGGGATTCCCCACGTTATTGGCCGTCAGGCTGTCCACTAAGATGTCCTCACAGATGCCGCCGTCCACGCTCTGTATGGTAATGGCGCTGCGATAGGTGTTGTACACGGTGTTGCCGATGATGCGGATATTCTTGAATCCGCCCAGCCCGAAAGTACCTAACTTGATGCCATTGGCGCTGGAACGTGCCGTGCAGTTGCGCACCTCCACATTCTGGCAGAGCGCGTCTTTGCTGTGAGATTTCAGGCAGATGGCATCATCCGACGAGTTAAAATAGCTGTTTTTCAAGAGAAAACCATTGCAATCCACAATGTCGATGCCGTCGTTGTTCCAATAGGCGCAACTTTCCACGAAGATATGGTCCACGACCACATCCGTACATTGGTCGTAGGTCTGCACCCATTCGGCGGCATCTTTCAGTGTAACATCTTGAATCTCAATATGATTACATTCGCGCAGATAGATGAGCCGCGGACGGGAGGAGACTCTGTCGTACTTGAGCGCGTCTTTGAGAATGCCGGCATGGACCTGTTGCGCGAAATTGTTGCCCAGCTCGCGCCCGTGCCCGATGATATTGCCTTTCCCGACAATGGCCACATGGTCGCATTTCTCGCCAATCACCAGCGCATACGTGCCGCAAATCTTGTCGTAGTCGTAGGGATTGGCGGAACCTTCCAGGACGGCACCCTCCAAAAGGCGGATGGTCACATTGGAGCGCAAGTGGACAGATCCGGTAAGGTAGCGCCCCACCCAGAAAGTGAGTTCTCCCC
>JBGUMF010000079.1:0-23592 GCA_045116675.1 Bacteroidales bacterium
TGGTTTCTGAATTTGCGAGATTCAAGGTGCCGCAGATAAGACGCTGACTCAACGCCTTTTATATATGTCTGCCGCCCGCCTTCCGCCCTCCCGGGCTTCCAGACGAACAGCGCCACAAAAATAAAGAATTTTCCGTTTGTCTTGCCAGGCAGATGAAAAAAAATGCAAAAAAAATCGGAAGATGGGAATTGGGAGTTGGGCTTTGGGAGTTGGGGCTGTAGTTAAGGAGTTAAGAAGTTAAAAAACTAAGAAGTTAAGAAACTAAGAAGTTAAGATGATTCGTCGCTGACTGTTGGCTAATCTCTAAACTCTAATCTCTAAACTTTCAACTTTTCTGGCTTTTCAATCCAAATCATCCGTCACCATAAAAAACAGAATTTATTTTTAATTTACAATTATAAAAATCCTATAGTATTAATTTGTATCTTTGCAAACTAAAACATAAAGGAATGAATGCAGGGGAGATTATATTATACCAACCGGACAATTCGATACGATTGGAGGTGCGGATGGAGAACGAAACGGTGTGGCTGAACCGCCAACAAATGGCCGTTTTGTTTGACCGGGATGTTAAGACTATTGGCAAACACATAAAGAATGCCCTAAATGAGGAACTAAAAGGATTTCCAGTTGTCGCATTTTTTGCGACAACTGCAAGTGATGGCAAAACGTACCAAGTTGAGTATTTTAGTTTGGACATGATTTTGTCGGTTGTATTTCGGGTTAAATCCAAGCGGGGAATTGAATTTCGACAGTGGGCCAACACTACCTTGAAGAAATTCCTGTTGCAAGGATATGCAGTGAATTATCGTTTATCTCAAATGGAGAACCAACTGATGGAACATGAACGGGTGTTGGCTGAACATTCTGAGAAAATCGATTTCTTCGTGCGCACAGCCCTGCCACCCGTTGAAGGAGTTTTCTACGAAGGACAAATTTTCGATGCCTATACGTTTGCCTCGGATTTGATTAAATCTGCTAAGGAAAGCATCGTGCTGATTGACAACTATATCGATGAATCAGTATTGCTGATGCTTTCAAAGCGGAAGGAGGATGTTCTCGCCACGATCGTGACGAGGAGAATCACGGAGACGCTACGCTTGGACCTGGAACGACACCGCCAGCAATACCCGCCCATCGAGGTGCAGGAACGACCGGATTACCACGACCGCTTCCTGATCATCGACGGCACCGTGTATCACCTTGGGGCCTCACTGAAGGATTTGGGTAAGAGGCTCTTCGCGTTCTCGAAGTTGGAGCTGCCGGCGAGGAAGATACTGTGATAATTGGTCGGGCCTCGGAACGGACAATGGCGCAAAGCCAAGAAAAGATTCAATCCAACTTCCAGTCGGCGAGTTTCATGTCGTCGTCTTCCAGGATGGCAAGGTAGTTCAGGTAGCGGGTTTCCGCGATGAGCCCCTGCTCCACCGCCTTCATCACCGCGCAGTCGGGCTCGTGCACGTGCGTGCAGTCGTCGAAGCGGCACTGGTTGTTGTAGGCACGGATTTCGGGGAAATAATCCCGTATCTCCTCCTTGGAATATTGGATGAGCCCAAACTCCTTGATGCCGGGCGTGTCCATCATGTAGCCGCCGGCCACGGGGAACATCTCGGCGAAAGTGGTCGTGTGCTTGCCCTTCTGGTGCTGGCGCGAGATTTCCCCCACACGGATGTCGAGCGTAGGGTCTATCTGCCGGATCAGCGCGCTCTTGCCGGTGCCGGAATGGCCGCTGAACAGCGACACCTTGTCCGCCATCATGTTACGCAGCTGCGCCACACCTTCGCCCGTGACGGCAGAGGTGCGCAAGGTGCCGTAGCCGATGCTTCCATACATCAACGTAAGCTCCTCCACCACCGCCATCTCTTCCGGCGTATATAAATCCATCTTATTGAATACCAAGCACACCGGGATTCTAAATCCCTCGGCGGCCACCAGGAAACGGTCGATGAAACCCAGCGAGGTGCGGGGTTGCTTCAAGGTCACCAACAGGAACGCTTGGTCGATGTTGGCAGCGATGATATGGCTGATTTTGGACAGATTGGTGGACTTCCGTTCGATGTAATTCTTACGTGGTGAGATGGTCAAAATGGTACCCGTGCCATCCGGTTCCATCTCAAAACAGACATGGTCGCCGACCACCACCGGATTGGTGCTCTTGATGCCGTGGATGCGAAACTGCCCCCGCAGGCGACATTCCACCACCCTACCGTCGTCTTGGCGTACATTGTACCAGCTGCCCGTTGACTTGACTACGATGCCGTCCATCCTTTAGCGCATTTCGGTTAAGAGCCGCTGGCGGGTTTCGCGGTCAATGGCAAGATACTCGTCCACGGAGGCCGGCGTGGTGCGCTCGGCACGCTCCATGGCACTGCTAATCACCTCCGGAATGTCGGTGAAGCCGATCTTTTTCTGCAAAAACCACTGCACGGCTATCTCGTTGGCCGCATTCATGATGCAAGGCATACAGCCGCCCTCGCGGGAGGCCTGGTAGGCGATGCCCAAACAGGGAAAGGCCTCCATGTCGGGCTTTTCAAACGTGAGCTGCGGGTAGTTGGCAAAGTCCAGTCTCGGGAACTGGTTCTCCAAGCGGAGCGGGAATGTGAGGGCGTATTGGATGGGCAGCTTCATGTCGGGCAGACCCAGCTGCGCCTTGATGGAGCCGTCGTGGAACTGCACCAGCGAATGGACCACCGACTGCGGATGCACCACCACCTCGATGTTGTCCAACGGCACGTTGAACAGCCATTTGGCCTCAATGACCTCCAATCCCTTGTTCATCAGGGAGGCGCTGTCAATGGTGATTTTCGGGCCCATGTTCCAATTGGGGTGTTTCAAGGCCTGCTCGGGTGTAACCGCCTGCAGGGCCTCACGACTCCAGCCGCGGAACGGGCCTCCCGAAGCGGTGATGATCAGTTTCTCCACCGGATTGTAATGCTCGCCGACCAGCGACTGGAAGATGGCGGAGTGCTCGGAATCTACGGGGAGGATGCCGATGTTCTGCTCGGCGGCCCGGCGGGTCATCAGCTCGCCAGCCACCACGAGGGTTTCCTTGTTGGCCAGCGCCACCTGCTTCCCGTTGTCGATGGCATGGTAAATCGGGCGCAGACCCGCCACACCCACGATGCAGGAGAGCACCATGTCCACGCACTCCATCGCGCACACATCGCACAGCGACTGCTCACCGCAGAAGACCTTGATATCCTCGTCGGCCAAAGCCTCTTTAACAAGCTTATAGGCAGCCTCTTGCACCACCACCACGATATTGGGCTGGTACGTTCTGGCCTGCTGTATCAGCAGGTCGGCGCTGGAATGGGCGGCTATCACCTCCAACTGCAGACAGTCGGGATGCTGCGCAATCACCTCCAGCGACTGCACACCCATCGACCCGGTAGAGCCAAGCAGGGCTATCCGGCGTTTGTTGGCGGCATTATCCATGATTATCGATTTTCTATCGTCGTGCAGATATCGGCAAACACATGCTCAATATCCTGCATACCATTGAGTTGGATCAGCTTGCCCTGGTTCTTGTAATAATCCACCAGAGGCATGGTCTGCTCGAAGAAGTTGGCCACGCGGGACTTGACGGTCTCCGGCGTGTCGTCGGCGCGGTTCTCAAGCTGGGCGCGTTTGAGGATGCGTTTTTCCACCTCCTCCATCTCCACATAGAGATAGAGCACCATGTCGATGTTCAGATTCGGGAAGAGACTCTTGTCGTCCAGCATCTCCGCCTGCTTGATGGTGCGGGGCACGCCGTCGAAGATGAAGCCCTTGCTGTCGGCATGTTTCTGGATGTGGTTGTTGAGCATACCGAGCGTGATGTCATCGGGACAAAGGTCGCCGCGGTTGATGATCTCCTGGGCCTTGAGGCCGAGGGGAGTTTTATGGGAGATCTCGTAACGGAAGAGATCGCCGGTGGAAACATGGTCGAAGCCGAACTTCTCGGCAATTAACTTAGCCTGAGTGCCTTTGCCGCTGCCGGGGGCACCGAATAATACGATATTGGTCATTATTTTTTAGTGTTAATAGTGAATAATCTTAAAAAACTATACGCTGGTGTCCAACTGGTAGATGTCCGGCAGGTTGCGTCCATAGCCGTCGTAGTCGAGGCCGCGCCCCACCACAAACTTGTCGGGAATGGAGAAGCCCACATAATGGATGGGCAAGTCGGACTTGTAAGCGTCGGGCTTGTAGGTCATGGTGGCTATACGCAAGTCCTGGAGGCCGGAATCCTTCAGCATCTCCATGATGTGCCCGTATGTGCGTCCCGTGTCGATGATGTCCTCCAGCACAAGCACGCGCTTGCCCCGCAGGTCCTCGTTCAGCCCGATGAGGCTTTTCACATTGTTGGTGGACTGGGTGCCGCTATAGGAGGATAGTTTCACGCAGGTGATCTTGCAACGGATGGTCAATCTTTTTAGCAGATCGACGGCAAAGACGATGGCACCGTTGAGGGTGACCAGGAGTATGGGGTCATCGTCGCGGTAGTCGTTGTTGATCTGGTCCGCCAGCCGCTGGATGGCCGCATCGATCTCCTCGGAGGGGATGAATTTGACAAAGGTTTTGTCAAGCAAGGTTACACGTTCGCACATAATCAGTAGGAAATTGCATATAACGGCGGCAAAGATAGTAAAAAAAAGCTGATTATAAAAATGGAAAATATAAGATGATTTTTGGATTATAACGGTAATAATAGTACATTTGCAACCCAAATTCTACGACTATGTCACAGTATCTTTCCGGTAACGTCAACAAGGTTACTACCAACACATTACAGCGTATGCGCAACGAAGGGGAGCGCATCGCGATGCTGACCGCCTACGACTATTCCATTGCCACTCTGCTGGATATGGCGAAGATCGATGTCGTGCTGGTGGGCGATTCCGCCGCCAACGTGATGGCGGGCTACAAGACTACCCTGCCCATCACCCTGGACGAGATGATCTACCACGCCTCCTCCGTGGTCCGTGCCGTGAAGCACGCCCTGGTGGTTGTGGACATGCCTTTCGGCACCTATCAGGGTAACTCGAAGATGGCCCTCAGCTCCGCCATCCGCATCATGAAGGAGTCGGGCGCGGATGCCATCAAGCTGGAGGGCGGCGCCGAAGTGGTGGAATCCATCGACCGCATCCTCAGCGCCGGCATCCCGGTGATGGGACACCTCGGCCTCACACCGCAGTCCATCAACAAGTTCGGCACGTATGCGGTAAGGGCCACCACCGAAGACGAGGCCGCCGCATTGTACGAGAATGCCAAGCTGTTGGAACAACACGGCTGTTTTGCGCTGGTCCTGGAGAAAATCCCGGCCACCCTGGCACAGAAGGTAACCGAAGCCCTCACCATCCCGACCATCGGCATCGGGGCCGGCGGAGCCACCAGCGGCCAGGTGCTCGTGTTCCACGACATGATGGGCATCACCCAGCAGTTCACGCCCCGTTTCCTGCGGCGATACCTCAATCTCAGCGAGGAAATCGTAGGTGCCATCGAACATTATATCCAAGATGTGAAAGAACAGAACTTCCCCAATGCTTCCGAACAATACTGATCCGTCTGCCCTACTCCACGACCGCGTCCTGTACGAGGACAACCATCTGCTGATTCTCAACAAGATGGCCGGAGAAATCGTGCAAGGCGACCAGACCGGCGACAAGCCGTTGTTGGAGACAGCGCGCGACTACATACGCGTCGTCGGCAACAAGCCCGGCAATGTGTTCTGCGGTCTGGTCCATCGTTTAGACAGGCCCGTCAGCGGCGCCGTCATCTTCGCCAAGACCTCCAAATGCCTCACGCGCATGAACGAGCTCATCCGGCAGCGCAACATCGAGAAGCAGTACTGGGCCATCGTGGAAGGCCATACGCCGGCGCAGTCCGACCATCTGATACATTATTTATATAGAAACAGCGGAAACAACCGAAGCTATACATCGGACACGGAGAAGGAAGGCTGGCAACGTGCCGAGCTGACGTACAAGCTATTGGCCGCCTCCGAACGCTACAGTCTTGTGGAGGTGACACTGCTCACCGGGCGGCACCATCAGATACGCGCCCAGCTCTCCGCCATCGGCTGTCCCATCAAGGGGGATCTGAAATACGGAGCCCGGCGTTCCAACGAGGACGGTTCCATCTCGCTGCACGCCCGCCGCATCGCTTTCGAACATCCCGTGGCGCACGTGCCGGTGGAGGTGCTGGCGGAACCTTTCAACCCGCTTTTCCGGAAGATTTTGGAAGGATAACCGCTTTAGCCGGATTTTTTTGTAAATTTGCAAACCCAAAAAGAAAATAATCGGATATGGAATACAACTATTTAAAAATCAAAAATGAAAATGCGATTTGCACGCTGGCCATCTCCGCGCCCAAGTCGCTGAACGCGCTCAACTCCACCATCCTGAAGGAGTTGGATGATTTCGTGTCCAACATCCCCGCCGACGTGCGGGTGCTCATCATCACCGGCGACGGCGACAAGTCCTTCGTGGCGGGCGCCGACATTTCGGAGATGTGCAACCTGAACCGCGAGGAGGGTTACACGTTCGGACGGCTGGGTGCCCTGGTGTTCCGCAAGATCGAGACGCTGCCCATCCCCGTCATCGCCGCGGTGAACGGCTTCGCCCTCGGCGGCGGCTGCGAGCTGGCCATGGCCTGCGACATCCGCATCGCCTCCAACAAGGCCAAGTTCGGACAACCGGAGGTGGGCTTGGGCATCATTCCCGGCTTCTCCGGCACCTACCGCCTGGCCAAGCTGGTGGGCATGGGCTATGCCAAGGAGATGATCTATACCGGCAAGGCCATCCGTGCCGACGAAGCCCTGCGCATCGGACTGGTGAATGCCATCTACGAGCCGGAACAGCTGATGGCGGAGGCCGAAGCATTGGCCAACCGCATCCTGGCCAACGCCCCCATCGCCGTGCGTATCGCCAAGGAGAGCATCGACGCCGAATATGACCTCGCCGCCGACGATGCCATCCTCTACGAGAACAACGCCTTCGGACGCTGCTTTGAAACACAGGACCAGAAAGAGGGCATGAACGCCTTTTTGAACAAGAGAAAACCGGAATTTAAAAACAATTGACAATTAACAATTTACAATTAACAATTACAATAAAACCTTGTTATTATGAAAATTTGTGTTATCGGAACAGGTACGATGGCCAAGGGCATTGTGAAGGCTTTCGCCGCCAAGATGCCGGTGGTCATGAAAAGTAGAACCCAAGCCAGCCTGGACAAGGCAATGGGCTCGTTTGCAAAATCTTACGGCAAGCTCGTGGAGAAAGGAAAACTCACACAGGAGGCCGTGGACGCCATCTTGAACAACATCACCACAACGACGGACTACGCCACGTTTGCCGACGCCGACCTCGTCATTGAGGCCGCTGTGGAAGACATGCAGCTGAAGAAGGATGTATTCACCGAGTTAGACAAGATCTGCAAGCCGGAGACCATCTTTGCCACCAACTCCTCATCGCTCTCCATCACGGAGATTGCCGCCTGCACCAGCCGTCCCACCCAATTCATCGGGATGCACTTCTTCAATCCCGCCGACCGCATGGCGTTGGTGGAAGTCATCAAGGGACAAGTCACGTCTGAAGAGGTGTGCAAGTGCATTGTGGAGCTGGCCAGTTCCATCGGCAAAACGCCGGTGCTGGTGAACGAGGCTCCCGGATTCGTGGTTAACAGGATCCTCATCCCGATGATCAACGAGGCGGTGGGTATCCTCGCCGACGGCATCGCCAGTGCGGAGGACATCGACAAGTGCATGATGTTGGGGGCCAACCATCCGATGGGCCCGCTGGCCCTGGCCGACCTGATCGGCAACGACGTGAACCTCGCCATCATGGAGGTGCTGTACAACGAGTTCGGCGATCCGAAGTACCGTCCGCACCCGCTGTTGCGCAAGATGGTGCGCGCCGGCCTGCTCGGCCGCAAGACCGGTCGTGGCTTCTACACCTACGAATAAGCGGACATTCCCGCACACGCATTACCAGCCGTAAAGGCCAACCCGGGCTCCGTCCGTTTCAACATCGGCGGAGCCCGGTGGTATTATGTATAAGTTAATTTCTTACAATGATGAATCCGAACGAACAACCCTCGTTTTCCAAGTTACAGGCATTAGCCGATGTCATGTCGGATGATGTGCGCGTTGCTGTGTCAGAGCAAAACGAAACCATAACATTTTCCGCTCCGCGAGGCAAAATAATTCGAAAAACACTTGTCATATCCCTCTTGGGCATATTGGGAATGTGGTGGGGAATCGCCAACCACATCATTGAAATTGCACTAGTTTCACTCGCTGCCATCATTGCTTATGGACTTCTGTCGGAGCCTTGCTATTCTGTGATTATCAGCAAGCAAAGTTGTAAGGTATTGACGGGATTGCTTGGCATACAACGCGCTTCATACTCTTGGAACGACTACAAGGGACCATTGGTTTACTTGAGATCGTTAAACGGACGAGAGCCCTCACCCCTAGAGTTCTGCCTGAAATTTTCTCATAATAATCGGCAGAAAGAGGTGCGTCTTTCGGATCTGACACAAGGGAAATCCAATAATTCCCGCGAAACCCTCCACCAAATGTCGGAGTTTTGGGAATTGACAACGTACATATTAAACTTGGAGCTTTTCGACACCGATTATCGGACAACCGGCCGCAACGCCATATTCGTATAATACGCTTTTCTAATCAACGTACGCTCACCTTCTCCAGCACACGCACAATGTCTTCATTGCTGAACGTCATCGGGGCGGAGTAGTTGATGGTGTGCTGTGGTTAATCTTTGACCGTGATTTTCGTCAGCCCGCCTTTGTTGCCCGCCACGAACAATTCTTGTTCCACGCCGTTGTGAACCACTTTGTACAAATATAGGGGCTCCAAGAATGTGAATCTGTCGCAACGGAACGTGTCGCCGGGCTTCAGTTTGGAGTTCTGCGACTCCACCACCTCGAAACGGTTCTCACCGAGATAACGGCACACACAGCGGCGGTTCGGATTCCAGCGCACTTCCACCAAGGAGGAAACCGTCAGGTCTTTCGACCAAATCGTTTCACCGAGCACATAGTGCGAAGACTGCACACTGTCCTGCTCGCAAAAGTCGGACACAAAAGTCTCATAGTCAGGGAAACCGACAAAACGCGCTAAGATGTCCAGTGTCGATTCGCGGGTGCTGGCGTAACCATCCACATAACCCCAGATGCGCTTCAGGGTGGATGTGGCCACTGTATCACGTACTCGTTCCTGTATCATGCCCGCCAAAACCGCGAAGTCGGTCGAGGTCTTCACCCGATGATTAGCGGAACGCTCCACCTCCTGCCGCAAAAGCGCAATGTTCTGATTGTTGTCCGGCATAATTTATATTTTTTCGATTGGCAAAAGTACAATTTATTCTATTTGGAATTTTGGTTCTAATTTGATTCTTTGTTCTGGCTGTTGCCTGTTGCCTATTGCCTGTTGCCTGTTGCCTAAAAATCGTATTTTTGCCGCATGATAGAAAACACGGACGACATATCGACTTCCGGCTTCGTTTTGCCCTCGAATTACAGCGTTTCGGCGCAGTTTTCGGGGCATAGCGAGATTTCGGCCAAAGGGTACTGTCGGCTGTACAAGGTGCAGCGCGGCGGGCAGTGGTTCGTGTTGAAGGCGTTGAAGCCCGAGTTTGTTGCCGATCCCGTCTATCAGGGATTGTTCGACAAGGAGTACAACCTGATGATGCAGCTCAATCACCCGAATATCGTGCGCATTTACGGTGTTGAGGAGGACGCGGTGGCGGGCAGGTGCATGGTGATGGAGTATGTCGATGGCCGCACGTTAGATGATTTCATAGCGGAGAACCCGCCGCAAAACGTCCGGAAAGAGTTGGCCGGGCAGCTGCTGGATGCTATTGGCTATTGTCACGGGAAACAGATGGTACACCGCGACCTCAAGCCCTCCAACATTTTGGTTACGTACAACGGCAACCATGTCAAGCTGATCGATTTCGGGTTGTCGGACAGCGACAGTTACGCCGTGCTCAAAGATCCGGCCTACACGAAGGCCTACGCCGCGCCGGAACAGTTGGCAGGCGAAAGTGTGGACTGCCGCACCGACCTCTACGCCTTCGGACTGATTTTGAGGCAGTTGTTTCCGAATCGGTACGGGCGCGTTGTCCGCAAATGCCTACAGCCAAGGAGAGAGAAGCGGTATTCGTTGGCGGAGGAGGTGGCGGAAGCGATGGCAAGCTGCCGCAAATGGCGGAGAGTTATGCCGTGGGGAATGGCCGCGATGGCCGTTATTGCTGTGTTATCCGTCTTTTCGCTGCTTCACTTTTCGAAGGGCGAAACAACAGAACCTATGCAACCGTCGGTGGAATCGCCTTCTTCTGTCCGAGACGCCGTTTTTCTGGCGGAACCAACCCAGACGCAAGCAGCTGAATCTGCACATAATCGCACATCATCACACGCTTACGAAGACAACAGCAGCGGGACGTATCTCAAAGACAAACCGTTGACGACTGTATCAAGCTCCGAAGATCCGCAGGCCGTGGTGGCGCGACGACAACGCACAGACACCTTCCTATATGCAAGGGAACAAGAAGAAATCCAGGCGCAGGAAGCACTCGATAATGCGATATATAACTTCAAATTCACCATTGACAGTATGTTCAAGCCGGTGGATTTGTATGTGAAAAGCGACGAGGTGAAAACCTCCAATATTCTGCGCGATCTGATATACATTGCCGAGTACAAGGCAAAGATTCGCGAATGCCAGATTCGGCGTCAATTGCCTAAATCCAAGCGGAACAGTTTTTTCAACTATGCCAACGACCAAATTGGGGCGAAGAAAAAATCATACACACAAAAATATCCTGCCATACCCCAATATCCCAATGAGCAACAAGTTAGAAATCCCGAAACATACCAACCGATTTTAGAGCAGAGTAAAAAGTACCGGGAAGAGGGGCGAAGGCTGAGGGATGAATGGGAAAGAATGATGCGGGCGGTGAAATAAGACTCTGAATAACCTCTCGATGTCTAATTCGTTCAATCCATGTTCTGCAAATACTCCGACAGATAGGGTACAGCAAACATTCTTTTATTCTTTTTTATTCTCCTTTATTCTTTTTCGGATGCAAAAATACAAAAATAAGCACAGCAAACAAAACATAATTATTCTAATTAGATTATTTTCTTATCTTTGCCCATTCCCATTCGGGGAAAAGAATAAAATGAATTTATCAACTTAAATTATTGAATCTAAAAGAATTAGAACCTAAAAAGAACCCATAATCACATATTCTGAAAAGGCGTTTTTTGCTTTTCTTTGCAAGTTCGAAACCTGGAAAATTTCAACGCAATGCCCAAGAAAGCCGAAAATGCTTGCGGTAACGCCGTGAGCTTTCCTTGTTTGGCATTGCAGGTTTTTCCAGGACCTCGAACTCGAAACAATGAAGTTCGCGGTTTTTTTATGCCCGTTCGGGAGGGTTTGAGAGGGTGGGAAAAAGAACTTGAAAAGAACCTAAGTGGTTGAGGGATAATGTGGTAGTTTTGCGGCGCGAGAAAAATAATAGATTTATGAAAAACAATATGACCCAAAGGGATAATTTCGATTGATAATTCTAATAATAAACAAAGGAGAAGCCGAAAACCTAAAAGAGTAGGCACAATTAAAAAAAAACAAGTACTATGAAAAAGTATCAAAAAGTTCAGCGTCTTGCCTCAAGTGGCATGACCAGTTTTGCCAACTGTCACGGGGATGAACAAACCCAGAGTTACTGTGGTTCAAAACTGAACTACAAAGCTTTCTAAAACTAAACAGGAGAAGCCGAAAACCTAAAAGAGTAGGCAAATTTCACAAATTCAAGTAAAATGAAAAAGTATCAAAAAGTACAACGTTTAGCCTCCAGTGGCACGACAAGTTTTGCCGCTTGTAATGGAGACTATCCTCGAAATTTTTGTGGCCCTGTAGCAAATTACAAGGCTCGATAGTTTTTTCTAAGGAGGGTGCGTGACTTTTGACACACCCTCCTTATTCAACAAATATCATAACGGAATAAATATGTTAGTTTGCCAATCCAAAAACACATTCGTTCGAAACCACGGTGACTTTGCATATATAGTCAACCAACTCACTAATTCTGACCTTGTGGTCAATGAAACCGGTGCTGATTTCCTCAAGGAAATTAGTAGGACACCACAAGATATTGAAACAATTGTAAATAGACTTTTCAAGCTTTATGATAACAGTGTTGAGAAGTCAGAACTACAAAAAGATTTTGAATATTTTTGTTCAGAGCTTTCTGAACAAAAATATCTGGTACTCGGTGAAACCGAAGATGAAATAAGAAACAAGGATGTTGATTTCAACTATCAGCTACTTAATTCTCAAGAACCTATTTCTCAATATAGCATAGGAATAAATAAAGAAGAAAAAAATACCACTGATTTCTGGATTTCTCGCGCCCAGTTGGGAGAGTTCCACCTGAACGATATCCAATTTGAATTGACGAGCACTTGCAACGAACGATGCATTCATTGTTACATACCAAATGCAAGAAAGAACCTTGGTCATGACATAACTTTTGATGACTTCTGTTATGTGATTGACCAATTTGTTGAGATGGGAGGAATTCACGTTGGACTTAGTGGCGGAGAATGCCTAACACACAAACATATTCTAAAAATAATTGACTATTGTAGAAAAAAGGATCTCATAATTACCATTCTTAGTAATCTTATTGCTTTACGTGATGAGCAAATTCCTTTCCTGAAGCAGGCAAACATTGCCCATATTCAGACATCTCTTTATAGCATGGACGCAGCTATACACGATAAAATCACCTCAATAAAAGGATCGTGGGGAAAAACAAAAAAAGCAATTGAAAAATTGGTGGATGCAAATATTCCTGTTCAAATATCTTGTCCCTTGATGAATGCAAATAAAGATGGTTTTGTTGACGTATTAAAATATGCCGAGTCTCTGCATACTATAGCAACTACCGATTACATTCTAATGGCGGAGGCTAATTGGGACACAGATAACCTTGCCCATCGGCTATCGGTAAATGATGTTGAAAAAGCAATGCGGTCTGTGTTAGAATATAAGCTACAAAAGGGTGAGTTGTTTCAGAATAGTGGATTGTCAAAAGACATAAATGATAATGAAATCATTAAGAGCCATCCCGCATGTGGTGCAGGATTAAGCAGTCTCTGTATTCTATCTTCCGGGGATGTTTGTGCATGTCCTGGATGGAATGGTCTGGTCTGCGGCAACATTCAAAAACAGCCTTTGAAAAAAATTTGGGAAACATCGGAACAGTTAAATAAGATCCGCAAAATCACCAAAGGAAATTTTCCACAATGCTTGGCATGTGAGGCTCATGACTATTGTACTTTCTGTTTGGTACGCAACTTCAACGAAAGTGGCGGTGACATGTTCAAAATCAACAAACATTTCTGTGATGTAGCCTTCGTCAACAAAAAAGTGGTGGAAGATTATTCAGCAAAATAACAATTTAGAAAATCGAATTAATAATGGATATTATAGAAATAAGTGAGTATAATAAAAGTATCCTTCGAGGGTTGTACAGAAACAAAACGGATGAAGGTATGTATATAAATCTAAGAGACATTGATCCCAACAACACACCTAAAGGAAAAAGGAAGTTGGAAACGGACAAGTTGATTCTTTCAGGTCTTATTGAATATAGTAATACAGATGGTGGATTGGCTCGAATTACAAACACGGGAGTGCAATATGTTGAAAACTACCTGTTGCACAATAAGGAGGAAACCGAAAACCCTGTAAGAGAGTAGGTAAAATGTATAAAACAGAATAATTATGAATATTAAAAATGGAGATATGGTTGTCCATAATGCAAACGAAGATGTGGATTTAACTGTTAGAAAAATAGAAGATGATAAAGTCACTTGTCTTCATTTCGACAAGAACACTTTAAAACAAGAAGTTTACGATATTAAAGAGTTGCAATTGTCAGACTATCAAGGAAATAGTTGTTTGGTTAAAATTGACGATGAAGTACAATTAAAATCAAGTGGACCATTAATGAAAGTAATCGAAGTCAATTCAAGTGAGGTTGTATGTGTATGGAAAGATGGTAAAACTAACATTAAGGAGACATTTAATGATTATGAATTGACAGAGTACAAAAGTATCTATGATGGACTGATATTCTGAACAAGTATTGATTGCACTATCATTGTCTTATTATTCAATTATTCCCTATGGGTCTCCTATCAGACATTCTCTTTCTAAACTTCATGAAACGTCGTGCCAAACGCAAAGGATGCGGCATCGGTGACATGGTAATGCAAAAAACTGGTGGTCCCGTCATGATGGTGGTGGACGTTGATCTTGAGGAGGCCGAGTGCGAGTGGTTCTCAGAAAAGGATCACAGCAAACACCGTGAGTGCTTCATGTTTGAAATGCTTGTGAACGTCAACAATCTTTCATCTCAAACTGTTTTTTTCAAGCATCATCAACTCAAACAATCAAATGATTTCAAGAAAAAACTAAAAAATAAACAATCCTTATGCAATCACAAACCTACACCCAATTATTAGAAATCCTCACCTGCATGGGAGTGTACAATGCCAGAGTGTATAACTTCAAAAACGATCCGGATGAGGTTTCCGCCTGCGCCAAAGGCCTCAAAGAAATGGCGGAAGATGTGCAACATTTAGGCCATAGGACATTCAATCCTGCGCTGTGGAAACAGTATTGCGCCGGATTACATGGTGACCGACCTGTGGAGATTGCCGCCTCGGAACTTCAGTCGGAGGCATGGCAGCAGATATTGCAGAAAATGTCTCGCATTGTGTCTATAACAATTGTTTTGAAAGAAGACTGCCATAATCCCGAGATGGTCACCCATATCACCGCCCACGAACTGAAACCACTTCTCAACGAATGCAAAGAGCTTTTAGACACGGAGCAACCAGAAATCCGTGGGAAAAGTTTCTTGGAGAGAGTGAAAGAAATGTTCGGACGGAAATAATAACAACCAAAATATAATAATTACTATGGAGGAGGAATACATTAAAATAATGGGCGAAACTGTTAATTTTATTAATGAAACGAAATTAGACGCCATTAAATACTGGAATCAAGTACATGTTTTCGAAAACAAATCTCAAAAATACAGAGAAGCTTATGAGGATTTGTGGTCCAACCGTTTGAAGATCATTGATATGCGAATTAAATTGTTCAGAGAATACCATGTTTGTATGTTTGCAGATTACGCTTTAGCAAAACGTTTCTTGAATGTTTATTATTCTGAAGTGGAGTCCTTGTTGGATGATCTTCACGGCATGGAACCTGATTCTGGCCTGGTCTCGCTTACATTAGAAGAATTCGCATCTAAATTGGATATCTGCAAAGATTATATTCTTCGAAATGGAAACCGAAAATTACCCTTTTAAAAATGTTTACAATGAAAAAAACTCTATTATTTATCGCAATTTTACTGCCTCTGTGCCTTTTTATGGTCAGTTGCGAAAACACCGCCGAGGTGAAAGTCACCACATACGAACCAACTAACATCACACCCAAGAGCGCAGAATGTGGTGGGGATGTGGTGCTTAATGGGAACATCCCTTTGAGCGAACTGGGAGTCTGCTGGAGTACAAAACGAAATCCCACTCCGGAAGACAATAAGATGTTTACTAGAGACTACCAGTATCCTTTCTCCTGTAAAATCACTCATCTCACACCCGGTACCAAATATTATGTGCGCGCATACGTTATTCGGGGACATCATGAGGCATACTATGGAAAGGAGATGTCCTTCACCACTCCCGTCAACCCGAGTGGTGGTGTGATAGAGGGTAGCCTGAGCGGGAAATTCACTGTCGCGATGGGTGAACAGGTTTATTTCTCAAAAGGGAATCTGCAATTCCATCCTGTCCAACGAAAATGGCGCTTCGCTGAGCATCAATGGGATATTGTCGGTGCTGAAAACGCCAACGTGTCTGAAAATTATAATGGTTGGTTGGATCTGATGGGTTGGGCCACCAGCGGCTACAACAATTGCAATCCTTGGATGACCAGTTCCTCGTCGTTGGATTATGGGGAACTCTATGTCGATATTGCCGGAACCAATTACGATTGGGGCGTGTATAATGCCATCAGCAACGGGGGCAACCAAAAGGGTTTGTGGCGCACGCTTGAGTATTCTGAATTGGTGTATCTCTTTGAGACGCGTCAGACTACATCTGGCAGCCGTTTTGCAAAAGCTACAGTTAATGGCATTTACGGAGTCATTCTCCTCCCCGACGACTGGAATAATTCTTACTATTCGTTAAGTCATGTGAATGATAATTCA
This sequence comes from Bacteroidales bacterium, assembly GCA_045116675.1. GTDB lineage: Bacteria > Bacteroidota > Bacteroidia > Bacteroidales > WCHB1-69 > F23-D06. The sequence continues at coordinate 16,305 of JBGUMF010000079.1, forward strand.
ACCAATGGAGAATATACCTATAATGTGATTAACCAGTCGGATTGGATCAACAAATTGGAAAACCATGGCGCGGTGTTTTTGCCTGCTGGCGGTGATCGCATAGGCACTTCTACCCATTATTACAGCAACGGCATTCCAACAGCCGCCGAGGGCAATTACTGGACATCTTCCACACATAGCGGTGAACGCGCTTGGGCTTTATATTTCAGCGATCACTCTTGCTATTGGAACTATCCTGCATATATCGGTCCTGCCAAGTCGGTTCGGCTAGTCAGGGATGTGGAATAACATGATTTTTTAAAGATTAGTACTAAACAAATATATCACAGTTATGAGCTTTTATTCAGCAAAAACAGGTTTAGAAGTTTTAGTGTGGTCAATGATGAGCATAATTCAGAATCATCGAATGAAATATGATACAAAGAAAAGAATTAATGACACGTTAGATATTTTGGAACGCGAAACGTTTTTAGGACATAATTTTATCAGTGAAATCTACAAACTTCGCAGGTTGTTCCGTTCTTTGGAATCACTGGACACAATAGAAGATGAGGATGAATTTGATATTATTGAGAATCAAATTAAAGAGTCTTTAGATAAATGCTTGGCTATTTTGGCCTGTTATTAATTAGTCGTATAATAATGCACCCCCAAACCTACACCCAATTATTAGTTTCTTCGAAAGAGTGAGGGAACGGTTCGGAAAGTAAGACAAAGCCATCAACTCAAACAGGAATAGACTATGGACCAATTCTTCATCAATACCATGCTCGCCCTGCATACCCTTGCTGCCAAGGAGACTTTCGGCATAGATGCCGTGGTGGCGCTGAACGCTGGGGGGCCGGGCGTGTACGAGAACAACCCTACCATTATCGAATACGAGCAAAAGGGTTACAAATTCTGCGATGCCAACATATTCGGAGAAGGGTTGGAAAGAATGGAATCGCTCACTTTCAGGAAAGTGAACGAAAGATGATTCGGTTGGTGCATAATATCCCATAGTATGTCGGAAAAGAAATGGAAGATAGACAGCCGGGTGCCGCACAAATATCGTGGCGGTCGCAGAGGGAATGGTTCGGAGTTTCCCCGCCACGGCATGAATGAATATGAAGGCGAGCGGCTCTCTATGAGCAAACACAGGCTTTCCAAACACAAAACATTGAGCTACAACAAAGGTAATGGTTGGGCTTCATTGCATACGAAATACTTGGAAGGACTCCTCAACAAATACGTCAACAGACCGTTTGATGAAATGTTGAGCGAGTTTTACGCCAAAACCAAGTCGCTACGTCAAAGCAGACGACAGCGTATGTGGGACACACAATCCTACTTTTCGTATGATTTGGAAGGGTGCAGGCATGCCCGTTTTGCGCAGAATGGGGAGAAAAGGTACTATGTGGACGAAGACGGCATTCTTCGCTTGAAAGAAAGATGCGCCGACAACGCCCCGAAGACAAAATTGACCCGCAAACAGAAGGCCTATAACCGCCAAGTTTCGGTGCCCACATTCGGCTTGGAGGCTGACCAGTTCGCACAACTAAAACAAAAGTACGACACCGCCGACCTGTTTGTGGGAGAATACTACGCGATAGTGGAAGGAAAGGTTCGTAAAGTGCCGATTTATACCTCGCCAACAACAGAAAATGTTCTTGACTTGCCCGACAGAATTGCTGTGCAGGGTTTTAATTTTGATGCAAAATTCAACAATGTTTTTTGGATGTACACCTATAAAGAAGAGAACAGCTACAAAACCGAAATCCGTGAAAAATTAGAGGCACTGAAGAAGGAAAACAATGAAGAAAATGCTGGCGATGTGGCGCGCATGGAGCGTCGGCTCAGTTCTATGAAGGATTATTGGACAATGCACGGATGTATGGCGCTGGAGTTCTATACAAAGAAAAGTGTCTATACGCGACCAAACAATCATAAAAGTTAATCAAATCCCTATTGTCATGTACCGCCAATTCACCGCCTCGCGCGTTTCCGAATCCAACGTGCTGTTCCCGCCCACCATCATCTTCAACGACGAGGGCATCACCATAAAAACGCCGGCACTGCTGCACCACAACACCGACTTTATTCCCTACGAGGCGGTGTCGAGCGTGATGATACACACCCCGCTCGCCGGCTTCTCCACCATCACCTTCTACGCCTACGGCCGCGAGATCCGTGTCCACGGCTTTCTCCAGCGCGAGGTGCGGGAAATGAAGGAGCTGGTGGAGGGAATGTGAAAAACGACTTTACCTTATTTTAAATTCTCCAAATTTAATATAAATTTAGAGAATAAAATCACCGTTTTCTATTTTAATTTGGAGAAATAAAAAAATTATTGTATCTTTGCAGCATTAAAAACGGAATGTTTGTATGATACAAAGAAAAATCAAGCAACTCATTAAAAATGACTTCTTTAAAGGAGACATTATCACGCTTATGGGTGCACGGCAAGTCGGGAAAACAACCTTGTATGAAAGTGTTGTGGAGGACGAAAATGATGTGTTGAGGCTGAACTGCGACGACTATGACGATCGAATTCTATTAGAAGGCAAGACCTCTTCTGAACTGCGGCAACTTATTGGGAACCATCGTATTGTTTTTATTGATGAGGCTCAACGTGTGAAAAACATCGGTCTGACGCTCAAAATGATGGCGGATTTGAAAACCAATGCGCAAGTGTTGGTTACAGGTTCTTCCTCCCTCACCCTTGCCGATGAAATCAACGAGCCCGCTACTGGCAGGACGATAGAGTATCAACTTTTCCCTCTCTCGCTTGAGGAAATGATTTTCCATAATACTGAACGAGAGGAAAGAAGATTGCTTGAACAAAGAATGATATACGGACTATACCCCAAAGTGGTCACTCACCCGGAAGATGCACGCCGGACATTGCTGTCGTTGACCAACAACTACCTGTACAGAGACTTGCTTGAATACAAAGGGGTGAAGAAACCTGAAGTGCTTCAAAAATTAGTCCGTGCTCTTGCACTACAAGTGGGCAGCGAGGTGTCGTACAACGAGTTGGCTCGTACTGTGAGCGTGGACAAAGCCACTGTGGAAAGTTACATTAATCTGTTGGAGAAGTGTTTTGTTGTGTTCAGGCTTCCTGCATATAACCGTAATATGCGAACCGAGATTAAACGAGGACGTAAAATTTATTTTTACGACAACGGTATCCGAAATGCGCTCATTTCAAACTTTGCACCTTTGGAACTGCGCAACGATGCGGGTGCATTATGGGAGAACCTGATGGTGAGCGAACGCGTTAAACGCAATGCCTACTGCGGCAGCTATGCTCAACTTTATTTTTGGAGAACATTACAGCAACAGGAAGTTGACCTTATTGAAGAAATGGATGGAAGACTCTCTGCTTTTGAATTCAAATGGGGGAAAAAGAAACCGTTTCTTCCTAAACCCTTTCGGGAGTCTTATCCCGAAACGGAATTGACCGTGGTGTCACCCGATAAATACAAGGATTTCGTCACTGCTTGATACTTTCTCCACCATCACCTTCTTTGCCTACGGCCGCGAAATCCGCGTCCACAGCTTCCTCCAGCGCGAGGTGCGGGAGAATGTTTGTATGACATTAACGGTTTTCTAATCAACGTACGCTCACCTTCTCCAGCACACGCACAATGTCTTCATTGCTGAACGTCATCGGGGCGGAGTAGTTGATGGAGTCGGCGGCAACCATACGGGTGAGTTCTTCATAGTCGTCGGGCTGCACGGGTAATTCCAGTTTGTCCAATCCGCAGGTCACAATCAGCTCCCGAACGGCCTGGAGGAAGCCTTCCGCGGCCTCGTTGTCGGGGGCAGATTCCTCAACAAGGTGGCAATAACGGGCCATAATCGCATATTTCTCCAAGCAAGCCTCTTTCTGGTATTCCAGCACGGGCAGCATCATCAGCGTGATGGCCTGTCCGTGGGGGATGTGGTACTTGGCCCCGATGCTGTGGGCAAAGGCGTGTATGTAGCCCGCCAGCTGCGTGTTGATGGCGTTGCCGCCGTACATGGCCGCGCGGCACATCGCCAAGCGAGATTCAATATTCTCAGGTTCGCGCATCACCACGGGCAGATGCTGCAAAATCAGCCGCACGCCCTCCAAGGAATGGTAGGCATCCTCCACATAGACCGCCACATCGCTGAGCGTCCCTTCCACCACGTGGCTGAGTGCATCCATCCCGCAGGCGGCGGTCACCAGCTGCGGCGCGCGGATAGTGAGTTCGCTGTCGAGGATGACGTGCGTCACGTCCAGTCCGACCAACACGGTGGAGCCCTTCGTGCCGCGCGCGTTCGTCACCACGGCACCCACGGTCACCTCCGCGCCCGTGCCGGCGGTAGAGGGCACAGTGATCATCGGCAGGGTTTTGCTCGGCACCACCAGGAACTTGCGCAACAGGGTTTTGGTTTTGAGATGGTGCATCTTCACGCCGGCGGAGATCATCTTGCAGGTGTCCATCACCGAGCCGCCGCCGAGGGCAATCACGCACTCGGCCTGGCACTCCATCGCGATTTTGCGACCTTCGTCAATCAGTGTGATGTTCGGTTCAGAGTTGATGTCGGAGAAAAGGGTACACCCTACCCCAGCCTCCTCCAACGACTGCAGAATCTTCTGCTCATAGCCGAGCTTTTGCAGCGTTTGGTCGGTCACCAACAGGACGTGCTTATAACCACATTCCTTGCAAATTTCGCCTATGCGCACCCGCGCGCCGTGGCCTTCCACCACCTGCGGTTCCGGCAGCGGCACGTGGTGAATCACCTTGCCGGGAAGCTTATGTATCTGTTTTCTGAATTTGTAGGTGTCCATGATGTGTTTAGAATTTTGAGTTACAACAACAGTCCCATCATCCGAGCCATTTTACCAAAAGGACGGTCACGAAGGCGGAGAGCACTATGAAAACCAAAATTGACAAAAGCATGAGCACCAATGCCACAACGGATTTCAAGATAGTGCGCCCCCAGCTGAACCCACTCAACTGTTTGAGGGGAATAATCGCAAGGATAAAGGAGATGCTCGCCAGTTTTGTCAGGCAGAAGAAATTGAATACAATGGTGTAGATGGCAACCATATTGACAATATACACCTGTGAGACAAAGAATTCGGAATAACGCAGGTCGGGAATATTCGGACAGTGCCGGAAGAACAGATATAGGAAAACGGACTCCACCATTAGCAGTAACAAATTGTAAATGTTAGGAAAACGTTTCTGGAAACGCTCGATGGAGTCAATAGCCTTATGATAAATCACTTTTGTGCGTTTCGCGATTTCATCCGTGGTATTCACAATATCCACCACATCCTCTACACCGGAGTCCTTTTCCGACGGGTCCTCAACAACAACTTCCTGTGCCATAGACTCCGATTCCGAATCGCCGGCGAGATTCTGCCCCTTTATATTGAGGCCGTGGGTTACGAGGAGAGATAGTGCGGCAAGCAGGAAGAACATCTTGAAAGGCGGGAAATAGGCCATCTGCATACCCTTTAGGTAATCGCGGATCATATAGCCGGGGCGCAGGATAAGATCGCGCAAGGTGAGGAACATATTGCGATTACCCAATCCCCACACGTCAATAAAGTTCAGGACACCGGTCTTGAACGAGAAGCGCCCGATGCGCGACGCCTGTCCGCAGCGGGGACAATAGTTGCCCGTGAAGTGCGTGCCACAGGTGGCACAGTCGTGCTCCGCCTCCGACATCGGAGCCACCTGATGCGGCTGCTCCCGCCACATCCTGAAATTCTGGTATTTTCCTTTTAAGTCGAGTTTCTTTTTCATATTTTCATAATGATGTGCAAAGATAAGATTTTTTCACAATTGCTAACACAGGGCTGTTGGATTTGATTCGTCTGCGCCAACAACACAACAATAGGTTTTTTTTGTATTTTTGCAACCTTGAAAAACAGCATTGACCTATGACACTCATCAAATCCATTTCCGGCATCCGTGGGACCATCGGAGGCCCTGCCGGCGAGAACCTCACCCCTATTGACATCATCGAGCTGACATCCGCTTTTGCGGCATTCCTGCAAGACGGGACGCCTGACAAGAAGCTGACCGTCGTGGTGGGCCGCGATGCCCGCGTATCCGGCGACATGGTCAGCCGGCTGGTCTGCGGCACCCTGCAAGGCATGGGCATTGATGTCATCGACACCGGGCTCTCCACCACCCCTACCACGGAAATGGCGGTGCTGCACCATCAGGCCGACGGCGGCGTCATCGTCACGGCCTCCCACAACCCGATGCAGTGGAACGCCCTCAAGCTGCTCAACGCCAAGGGCGAGTTCATCTCCGGCGAAGAGGGCTTGCAACTGCAGTCGCTGGCCAGCCGTCACGAGTTCACGTATGCCGACGTGAAGAAGCTGGGCGCATACACGGTTTACGGCAATGCCATCCAAGACCATATCGACGCCATCCTGCAGCTCCCGTTGGTGGACAAGGATGCCATCGCCAAAGCCAACTTCTCCATCATCCTCGACGCGGTCAACTCGACGGGAGCGTTGTCCATCCCGCCGCTGTTGCGCGCCCTGGGCGTGAAGAACATCACCGTGCTCAACGGCGAGCCCAACGGCCTGTTCGCGCATAACCCCGAGCCCATCCCCGAACATCTGTACGGCATTTCCGACGAGATGAAGAAGGGACGTTACGACCTCGGCATCGTGGTGGACCCGGATGTGGACCGTCTGGCCTTCATAAAACCCGACGGCGAGATGTTCGGTGAGGAGTACACGCTGGTGGCCGTGGCCGACTACGTGCTGCAGCACCAGTTGGGCAACACCGTCTCCAACCTCTCCTCCTCGCGCGCGCTCCGCGACGTGAGCCGGCAGTACGGCGTCACCTACACGCCTTCCGCCGTGGGTGAGGTCAACGTGGTGGAGCAGATGAAAGCCACCAACGCCGTCATCGGCGGCGAGGGCAACGGCGGCGTCATCTATCCCGAGCTGCACTATGGCCGCGACGCCCTCGTGGGCACCGCCCTGTTCCTCTCCTACATGGCCCTCTCCGGCAAGAACTGCATTGAATTGCGCACGCAGTATCCCGAATACACCATCTCCAAGAACAAAATCGAGCTGAAAGACGACATCGACATCCCCAAACTGCTGGATGCCATCGCCGAGAAATACGCCGACTACGAGGTCAACCGCGCCGACGGCGTGAAGATCGACTTCGACGACAGTTGGGTTCACGTGCGCAGCTCCAACACAGAGCCTATCCTCCGCATCTACGCCGAAGCGCTGACGGAAAACATCGCCGACAATATCGCCAAGAAAATCATGCTCGACATCCGGGAGATGATC
>JBGUMF010000080.1:0-15513 GCA_045116675.1 Bacteroidales bacterium
ATCGGTGCCGTGCTGGCCATCCTGCTCGACTGCATCGACGTGCCGGCGCTGGCATTCTCCCTGGGTATGTTCATCCCGTTGCAGCTCAACCTGCCCCTCCTCGTGGGTGGTCTCTTAGCCTGGTTCATCAAGACCCGCAGCAAAGACGAGAAGCTCAACAAAGTCCGCTCCGAGAAGGGCACGCTCCTCGCCTCCGGTCTGCTGGCCGGCGGTGCCATCATGGGCGTGATCAGCGCCATCCTGAAATACGCCGGCGTGGAACTCTCCACCACTGCCGCTTACCAAAGCCATCCGATCTACGGCATACTGGCCATTGTCATGTTCGCCGGCCTGTGCGCCTACCTCGTCATCCACTCGATGCGCGTGAAAGTCGAAGAATAAACACCCTGAGCCCCCTCACTTTATTTCTAAAACGAATAAACATTTAAACAAATAAACATTTAAACAACATAACACATGCACATAGCCGTCGCAGGGAACATCGGTTCCGGAAAAACAACATTGACAGGAATGCTTGCCAAACATTACGGATGGGAGCCCCTGTACGAAAGCGTGGACAACAACCCGTATCTCGCGAGCTTCTACCGGGATATGCAACGTTGGTCCTTCAACATACAGATTTATTTCCTCAACAGCCGTTTTCGTCAGGTGATTGACATCCGCAAGCGCAAAAAGGACATCATCCAAGACCGTACCATCTACGAGGACGCTTACATCTTCGCGCCCAACCTGCATGAGATGGACCTGATGGCCACCCGCGATTTCGACAACTATTCCTCGCTCTTCGAGCTGATGAAACAATTCATCCAGGCGCCTGATCTGCTGATATATCTGAAGGCAGATGTGGCCACCCTGGTGACACAAATCCACAAGCGCGGACGTGCCTACGAGGACTCCATCCGTCTCTCTTATTTGGAAAACCTGAATGAGAAATACGAGAAATGGATCTCCAACTATAAAGACGGCAAACTGTTAGTGGTGGATGTGAACACCATCAAGTTCGCCGAGCGTCCTGAGGACTTTGGAGAGATCATCAACAAAATCGACGCCGAGCTGTTCGGTCTGTTCAAATAATGGGTGCGCAACGCATTATCGGCATCATACCGGCGCGTTACGCCTCCACCCGTTTCCCCGGCAAGCCGCTCGCCCTCATTCATGGCAAGCCCATGATCCAGGTTGTGTGCGAGCAGGTGGCGAAAGCCGGACTGGACCAGCATGTGGTGGCCACCGACGACCCGCGCATCCAGGATGCCGTCCGGCAGTTCGGCGGGCAGGTGCTGATGACCCGCCCTGACCATCCCTCCGGCACTGACCGTTGCGGGGAGGCTGCCGACCAGCTCCACCTGTCCGATGACGACGTGGTCATCAACATCCAAGGGGACGAGCCCTTCATCAGCGCACGGGAAATCAACCTGATAGCCGCCCTTTTCGGCCGTCCCGACGTGCAGATTGGCACGCTGGTGAAGCCCTTCTCCGACAAAGCACGCGCCGAGAACCCGAATGTCGTTAAGGCGGTACTGGCCGCTGACGGCAAAGCTCTGTACTTCAGCCGGTATCCCATCCCTTACGTGCGCGACCCGAAAGCTGCCACCCCACTCTACCATCAGCATCTCGGCATCTACGCCTACCGTTACAAGACGCTGAAAGCCCTGACGCAGCTGACCCCATCGACGTTGGAGAGCTCCGAGAAACTCGAACAACTGCGCTGGCTGGAAAACGGCTACACCATCCACACCGCCGCCTGTTCATACGAGGGAATCGGCATTGACACGCCCGAAGACCTGGCCCGCATAGAGCAGGAAGGCTTCTTTCCACCTAAACATTCATAACATAACACCTTATTTTGTAAAAAAGGATGATACATTATATTATTAAAGCCCTCCAACAAGCCGAATCCATTTACGTGAATGATTTGGGCACGTTTTCCCTGCATTACAAATCCGCTCGCATAGAGGGAGAACGGCTGCTGCCGCCACGGAACATGGTCACGCTGGACACGGCCACCGACCAGGAGGACCTTGCCTTCACACGCCTCATCTGCCAAGAGAAACAATGCCTGCTGACCGAGGCCAACCGTGAAATCACCCAATGGGTGGAGGAGCTGAAAAATGCCTTGGCCAACAACAAAAGCGTATCCTTTGAAGATTTCGGCACATTTTCCCAAGATTCAAAAGGACGGCTGACTTTTGAGGCGATGGACATCCCGGACCTCAACATTGAGTTTGAGGGGATGCCGGAACTCTCCCTGAATGTATCGGGCATTGCCGCTGAGGAACCCGAAGAAACAGGACCGGAGACGGAAAACGGTAAGACGGAAGAACCCGTTGCTATTGAGGAACCTATTGCCGCTGAGGAGCCTGAAGTAACAAGACTGGAGACGGAAGACGGTATGACGGAAGAACCTGTTACCATTGAGGAACCTATTGCTGCTGAAGAGCCTGAAGTAACAAGACTGGAGACGGAAGACGGTATGACGGAAGACAGTAAGACGGAAGAACCTGTTACCATTGAGGAACCTATTGCTACCGAGGAACCGGGAAATGATGAGCCGCAAGAGGAGGAAACCGAGGTCGAGGATTCCGAGGAGGAAGACACGGGAAATCCGGAAGAGACGGAAACGCCCAAAAAGCGCCGATCCCTTTGGTGGCTTTACACCCTGCTGGTGTTGCTGCTTCTGGCCGCACTGGGCTATATTTTCCGCGACAAGATCCAAGATATCATCCGTCCCGTTTTCGACCGTTTTACTCATAAGGAAGTGGAGGCAACCGAGCCGGAGGAGATTGACACCGATACCGTATCTTTCACAGAAGACGACACTACCGCTGTGGCCGAATCCGACACCCTGCCGGAAGCAATGCCATACGAGCCGGATGTTGTCAAGACATCATCCGCCGGCTATCCTTACATCCGTTTCGAGCAGGGGCACTATTATGCAATTGCCGGAAGTTTCCTCACGGAGAAAGAGGTTATTTCGCACATCCGAGCCAAGCATCTTGAGGAATACTCCCCGAAATTAGTTCTGCAAGACGGCGCTCCCAACATCCGCATCTGCATCGGCATATACGATACGGAAGAAGAAGCCGAAACGTTCGCCAAGTCCATCAATCCTAAATACTGGGTACTGAAATGAAAAAGCACATCCCCAACATACTGACCTGCTGTAATCTGGCTTGCGGATGTCTCTCCGTGATGGCGGCCTTGTCCGGGAATCTGGAGAGCGCAGCCCTCTGGATAATAGCATCCGCCTTCTTCGATTTCTTCGACGGATTCGCAGCCCGGTTGCTCAAAGTGTCGTCACCTATCGGGAAGGAATTGGATTCGCTGTCGGATGTCGTCTCCTTTGGAGTGGCACCGGCCATGATCATCTACACATGGCTCAGCCGTTGTCTGTACGAGTTTCCCCCGCACCAAATCAACACCTTCACCAGCCTGCTGCCGGTAACGGTTCTGATTGTACCTGTACTATCAGCGGTGCGACTGGCGAAATTCAACCTTGACGAGCGGCAAACGACTCATTTTCTGGGTCTGCCGACACCTGCCAATGCGTTGTTTCTCAGCTTTATACCGACAGCCGCCGAACGCATGACCATACTCAATAATTTCTGGGTGGTATGGCTGCTGACCCTTTTCTTAGCCATTTTGTTAGTCAGTGAAATAACGATGATTTCGCTCAAGTTCAAGGATTTCAAGTTCAAAGGTATCAACATTGCCCGCTATCTGCTTCTGCTTGTCGGCATCCTTCTGATTCTGCTTTTCCGTATGGGAGCGTTCCCGATCATCATCCTGGCATATCTGCTGATTTCTTTTTCCGTCCATGCCCTTATTAAAATGCAAGTACTATGAAATTCCAGTCCATCGCTCTTTTCTGCGGGTCAGCCATCGGCAACGACCCCATCTATGCGGAACAGGCCGCTGCATTCGGCAAGATGTTGGCCGAGAGAGGGATAACCCTGTACTATGGCGGCGGTAGCATCGGTCTGATGGGTGTAGCCGCCGATGCCGCCATGCAGCATCACGGCACCGTCATCGGCGTGGCCCCCGACTTCTTCGCCCGCGGGGAGGTTCTGGCCGACAACATCACCGAGATGATATACGTAAAAACTATGAGCGAGCGCAAGCAGCTGCTCGAACAGCGGGCCGACGCTTTCGTGGTCTTTCCCGGCGGATATGGCACCATGGACGAGCTGTTCGAGATTGTCACCGATGCCCAACTGGGCATGCACTTCAAACCGATAGCCATCTATAATCCAAACGGGTACTACGACATGATGCTCGCCCAACTGGACCGTTTCAGCCAGGACGGGTTCCTGCGGGCTTTCCACAAAGACCTGCTGATTACCGCCACGACCTTGGACGAGCTGTTTGACAAACTCAACCGTTATGAAAACAGCAACGACCATTCCTGGCTTGAAAAGATCCGGGAAAGATAATCCTATATTCCAAATTCCACGTCTTACGTTTCCCATCTAAAATCTCATAAATATAATATTGTAAAAACAGGAAAATGCAGTTCAAGGATGTTTTAGTATCAGAGAGTGTGAAGGAGCAATTGCTCAACCAGGTGCATGGGCACCGCATCAGCCACGCGCAGTTCTTTCTGGCGCAACCGGGCAGTCAGGCCTTTGCAACGGCCATCGCCCTGGGGCAGTACCTTTGCTGTGAGCATCCCACCGACACCGACTCATGCGGCGAGTGTCCTTCCTGCAAGCAGTTCGCCAAACTCTCGCACCCCGACCTGCACCTCTATTTTCCAAACTGCACTACCAAAGATATCTCCAAAGACCCCGATTCCATCAAACTCGCCCAAGAGTTCAAGGATTTCGTCCTCAAGCAGAAATACAACATCAGCATCAATGACTGGCTTATAAAACTGGGAGGGGAGAACAAACAGGCTTCCATCAACATCCGCGACTGCTCACACATCATCAACCAGAACAGCATGCGTTCCTATCAGGGCGGTTACAAGATTTACGTGCTATGGTGTGTGGACCGGCTGTACCATGCAGCGGCCCCAAAACTGCTGAAGACCTTGGAAGAACCTGAGAACCAATCTCTTTTCATACTGATTTCGGAGAAACCCGAATTGATTCTGAGCACGATTCTATCCAGAACACAATTAGTGAAATTCCCGCGTCTCACCGACGAGGAGGTGACAAACGCCCTCCTGAAAGACTTCCCGGACCTGTCAGACGAGGAAGCCCGCAACATCGCCATCCTGAGCGAGGGCAACTACCCTCAAGCTGTCAAAATCCATCAGGACGACACCGACCAGCGGGAGATGCTGACACAATTCGACCAGCTGATGCACTGCGTCGTGGCCCTTTCCCGACAAAACACTGCCGACTGCCGATACGAAGAGACACAAGAGGTCATTGACCAGATTGTAAAACAGGGCCGCGAATACCAGAAGCAGTTCATCTCGCTCACCATCCGCATGTTACGAAACATCCTGATGACCAACACCCATCATCCGGACATGGTGAAGGCCACCGCCTACGAAACCGGAATCCTTTCCGAATACAGAGGTATCATTCAGCTGAAACAGGCCAGCCTCATGACCGAAGAGTGCAACAAGGCCCAGCTTCACATCGCCCGGAACGGCAACACGACCCTCATCCTGACAGACCTGATTTTCAAGTTAGCCGCCTGCCTGAGATAACATATTTTTTATTTCCGAAACAGACTTAGAATATAACGGCGGTCCACCGCAAACAGGGCCCCGAGATATGCGACCAGCAGGGCTGTATTCACGGCCAGGCGCGTGCCTATATGCGTGATGTTCAAGCCCTTGTTAACCGCCACACTTATTCCATACACAGCCACTGCAAACAGGATGTAAAAGAATATCTTCTTGATATTATAATCCACCGGATAGTGTTTCTGGCCCAACAGATACGAGACCACCATCATACTGAAATAACAGGCAAAGGTTGTCCAAGCGGCCCCCATATAGTCGAAACGAGGAATCAACAACAGGTTCAACCCCAACGTGATAATGGCGCCGAAGATGGCTATATACGCGCCGAATCTCGTTTGGCCGGTAAGTTTATACCATATTGAAAGGTTATAGAAGATGCCGAGAAACAGATTTGCCAACAGAAGAATCGGCACAATGGGCAGACCCACGCGGTATGCCGGTCCCACAAAATATTGGACCACATCCATATACAGCATTATACCGACAAAAATAATCGAACAGACCAGGACAAAAACCGTCATCACCTCCGCGTAAGTCTCCCGGGCGTCGCGGTCTTTGGACTTACTGAAAAAGAAGGGCTCGGCAGCGTATTTGAACGCCTGCACGAAAATCGTCATCATAATGGAAATCTTATAGCAGGCACTGTAGATGCCCACGGAGGCCTGCGGGTCGGCGGCACGGGAAACATACTTGATCAACACACGGTCCATCGTCTCGTTGACAATCCCGGCCAAACCGAAAATCAGCAGTGGGAACGCATATGCAAACATCTTCTTCCATAACGTCCAATCAAACACATACTTCTGACGGAACACGCTGGGGAACAACATCAGCAGCGTCACCACAGATGCAATCAGATTGGCGATGAAAATGTAGCCGACCCCGATGCTCGGATTGTAGATGGTCTGTATCCACGCGGAATCCGGATGGGTTTTCAGCAAATAGGGACAAAGCAACAGGAAGAACAGGTTGAACACCACATTGACCACGATGTTGGTAATCTTCACTGCAGCAAATTTCAAGGCTTTGTTCAGATGACGCAGGCGGGCGAAGAAGATGGAGGTCAACGCATCCACCCCAATGATGATGGAGAACCAGACAATGTATTCGGGATGGTCGGGATATTTCATCCACCCGGCTATCGGATGAGAGAATATCGAACAAAGAACAATAAACAGCGTGGAGGTCACCAGTAAGGAGGTCACTATCGTAGTATAAACCCGGTCTTTCTGCTCCTCATCGCGGGAGAAGTTGAAGAATGCCGTCTCCATACCGTAGGTCAGGATGACAATGAAGAGGCTGGTCCAGGCGTAGAGCTCTCCCACCACACCGTACTGTGCGGCATCCGCGAAGATGTAGGTATGCAGCGGAACGAGCAGATAGTTGAGCAATCGGCCCAGAATGTTCGTGGCACCGTAAATGACCGTCTGACCGGCAAGCTGTTTTATTGAGGAGGACATGAGGCGGTTATCGTTAGCAGTTAATAGTTAATAGTTAATAATTAATAGTTAGTAATTAATAATTAATAATTAGAGAATTTGGAGATGGAAGGATTTTTAGAAATTTAGAAGTTAAAATATTAAGAAACCAAGAAGTTAAGGGAATTATATTAAACTGCAACATCATACTATTCACTATTAATTATTAATTATTAATTGTTAATTGTTCATTGTTCAATGGTATCCTTTCTTTTTCCCGAATTGATAGGCGAGGTAGCCGGCGAGATAGACTTTTTTAGGATCATTGAAGGCCATCTGGCGGATGAATGGGAAGACCATATCGGCGCAAAGGCCCACTTCCAAGGCGTTCAGTTTATAGTCATTACGGGAAAATTCAAAATTGAGGCCTGTTTTCACGTAGAAGCCAGGACGGAAGGCGGTATGGAGGATGCCGGCAAACATTCCAGCACCGCCGAGGATGTTGTTCAGATTATGGATTTCGGGATCATAGCGGACGATTTCGGAGAATCCGGTATTGTAGTTGAGCACCTCCACATAATTCGGGATTCCGATAGCGAGGGATGCTCCGGCGGAAATATTGTAGCTCACCTTCACGCCGCCCCAATAAGGCTTCTGGTGCAGCGTGCGCTGGTAGCCGTAACCGCCACGAAGGAAAAACAGCGTATAGAGTTGGCCGTAGCGGAAAGGACGCACGCCCTCATAATAGACGTTCACCGAACGGACGGATTTCGGATGCTGGTTATAGAGGAACTCAACTTCCCAATAATGTTTGTTGTTAAGGTCCGGGGTGCGTCCGTGCTGGAAGCCCACCCCCAGCCCGCTGGTGTGGGCGAAGATCTCGATATCCCATTCCTTAGTGGTCACATCATGATAAAACTCCCCCACATCCTGCGCAGGCGACAGCAGAGCCGTCACCACACAAGCTGACAGCAGAAGCCATTTCCGCAACACACCGATGGAACGGCCTTGTGACATGCGGAATGTTGGATTATTCTGCGGAATCGGCCGGGGCCTCGTAATAGGTGTAATGGCCGTAAGCGGCGCACTTGTGCTGGGTGTCGCAAGCGGATATCAACGCCAACACACAAAAAAACGTAACGACTAATACAATAATTTTCTTCATTTCCGTTAATGTTTAATCATATTTGAAATCAACGTGCAAAGATACCAAATATTATAGTGCCACGACAGGACGACAGACATTTTTTCAACAATTGAAGTTTAGAAACCTCCATATCATACTATTATGCTGTCTTCTGTGGGCGGGAACACTGCCCGCACAGCACGACCGCCTCCGCATCCCCGACAGCATCCCGCTGGACGACTATCCCAAGATTGCGGAATCCATCGTGCGCCATTTGGAGAACCACGGCTATCCCTTCACCACCGTCCGCATGGAGGCTTCCGATCCGGAACACGGGAACATGTCACCCAAACTACTTATTGACACAGGATTATACGTGACTATCGACTCCATCATCCTGCAAGGCGACGCCAAACTGTCACGCCATTTCCTCTACCCTTATTTAGGCATCCGACGGGGAATGCCCTACAACGAACAGGTGATCCGTGCCGTGGACGAGCGGCTTGCCGAGTTGTCGTTCGCAGATGTGATCCGTGAGTCGGGAGTGGTTTTCGTACGCGACAAAGCCTACCTTTACGTCTATCTCACTCCCCGCCGCACCAACCAGTTTGACGGCTATGTCGGCATTGTGCCACGGGACGAGCGCACTGGCAAGGTGGGGGTGGCCGGCGAGCTGGACCTCTCACTGAACAACCTGTTCCGCATCGGGGAGAGCCTCGCGCTGCACTGGCGCAGCACAGAACGGCATTCGCAGTACCTGCTCCTCACCGCCCGCTTCCCCTACATCTACCGCAGCCGTTTCGGAGTGGAGGGATCTTTTGAGCTGGACAAGCGCGACACCTCCTTTCTCACGTTGGACTACCGCATCGGCATCCCCTACTCCTTCTGGGGCAACAGCTACATAGAGCCTTATTTCCATCACACGGGTTCCACCCTGCTGAATCCCGACCTGTTCCAACAAAGCGACACCACCCATATAGACTACCGGAAGAACTTGTACGGGTTAAAGCTCCATTTCCGGCGGCTGGACTATCTTTTCAATCCTCGGAAAGGTGTGGATGTGTATGCGGACCTGTCGGCGGGCACGCGCCGCATCATCCCCAACAGCCGCGTTGAGGCCGAAGCATACGAAGGCCTGCTCCTGAAGCAAACCAGCTACCATCTTTCCGGACGGGTTTGCGGATACATACCGGCCGGCCGGCATTTTGTCATCGCACCCTGCGTGCAGGCCGGGTCGCTGCTGGGCGGTCCGCATTATTACAACGAGATGTTCAACATCAGCGGCATCGGACTTATCCGGGGCTTCAACGCCAACGAAATCGTCGCCTCCACGTACCTGCTCTATTCCCTCGAGCTGCGATTCCTTTTCAACAGAAATTCATACGTAAATCTCTTTTTCGATGGCGGCACCTACGAGCGGCAGCTTCCGGAAAATTACCTGAAGGACAATCCTTTGGGATTCGGAGCGGGTGTACACATCGGGGTTAAAGCCGGCACGTTCTATTTGGAGTACGCCCTCGGACGTCAGTTAGGCAACCCCATCTCCTTCAAAACGGGAAAGATCCACGTGGGCATCGCGGTGGACTTTTAAAGGTCGAGAAGGGGTATGGCAACTGTTTTTTGCCCTTATCATCATACGATGTGTCGGATATTTCACTATTTTTGCAAACGTTTCTGTTTCTTTCAGAAACCGTTTTTTATTTTTCTAAAAATTAGAAACTCTCAATTATGAAGTGGTACAAGCTACTCATCCTCAGCCTGATCAGTGGATTGTTGCTGGGTTTTTCCTGGTATCCGCACGGACTGCCGTTCCTCATTTTCTTCGCCCTCATCCCGCTGCTTTTCCTGAGCGACGCTCTGCTGAAACGGGAACGTGGAGGCGGTTTTTGGAAAGGATTCCTTTTTGCCTATCCCGGGTTCCTCGTCTGGAACGCCATCACCACCTACTGGATATGCTATTGCACCGTGCCGGGAGGCTTGGCGGCGGTCATTCTCAACGCCATGCTGCAGGCCTTGGTGTTCGCTGCGTGGCACGCCTGCCGCAAACACATCTCCACCGACTGGCATCCGATCCTGCTGGCCTCCTTCTGGATGGCGTTCGAATACCTGCACCTGAACTGGGACCTCACTTGGCCCTGGCTGAACTTGGGCAACGTGTTCGCCGTATGCCCGCAGTTTGTGCAGTGGTATTCCGTCACTGGGGCTTTTGGAGGAACCTTGTGGATACTTCTATGCAACTATCTGTTTTATAATTTAATACACTCATTATCCACCGACAAGCGCCATGCAAAGGCCCTTGGCATCGCCGTTGCCGCCCTGATTGTGGTGCCCATCGTGATTTCCTGCATCCAATATGCACATTACAGCCACAAGATTGACAAAAGTACGCCGATAAACGTTGCCGTTGTACAGCCCAACACGGATGTTTGGGAAGAGGAGTTCCGCATGAGCAACACGGAGCACGCCATCCGGATGCTCCAAACGGCGCAGCCCTATCTGAACGACAGCACCCATCTCGTGCTCTGCCCGGAGACCTGCATGCCGCACACCGTTTCCATGGAGATGCTTATTAACGGCACCTACCCTTCCCACATCCCCACCTACGGGTTTCTGCCGCTGATAGACAATGCCATCGTCGCCCACCCGAATTTGAACTTCATTATCGGGATTTCCGCCATGACACTGTACGACCACAAGGCCTCCGTCACCGCCATGAAGGTAGGACAAAACCAATATATCGACATGCACAATTCCGCCATCTGTTATGGTCCGCACCGTTACAACGGGCATCACCACAAGATGCGGCTGGTGCCGGGTGTGGAATCCTTGCCCTTCCCCAAGATTTTCGGTTTTCTCGGTGACATTATGATCAACCTCGGCGGCACACATTCTTCGTTAGGGAAAGACACCTGCTTCCGTATCTTCCCTATCACAGTCGGGGAGCAGACTGTAAAAGTGAGCACTGCCATCTGCTATGAATCCATCTATGGGGAACTCTGTTCCCGTTTCGTGCGCAACGGCGCGGAACTGCTCACCGTCATCACGAATGACTCCTGGTGGAATGACAGTCCGGGGCACACCCAGCATTTCGAGATGGCGCGTCTCCGGGCTGTGGAAAACCGCCGTTACGTGGTGCGTTCCGCCAACGGAGGCACCTCGGGAGTCATCGACCCCCTCGGCAATGTTCTCCAACGCACTCAATATGAAGAACGGACGGCCTTCGGCACTACGGTCTATGCCCAACAGCACGAAACCTTTTACAGTAAATACGGCGACCTTCTTGCCAAAATAGCCGTCGGACTTTCGTTTGTCGGACTCTTGCTTGTTATTGTAAATCGCATCATAAAAGCGGTCCAACATCGGAGAAACCGTTCCTAATCGATCCTTTTTTTTAGAAAAAAAACAATGAAAAACCTCTACACCATCCTTCTTTTGTCTTTGGTCTGCGGGTTCCTTTCCGCCGCACCCGTTGACAGCATAACGGCCAAGAGGGTGGCCGCCAACTTCATGGCAGGAAAGACCGCCGCCAGCCATCGGAACATGGAGGCAGACCTGGCTTACACGGGGCGCAGTACATCAAATGCCACACGAAGTGTGTCCGACTGTTTTTACATTTATAACTTTGGTGAAGGATTTGTCATCGTCAGTGCGGACGACCGGATGGTACCTGTATTAGGTTATTCTACGGAAGGGAGATTTAACATCCAAGACATCCCCGAAAACATGGCCGGTTTTCTGGAAAATTACAAAGCGGAGGCCAGTTTCATACTCAACAGTAGCGGCAATGAGGCACGCCAGGACAGCCGCTGGAGGACACTGCTTGCCGACAGGCCCACACCGGCCACAAGAGGAACGGTCCTGGTGGGTCCGCTGCTCACCACCAACTGGGGGCAAAGTCCGCTTTACAACGCATTGTGTCCCGCAGATGCAAACGGGCAAACCATCACCGGATGTGTGGCCACCGCCATGGGTCAGATCATCCGTTACTGGCAGTATCCCACACATGGCATAGGATCACACTCCTATGTCCATTCCATTTATGGCACCTTGTCAGCCAATTTCGGGAATACGACCTATGACTACGCCAACATGCCCACCTACCTGACAACCAGCAGCACACAAGCCCAGATAAATGCAGTGGCCACCCTACTGTACCACTGCGGTGTCAGTCTGGAAATGGACTACGGTCTTGACGGCAGCGGGGCTGCCTCCGCATGGGTGCCTTCCGCCCTTAACACCTACTTCGGTTATCCCGAATGTAACTACCTCCATCGAAACAACTACAACGAAGCCACTTGGATTGCCATGTTGAAGGAGGAGTTGAACCATTCCAGGCCAGTCCTATACAGCGGATCGGGCAGTGCAGGAGGACACGCTTTTGTGTGCGACGGATATGACAACGAGAACTATTTCCACATCAATTGGGGATGGCGGGGATCCTATAACGGCTATTTTCTCGTTTCTGCCATGAATCCTGCCTCCTATGATTTCAACTCCAACCAAGGAGCTGTTTTCGGTATTGACGGAGGGTCTCCCATTCTCCGTTGTTCGCTTCACGACATCAGTTTCCACATCCAAGCCGGCACCTATAGTGACCCCGTGGCCGTGAATTTCGTCAGCGGGAACCTGACATCTCCCCTACAGGTAACCTGCACTGGCAATTTCGCTGTCAGCACGGACTCCGCCACTTATCTCAGTGCCGTCACCATACCCGCGACAGGCGGGCGATTGTATGTTCGTTACCAGCCTGTGGCACAAGATGCCGTGACGGAACGCGGAATGGTTATCATCCGAAACACGCAGGTGAGCGACACCATCCTTCTGACCGGCAGCACATACATACCCGACTGTGGGGCACCGCAGAATTTGAACATATCAACCAACGACAACCAGCATATCAACCTGTCATGGGGCGTGCCCCCCATCACTGATGATCCGCAGACCTTCTCCTGGATTGAACAGTATCTGGGCGCCGCCTATTATGCCAACAACTACAAGATTTATCTCCTGCACCGAATGGCATCCTCTGATCTGGCATCTTATCATCAGAAACAACTGTCTGAAATCTCCTTTGTAGTCCACGATGTCGCATCTGTATATAAAATAGTCGTTTACACTGGTGGCAATTATCAAAGCGGAATCCTTTCCCCTGGCACGCTCGTCTGCGAACAGACGGTCAATCAAACGCTATCAATCGGCTATTGGAACACCGTGACATTGGACAATCCTATTCCTGTGGATGCCAACCAGGAACTCTGGTACGGCATCTATCTGGAAGCTTCAGGCGGACAAAGCTGTATGGTTCTCGGTTCAGGCAATCATCCCGGAAAAGGGAACATCCTGGGATATGTTTCCGGCTCTTCCGTTTCATGGTCGTGTAGCAACTTCTCAGATATGAGTTATGCGGTCAAGGCCACGTTCAAAAACATACCTGTCATACCGGACAATTTCTCCGTGTATCGCGACAACGTGCTATTGGCTACCGTCACCGACACCTTCTACCATGACAATCTTTCCGCCACAAGCGACTACCTTTACCGGGTTGCCATCAACTGGAACAACGGATGTTCCGCCTCTGCCCAGAAGTCCTTCCGCAACGAATCACATATCGCTGCCCAACCCGACCATCTGGATTTTTATACCAACCATGGACATGTCAACAATACCTATACCGTTGATATTCATGGCAATGTATTAAGCCAGCCCATACAAGCAACCGTTTCCGGACCTTTTGCCATCAGCACCGACAACGTCACGTTCGGCACATCGGCAACCCTGCCAACCCATGGCGGCACGCTCCATGTGCGGTATCTTCCCCTTTCCGACTCCGCAACCTATGATTATGGACATATTGCCTTAGCTTCCGGAAACATCACAGAAACAGTCTGGTTGAGCGGACATTGCTTTGAAAAAGATTGTCCCCCACCCGAAAACCTGCAAATTTCTCAGGATAACAGGCAGATTAACCTTCACTGGGATGCGCCCATCATAAATCCATCCTCCTGCGTTATCTCATGGGACTCCACCATCAGTTATCATTCCTCCTACGGCATCACATATCCCGTTGAATATTTACAGCGTTTTACCACCTCGGATTTAGCTACTTACCATAACAAAAAACTTACAGCCGTTACTTTTTATGCTGTAACAGGAGTAACCTATAAGATTATGGTATATACTGGCGGAAGCGTTTCCAATTCCAATGTTTTTAATCCCGGAACAAAAGTAGTGGAACAACCTGTGTCGGCCTATCAAGCCGGATGGAACACGATAATCCTCAACCAACCGGTTAAAATAGATGCCAGCAAGGAGTTATGGTTCGGAGTCAGCGGTCAAGATGACGGGAGCAAGTATTATATCATTATGGGGAATAACACTTATCAAGACAATAAAAATGTTATCGGATATCATTACAACGGAGGGATTTCCTGGTTCGCCAGCAATTCCAGCAATTTCGTCTTGAAAGGGATATTGACTGATGATGACCTATCCGTAACAAAATACGACATCACCCGCAATGCTGTTTTCAGAGGGGCTACAACCCAAACATCTTTCTCAGATCATATTAACCATAACGGGCTGTATCACTATTCCGTCACTGCCATTTGGGACAACGGATGCCGTTCCTCCGCCATTGATAGTATAACGACAAGTGGCATCGTCGTTCCGCCCAGCATTTACACCACCCTTGACAGCACCATCTGTTCCGACCAATTGCCATTAGTATGGAACGGCCAGACCTTCTCGGACAGTGGGGAGCAGACAACCACGTTAGAGGCCTCCAACGGTGCCGACAGTATCATAATGATGCGGTTGACAGTCCTTTACGGCACGCACAATGTCGAGACGGAGACCGCCTGCGAAGCATTAACATGGCACGGGCAGACCTTCATCACCTCCGGGACCTACACCCACGCCTACACCAACGCCGACGGCTGCGCCAGTGTGGACACCCTCAAACTGACCGTCAACTACGGCACGCACAATGTCGAGACGGAAACCGCCTGCGAAAGCTTCACCTGGCACGGGCAGACATATACCTCCTCCGGCACCTACAGGCATGCCTACACCAACGCCGACGGCTGCGCCAGCGTGGATACCCTCAAGCTAACCGTCAACTACGGCTCGCACAATGTCGAGACGGAGACCGCCTGCGAATCCTTCACATGGCACGGTGAAACGTACACGCAAAGCGGCACATACACCCACGCCTACACCAACGCCGACGGCTGCGCCAGCGTGGACACCCTCAAGCTGACCGTCAACTACGG
>JBGUMF010000081.1:0-4813 GCA_045116675.1 Bacteroidales bacterium
CCCATCATCGGGCCGCCGGAGATGATCTTGCCCGTATCCTCGGGAATACCCACGGCGTTCAGCACATCGCGGATGGACGTGCCGAGACGAAGACGGAAAATCTTGCATTGTTCTTTCGGAATGGACTTGCCGGAAACCGTGGTGTAGGCCTGCACGATGGGCTTGTTTTTCTGCACTGCTTGGTACAACACATACATAGTCGTGATGTTGTTTACGATACAGCCCACCGAGATAGGAAGGGCGCCGTTGGGCACGCTCCGTCCCGTGATAGCCTTGATCAGCTGTTTCTCAGCACCTTGCGGGTATTTCATCTTCAACGGCTGAACCTCAATGTTGGTGAATTTCTTGGCCATTTCCACGAGCGCGGCTATTGCCTCCGGCTTGTTGTTCTCGATACCAATGATAGCCTTGGAAGCTCCGGAAGCGATCAACGCGGCCTCAATGCCGATCATGCACTGCTCGGTACGCTCCAAGATGACGCGGTTGTCGGTGGAAATGTAGGGTTCGCACTCGGCGGCGTTCACGATGAGATATTCACATTTCTGCTCGGGTTTGAGCATGTATTTGATGTGCGTGGGGAAACAGGCGCCGCCCAATCCCACGATACCGCAGGATTTCATGCGGGCGATGATCTCTTCCTTGCTGAGTTTGATGTCGCGGATAATGTCGGGCGTGGTGTCGATGCTCTCGTCCCACTCATCGCCTTCGCGGTCGATGACGATGGCCGGTTTCTTGTAGCCCGAGATGTCCGCAATCATGTCGATGCGGTTGACGGTACCGGAAATCGGGGCATGGATATTGGCGCACATGAACGTCTGCGCCTCGCCGATGAGCTGTCCCACCTTAACCTTGTCACCTTTTTGCACAATAGGGGTGGCGGGCGCGCCGAGGTGCTGCGTCATATAGACCACGGCCTGGTCGGGCAGCGGGAAGGTCACCACGTCTGCCGAATGGGCAAACTTGTTGGCTTCGGGATGCACACCGCCCAGCTGGAAGGTCTTCTTCCCCAACTTCTTGATATCGGACTTGAGTTCCTTTTTGATTTCGGAGGCCAGTTCGCCGGCCAACTGCGGTATTTTATCGTTCATAGACTTAGGATTCTACGGGATTAGCATTGGTATTAGCTGTTTCCGGAGCGGCTGTCTCCACGGCCACCGGGGCTTTCTTCTCAGGGAAGTTCACAGCATGGATGGCACCTGTCGGGCACTCGGCCACGCATTTGCGGCACGCCTTGCACTTCTCGAAATCGATGTAAGCGAGGTTGTCGGTCACGGTGATGGCCTCGAAGGGGCACGTCTTGGCGCATTTGCCACAGCCGATGCAGGCTGCCTTGCAGTTCTTGCGGGCCACGGCGCCCTTCTCCTTGTTGTTGCAGGCCACATACACGCGGCGGTTGTTCTTGCCCTTGTTGCGGATTTCCAGCACACCGCGCGGACAAGCCTTCGCACACGCCTTACAACCCACGCATTTTTCTTCATCCACCTCGGGAAGATGCGTTTCCGGGTTGATGTGGATGGCATCGAAGGAGCATGCCGCCACGCAGTCGCCGCAGCCAAGGCACCCGAACGGGCAGGCACTCTCGCCCGCATAGAGCGAGTGGGCAAAGGCGCACGTCATCGCGGAATCGTAATGCACCTTGGAGGGGGCGTTCTCGCACGTGCCGTTGCAGCGCACCACGCACACCTGCGGGTCGCGCACCTCGGCCTTGATGCCCAGAATCTCCCCTATCTTGTCGTAATCACCGCCGGGGCAGTAGGCGATGCTGAGATCCATGGAGGTCACCATAGCCTCGGCCATGGCACGGCAGCCGGCGAAGCCACAGCCGCCGCAGTTGGCGCCGGGCAGGCAGGCCTGCACCGCATCGATGCGCGGATCCTCCTCCACATGGAAAATCTTGGATACAAAAAACAGAATCACGGCTGCAATAATACCTATCAATCCGATGGTGAGCGCCGCATAAAGAATAGTTGTTGTTGCCACTGTGTTGTAGTTTTTATTACGGTCGGCAAAGATAGTAAAAAAGGATGGAAACAGCAAAAAAAAAATACGGTCGTTGATTTGCGGTTTTACGTTAGGGATTGGGGGTTGGAGATATTATCTCTCCGCCACCATCATCCTCTTCCGCCCGTTGATGTCGCACAAGGATTGGAAACGTCCATAACCCATTTCCGCAAACAGCTTTTCCAACTGGGGATGGAAATCTTCATGAGTTTCCGCCAATATCATGCCATTCTCTTTCAAACATTTGCGTCCGATGACGGCCAACGCCCGATAAAACACCAACGGGTCGTCATCCGGGACGAACAAGGCCCCGTGCGGCTCGTGATCCACCACATTGCTATGCATCTGCGCACGGCCAGATTCGGGAATATAGGGCGGATTGCTCACTATCAAATCGAAAAGGCGGTCGCCGAAGGGAAGATTGTCGGCATCCAACATGTCATGGCACGCAAACGTGACCTGCACGCCATTGTTCTCCGCATTGACACGGGCCGTCTGCAACGCCGCTTCCGACACATCGGAGGCGAAAACCCGCGCCTGCGGGAGCCGTTTGGCCAACGCCACCGCAATGCAGCCACTTCCCGTACCCACATCCCACACGTTTAGCGGAGCATCGGGGCGGTAATGAGAAACTTGTTCTTCCGCCAACGCCACCAATTCCTCCGTCTCCGGTCGGGGAATCAGCACGAAAGGGTTCACGGTAATCCGACAGCCGCAAAACTCGGTTTCACCCAGCACATATTGCAACGGACAGGCATTTTTCAGTTTTTCCAAATCCTGTATAAAATGTTCCCGCAGCGCCTCCGGCAGCACATCATTGCCCATCAGAGCCAATTGATATGCAGGAACTTGCAGACGATGAGACAGATACAGCCGTACCATAGCAGCAGCCTCCCGCTCGTCATACAGCGGGAGCAAATTCTGCTTCATCGTATCCGCAAACTCGCGAACCAGCATAATAAAATGGAATGATGTGCGTCTATTTCACGCAAGTTTCAGGAAAATCACGCCATGCCCATTTGTCCTTCACCACACCCTTTTCAAACAGGATGATGCCCGGATTGGAGCGCACGGCATCGCGCACCATGAACGGTCCCTTTATCGGATCAATCGGATTGTAATAGACCGGAAAATCAAGACCATTAGCCTCTACAAAGGCGGCTATCTCTTCCGGGGTGGAATTGGACACCGCCACGAAAGTCACCTCTTTGGCAGCGCAGTCGGCGGCCAGCTTTTTGGCCTTCTCCACGCCCCTCAAATTGGTCTCTTTCAAATCAGGCATATACAGCACATACAGCGGCTGGTCGTTGTCGTGGCTGACCAACTCGAAGGCATGGTCGGCCCCATTTTCATCCAACATATTGAAACCGTCGATTTTAGCTCTGACAATATCTTTTATAATGCTGTCAATGCGATCCACATAATCGTAGTTCTCATAGAAATCGTCGCTCTGGCTCATCAGCTCGTCCTGCGTGAGCTTCACCTCCGTATTGTCCACCTTATTACGATAGATGAACATCACCTCCTTTTGCGCGGGCTGCTCGATGAAGGCCACCACATCGTTGCCCTTTTTCCAATCGGTGAAATCGATCAGGGGCAGATGGCGGATGCAGTGCAGCTGGAACAGCACAGCAATCGCGGCAAAGACGGCGACGGCAATCCACTGGCCAAGGACAGTCAGCCGGCAGTCGGGAATCTTCTTGCGGTTCACGAACACGATGATGGTCGGGATGATGAGAACAACATTCTTCAGGAAGGTCTGCAGGTTGGACATCTTCACCGCCTGGCCGAAGCATCCGCAGTCCTTGACTACGCCAAAATCATGGATATGGTTTACCTCAAGATACTCCGCGACGGCCAGCCACAGGGTGAGCAGGAAGAAGAACGACATGAAGAGCAGATAGCCCCACGATGCCAAGTTCACCCGTATGCGGAACAGCATCATGCAGCCCAGCACGAACTCGCACAGGATGGCGCACACCGCCGCGAACTGTGCCAAAGGATGCAGGAAGCCCATCCCGAAAGAGACAAAGTAGTCGTTCATCGTGATGCCGAAGTTCACCGGATCCACCGCCTTGGTGAAACTGGAGAACAGGAAGAGGGCTGCCAACAGCAGGCGTATGATTTTCAACCAGATCGGTTCTTTATTTCTCATTTTTCTAAAAATTATATTTGTAAAAACATGTTTTCTGACACTTATCCCCTGTCACCTGTACCCTCTTTTTCCAACACCAACCGAATCAGCGCGAACATGGCATAATTGATGATATCGTAGTAGTTGGCATCCAGGCCTTCCGACACGATGGTCTCGCCCTTGTGGTCCTCGATGGACTTGATGCGGAAGATTTTCATCAAGATGATGTCATCCAGGGAGCTGATGCGCATCTGTCGCCAAGCCTCGTCATAGTCGTGGTTCTTGTCCATCATCAGACTTTTGGCTTGATGAATGAATTTCGTATAAAGTTCCACCACCGTTTCGGGACTCATCTCAAGTTGTTCGGCATTCTCAGCTACGCCCATCTCCAGCTGAATCAGGGCCATAACGGAGTAGTTGACGATGCCGATGAACTCGGGGATGATGCCTTCGGCAATCTTTGCCTCACCCTTTTCCTGAATGCTGCGGATGCGGTTGGCCTTGATGTAAATCTGGTCAGTCAGCGACGGCGTGCGCAGAATACGCCAGGCCGTGCCGTAGTCCATGGCTTTCTTGGAAAACAGATCCAGGCACTGCCGGATGATTTCGTCGTATTGTTGCGATGTGTTCGACATTAGCGTTTGATGATTTTAGTGTTCACCATTCCACCATCTTTCA
>JBGUMF010000082.1:0-13194 GCA_045116675.1 Bacteroidales bacterium
AATCCCATTATCAGGAGTGTTCCAATTGAAGTTGCAAAAGTAAAAAAATTCTCCAATATGCATCTTCACGGAGATTTCGAGGAAAACAGTAAAAAGAACTTTTGGAAATGTTTTTTATTTATAAGGCGCTTATCCTCATAAATGATTATTTCAGGTCCGAAATTCCTTATTTTCAGTTAGAATGTGATGAAAAACGGCGTGATATTTTTGCATGTCAAAAAAAAAAGATGATGAGAAACCACACATTCTGTCTTTTATTTCTATCCTTTTTATTTGGATTTCAAATTGTTAATGCCGCATCTCCCCAAGACACCCTCACGGCCAAACGTGCGCCTTCGGATTCGGTACGTTCCCACGGCCGGCTGACCATCGGCGGCTACGGGGAAGGCGTTTACAAATACAATTTTTACAGCGACAATGTGTTCCGATACTCCCACGCGGACCGTTACGCCCAATCCAAGGGGCACGGACGTGTGGATCTTCCGCATGCCGTGTTCATGCTGGGCTACGATTTCGGGCATGGCTGGACGTTCAACGCGGAGGTGGAGTTCGAGCATGGCGGCACAGAGTCCGCCGTGGAGGTGGAAGCCGAGGAGTCCGGCGAGTTCGAGCAGGAAATCGAGCGCGGCGGCGAGGTGGCACTGGAGCAGTTCTGGCTGCAGAAGTCGTTCCTGGACTCCAAAATCAACATCCGGGCCGGACATATCGTGGTGCCGGTGGGCGG
Organism: Bacteroidales bacterium; assembly: GCA_045116675.1. GTDB lineage: Bacteria > Bacteroidota > Bacteroidia > Bacteroidales > WCHB1-69 > F23-D06. The sequence goes on from JBGUMF010000082.1 coordinate 725, forward strand.
CACCAACAACGCGCACTTGCCGAACGCCTTTTTCGGCGTTTACCGGCCTGAAGGGGAAAACACCATCATCCCCTGCACCTGGCATGAAACCGGCATCGAGCTGTGGGGGCGTATCAAGGGCTGGCGTTACGACGTGATGCTCATCCCCGCACTCAACTCCAGCATGTTCAACGTGTCAGGCTGGGTCCACGACGGGTCCGCATCCCCGTACGAGTTCCGCGTGGCCAACAAATTGGCCGTGGCCGCCCGGGTGGACAATTACAGCGTCAAAGGCCTGCATGTGGGCATCAGCGGCTACGTGGGCAACTGCTTCCGCAATGACATCATCACCGACGAGCGTTCCACCCGTTACGCCGACGTGCGCGGCACCGTGGCCATCGGGGGGCTGGACTTCAGCTACCAGAACGGAGGCCTGGTCCTGCGCGGCAGCGGCCTATACGGCTATCTCTCAGATGCTGCCATGGTCTCCTCCTTCAACGCCACGCTCTCCAACAGCAGCCAGTCGCCCTACCCGCACACGCTGGTGGGCATGGCCGCCTGGACCGCCGGCGGCGAGATGGGCTACGACTTCTTCCGGCTGGCCAAAGAGAACTCCCGTCTGCGGGAACACAACTTCTTCCTGTTCGCCCGCTACGAGTATTACGACTCCTATATTCCAGCCCCGGGCCTCATCGACTATCAGTGGAGCGACCGTCACTGCGTGAGCGCCGGCATCAACTACCGGCCTGTACCTGAGATCACCGTCAAGGCCGAAGCGGGCGTACGGCTACTCAAGGCACAATACAACCGCGAGCCCTGGATGGCCCTCGGCATCACCTGGGCCGCCTTCTTCAAACACGATTTTCACAAAGAAAAATAGCGTAAGCCATTTTCCCACTGATTATTATACAATTAAAATATCATAACAAAATGAAGCACGTATCCAAACTCTTATGCATTGCCCTTTGCATTGTCGCAGGGCTCACGACCTCCTGTCACCACGGAGGCAATTATCTGAAAGATGAAACCCAGACGGCCATCCTGAAACAGTATGTGGAGAACACCATCCAGCCCACCTACACCAACCTGGCCAACTACACCGACCAGCTGGTAACGGAGCTCAAGGCGTTCCAGGCCAACCCCTCGCAGGGCAACCTCAACCAAGTCTGCGCCACCTTCCTCACCGCCCGTGCCTGGTGGGAGAAGAGCGAGGCCTTCCTGTTCGGTGCCGCTTCCGACTTCGGTATTGACCCGCATATCGACTCCTGGCCGCTGGACGAAGATGCTTTCCAAAACCTGATGAGCAGTCCGAACATGCTGGCCGCCCTTGGTGGCGAGGATGGCGATGTGGTGGCCGGTGAGCAGCTCGGCAACTCGCTGCTCGGCTTCCACGGCATAGAATATATCCTCTTCGCCGATGGCCAACCCAAAAGCGCCGAGGCCATCTCAAGCACGGAAATCGTGTATGCCATCGCTGTAGCCGGCGACCTCCGCAACCGCTGTTTCCAACTGGAGGTGAGCTGGATTGGCGACAATGCCGCCAAGACGCACCGCGACAAGGTGGAGGAACTGGAGCTCAACTCCACCGTCAACGGCGGCGACTACAGTTACGGCGACAACCTGATGAGGGCGGGCAATGCCGGCAGCACCTACATCAGCACCGTGCAGGGCCTTCTGGCCATCGTGGACGGCTGCAAGACTATCGCCGACGAGGTGGGCACCTCCAAAATCGGCAAGCCCTACAACGGCGAGGACCCCACCTACATAGAGTCGCCCTACAGCCAGAAATCCATCGAAGATTTTTACAACAACATCGTGAGCATAGAGCACGCCTACTACGGTGGCGTTGAAGGAAACCAAAGTGAGAAATACTCCCTGCACGGCTACGTGAAAGCCGTGGATGCGGATCTTGACGGCCGCGTGGTGGAGGCTATCAACAACGCCAAAGCCAAGATTAATGCCATGCCCCGGCCATTTGTCCAGAACTATTCCAACCCCACCAACGCAGAAGCTATCACAGCTTGCCAAAATCTCGATGATATTCTATCGGAAGTAAAAGAGACTTTAACAGGAAAATAAAATCACCCGTTTGAAATTATTAATAACATTATTGTACTATGAAAAAAACATTTTTCTTCCTTATTGGTTCACTCCTGATGGTGGGTGGGACACTGTCGGGGTGCCACCGACAGATTGAAGACCCTGACTGGCTGGAAGAGGAGACCTACGCTGGCGGCAAGTTAGGAACCACGTTCAACAGTTCCTCCTCCGCCTACGAGGATCCCGCTCCCGCTGTCAGTGACATCGCCGCTTTCAAATACGGAGAGTATCTTTTCGAGCGTGATTTCAACACCAACACCCCACCCTTCAACGGTCTCGGCCCGCTTTACATCCGGAGTTCCTGCATAGCCTGCCATCCGGGTTACGGCCACGGCAAACGGATGGACCGCTATGCGGCTAACGACTGGGGCAACGGATATCTGCTGGTGGTCACCGACCAGAACGACAACTACATCTCCTCGCTGACGGGCATGCCGCAGACCAAGGCCACACCGCCCTTCACAGCCCCCATCGACGAATCGCAGATCCAGATTAGCTGGTTGGACTACGTTGACGAATGGGGCAACCGTTTCCCCGATGGCGAATCCTACAGTCTGATTTACCCGCAAGTTACCATTCCTTCATCGGCCTACTATGTCCCGCTGGAAGTCAACGGCACCACCATCCCCTACGGCAGTGAGATTGTGCGGTTGGAGTCCACCATCGGCATTTACGGCACCGGCCTGCTGGATGCCATTCCGGATGACTCGCTGAAAGCCCAGTATCAGAAGGAATACCAGGCCGGCGCAAGACTCAATCCGGCCATGTGGGCGGGCTCCGATTGGGCACCTACCGGGCTGTACGGCAACACTAGCCATCCCAAACGCTTTACGTATGCCTGCACCCGTGGGCCTCTGCAGGACGGTCCTGGTGCCAACGCCATCTGGAACATCACCAATGTGACGCGCGGCGACCGCCGCTACCACTACATGACCGCGACGTATGCCCGCGTGGCCTCCCAGGACCCCAACGTGCAGGCCCAATTCTACCAATATTATCCCCAATACAACACTGGCGATGTGGAAGCGGACATCTACAACTACCTGATGAGCCGCGATCTGCCTGCCGAGATGAGCAACGACGACTACGTGAACCTCATGATCTGGCATCGTGGTCTGGCCGTGCCCGCCGCGCGGAATCTTAGCGACACCACCATCCAACGCGGCCGTAGGCTCTTCCGCGAAATCGGCTGCGCCCACTGCCACCGACCCAGCTGGACCACCGGTCCGGATCGCTTCACCGACCCCAACGGCTTTTTCACAACTGGCGACCGGAGGCTGCCAAGCTATCCTCACCAGAAGATATGGCCCTATACCGATATGATCCAACACCGACTGCACATGCAGAACGACATCCGCACCGGTTGGTGCCGGACTACCCCACTATGGGGACGTGGACTCTCCGCCATCTGCACAGGCTCCGCCGACCGCCTGCACGACTGCCGCGCACGCAATGTCATCGAGGCCATCATGTGGCATGGCAACGTTCAGAGTGACGCCCGCCGCTCGGTCGAGCAATTCCGCAACCTCAGCAAGGCGGACCGCGATGCCATCGTCAAATTCATCAATGCCATTTAATTATAAATAATCCAATGTAGAGACGCGATTCATCACGTCTCTACAATTTTAATATTTTTGCAAACCGTAAATCGTAAAACCGAAAAATGAGACCCCTCCGACATATCCTCACCATCCTGACAGTTAGCCTGATTGCCGTTCTGGCCGCGGGCACATTTGTGGAGAAATTCCATGGTCCCGACTACGCATTGTCGCACATCTACGGCACCTGGTGGTTTGTAGGGCTTTGGGCCCTGGCCGCCGCCGGCATGGTGGTCATGCTGCTGCTCGGGAAATCCTGGCGACGGCCAGCGGTCTGCACCCTGCACCTTGCCGTACTGCTGATCCTGCTCGGTGCCCTGCTCACCAAACTCACAGGCCAGCACGGGGAGATGACCTTGCATCCGGGGGTGGCCACCGACGGGTTCACCATAGAGAGCCATAATGAGAGAAGTGAAGCCCAGCTGCCCTTCACGCTCACCCTCGACCGCTTCGAGGTGGAGATGTACCCCGGCACCCATTCGCCCATGGACTTTGTGAGTTATCTCCAAATCACAGACGGAGAGGTTTGCACCACGGCCCGCATCTCCATGAACCGCATCCTCAAACATCGCCACTACCGCTTCTATCAGAGCGACTACGACGAGGAGGGCAACTCCGTGCTGGCGGTGGCCCACGACCCCTGGGGCACGGGCGTGACCTACGCAGGCTACATCCTGCTGCTCATCGCGTCAGCATGGCTGTTTTTCGAACGCAACGGACAGTTTCACACTCTATTGCGGAAAGTATCCTCTCCAGCAGCAATGCTGTTCGCCGTCCTCCTGACGGTTGGTGCCACGTTGCCCGCCGAGGCAGCCAACAAGCCACGCACCTTGCCCAGAGAGAGCGCTGACAAGATGGGGCAGATGTATGTGATGTACAAAGGACGCGTATGCCCGCTGCAGACCTTGGCCAAGGATTTCACCACCAAGCTCTGCGGCAACGCCCGCTATCGCGGCTACACGCCGGAGCAGGTCTTCAGCGGATGGCTGTTCTACACCTACGACTGGCAAGACGAGCCCGTTTTCAAAATCAAAGGCAACACCGTACGGGAAGCCCTCGGCATTGACGGCAAATACGCCCGACTGGCCGATTTCAGCGACCACTACGGACAGTACAAACTGGAAGGGAAAGTGCAGTCGCTACCAATGGGCGACCCGCAACGCAAGAAATACAGGGCCGCCGACGAGAAATACCAGCTCATCCAGATGCTCAACAACGGCAAACTGCTCAAGATGTTCCCCCACGCCGACAGCACAAACAACATCACCTGGTATTCGCAGAATAACGAACTGCCACTCAACATTTCCGATGACGAATACCTCTTCATCCGCAAGCAGCTGAGCCTTTGCCAGGAGTATGTGGTGCAAGGTAATTTTGACGCCTTGAATGAGGTTTTTGAGAAAACGCGAATCTATCAGGAAAAATACGCTTTAGGGAACGTGCCTTCCAAGGCGCAGTACCGTGCCGAACGGCTCTACAACCGCCTGACCGCGGGCAGATGGCTGGCGATGGTCAATATTACGCTGGGCCTGTTCTGCTTCGCGATGGCTCTCTTCTGTATCGGGAGGGGCATAAAGCTCCACACATCTGTACGCCGGCTGGCTTTGGTATGGATGGCGCTATTGGCACTCTTCCTTGCCCTCCTGTTTGTCCTGCGCTGGATTGCCGGCGGCCATGTGCCGATGGCCGGCAGTTTCGACGCGATGAATCTGCTGGCCCTGAGTATTGTCATCATCACCCTGCTCATGGCCAACAAGTACGAATTGGCCTTGCCGGCGGGCCTGCTGATGACCGGCTTCGTGCTGCTGGTGCAGATGATGGGCGGCGCCAACCCGCCAGTCACTCATCTGATGCCCGTGCTCACCTCACCATTGCTCAGCCTACACGTCACCGTCATCATGATAGCCTACGCCCTGCTCTTTTTCATCATGCTCAATGGCATCAGCGCGGTGGTGATGCGATGCGTACAACCGGAAAACAGCGCCTATATAGAGCGTTTGCAAGACATCAGTAGGATCATGCTATACCCGGCAGTGGCGTTGCTGGCGTTGGGCATCATCATTGGGGCGGTATGGGCCAACATTTCGTGGGGCCGCTACTGGGCCTGGGACCCGAAGGAGGTGTGGGCGCTGATTACGCTGCTGGTTTACGCCATGCCGCTATACAGCACTGTTTGGAAATCGTTCCAAAAACCGATGTTCTTCCATATCTATGGCATCGTGGCGTTCCTGAGCGTGCTCATCACCTACTTCGGCGTGAACCTCATCCTGGGTGGTATGCACAGTTATATGTAAATGTAAGATAATGAAACGATTGGCTTTAACGGTTTTAATAGGATTCCTGCTCGCCTGTTCCGTACATGGGCAGGAGGATGCACATCAGAAGGTGGTGGCGGGATTCAATGGCGGCATGATGATCCATACCGGCTACCTGCAGGGCACACTGCCGGAAATCGGGTACCGCGCGCAGGGTGCGCCTTTCGGATTGGGAGGTGTCATCCGCGTGGCCTTGGGCCGCCATTGGATGGTGGGAGGCGAGGGTTACGTCTCCACCCTGCGTCAGATGCGCAACGGAAGCTATATCAAATACGGATGGGGCGGTCTGTTAGGCGAGTTCTACTGGCCCTTCAAGCACGTTATGCCCTACGTGGGACTGACGGTGGGCGGCGGCTCCCAGACCACCTTTCTGTTGTTTGACGGCGACGCCGATGACTGGACCATGGAACAAGACGCCGTCTTCCACAAACAGGTCTTCTATGCCATCACCCCTTTTACCGGTTGCGATTTCATCCTCACCAAGGCCGTGCATCTGACATTGAAAGCCGACTGGCTGAACACTATTTCACATACCAGATGGATGAAGCCCACCGGTCCCCGGTTTTATTTCGGGGTCATTTTTTACCATTAAAAAGAAATACAGCATTAGCTCCGGCGGAACTTGTGTATGTCGGAGGCATCCCACGACTGGTACATCAGGATGTTCTGGATATTGCTGATAATGATGACAAACAGTTTCAGATCGTTGGCGGCGAACCACTGCATGGCCGCCGGGTCTTTCCGGCACGCCGCCGCAAACTTGGACAGGAAATCGCAATGGTACTTCTCCAACCAGGCGATGGCCTCCGGCTCGTCGTCGATGGCATTGCTCAGCACGGCGAACTCCGGGAAACCATTGTCCAGGAGCCACTGCTGGGCCGCTATGTTCGAATGTATGGACGATGACAACGCCTCCAACTCCTGGTACCCGTTCTGCATCAGAAAGTCGCTGAACTTGCGGTCGCCCTGCAAACTCAGATTGAAGGCAAGCAGGACTTTGGGGTCGTAGTCGGTGAGGCAGTGCATTTTTTCAATTAATAATTAATAATTAATTCCTAATTTCAAAATTACTGCTTAAGGCTTACGGTCTTGTTGAACACGAGGCGGTCTTCTGTGGAGTCGGGGTCGGCATAGAAGTAGCCAAGACGCTCGAACTGGAAGTGCTTGATGGCCATGGCCTTCTCCAGCGTGAGGGTGGGTTCTATCCAGGCTTCGCTCACCACCAGCGAGTTGGGGTTCAGGTGGTCAAGGAATGTCTGGCCCTCCTCGCAGTTGTCGGGATCGGGCACACTGAAGAGACGGTCGAAAAGGCGGATTTCAGCCTTGCGGGCATGTTGCACGGAGGCCCAGTGGATGGTGGCTTTCACCTTGCGGTTGCTGTCGGGCATGCCGCTCTTGGTCATCGGGTCGTAGGTGCAATGAATCTCTGTAATGTTGCCGGCATCATCTTTCACAATATGAGTGCATTTGATGATGTAGGCGTATTTGAGGCGGACCTCCCGGTCGATGGAGAGGCGGTAGAATTTCTTGTCGGCGTTTTCGCGGAAGTCGGCGCGCTCAATCCAGAGTTCCTTGGAGAAGGGCACGGTGCGGGTGCCGGCTTCGGGGTCCTCGGGGTTGTTCACAGCGGTCATCTCCTCCACTTGCCCTTCGGGATAGTTGTCGATGATGAGCTTCACCGGGTCGAGCACAGCCATGGTACGGATAGCGGTTTTGTTGAGGTCCTCACGCACACAGTACTCCAGCAGCGACACATCGATGATGTTGTCGCGCTTGGCCACACCAACCGTCTCTGCGAAATTGCGCAGCGACGCAGCCGTGTAACCTCTTCTACGCAAGCCGCAGATGGTGGGCATGCGCGGGTCGTCCCAACCGTTCACATAGCCCTCCTTCACCAATTGCAAAAGCTTCCGCTTGCTCATAATGGTATAGTTGAGGTTCAACCGTGCGAACTCAATCTGCTGGGGATGATGGATGCGCAACGCCTCGCAGAACCAGTCGTACAACGGACGATGCACCTCGAACTCCAACGTGCAGATGGAATGTGTGATGCCCTCGATAGAGTCGCTCTGGCCGTGGGCGAAGTCGTACATGGGGTAGATGCACCACTTGTCGCCGGTACGGTGATGGGTGGCATGCAGGATACGGTACATGATGGGGTCGCGGAAGTGCATATTCGGGGAGGCCATGTCGATCTTGGCCCGGAGCACGCGGCTGCCATCCGGAAACTCGCCCGCGCGCATACGGCGGAACAGGTCGAGGTTCTCCTCCGGCGTACGGTTGCGGTAGGGACTCTCCTCACCGGGTGCGGTAGGCACGCCACGTCCTTTGCTGATTTCTTCCTGCGTCTGGTCGTCCACGTAGGCAAGTCCTTCCTGTATCAGCTGCTCAGCCCAGGCATATAGTTGATCAAAATAATCGGAAGCATAGTATTCTGCCGCCCACTGGAAACCCAACCACTGGATATCCTCGCGGATGGAGTCCACATACTCGGTGTCCTCCTTCACGGGGTTGGTGTCGTCGAAGCGCAGGTTGCACTTGCCGCCATATTTCTGCGCCATGCCGAAGTTCAGGCAGATGGATTTGGCGTGTCCGATGTGAAGATACCCGTTCGGCTCCGGAGGGAATCGGGTGTGCACCTTGGCATCGTTCTTGTTGTTGCGTATGTCTTCTTCAATAATTTGTTCAATGAAATTCATAGGGCCTGTGTTTTATGAGTTTTGAAAAACAAGCGGCAAAGATACAAAAAAAGGGAATGCGTCAAAAAGAATGTTTCAATTTGGCAATTTGTCTGGCTTTCTTACCCGTTTTCAAAAAAACAAAGCCATCGTCCTCCACGTATAAAGGAGCAATCATATATCCGCCATAGTCGGCATAATCCATCAGCAATTCCGGTTTGGAGACCTCCCCATTGTGGTCCAGTGTGCAATGTGCAGCACAATGACCCTTATAAAGCATTTTCCCCATCATACTCACGTCCACGAAACTGTTCTGGCCGGACCCTCCCTGGTAGTTTTTGATGTTATCCGAGAAAAAGATATGTATTTTGTCATTGTGCATTAAAGCATGATAGGAGAATAAATATTTGTTCAGACTTGCCGGCGGGGAGACCATCACCGAGGTCTGCATTTTGCCCACCGTCTTGAACTGGGTGATGTCACCGCGACTGTCGGCCATGTGAATAACAATGTTGCCACCGGCAGAAAAGGTCATGGTAAGATTGTATGTGGTGTACATATCGCCCAGCAGTGCCACATTGCCGTCCGCGAATTCATAGAAAGCCATCGGATAGACCGAGAAGTCCTTTGCTTTCTTGCCTGCTGAGGTATGCACATACGCATAATAGGTCTCCGGGAAGTCCTCGTGACTGATGTTGGCGCACTCCAGCGGGCTCATACCGTAATGCACCATGTAGCAGCCCGTTTCTTTCTTCTCCGGTTCCGGGGCGTAATAGCCGCCCATCATCACGCCACCCTTTCTGGTCATCAGCAATCGTCCGCACGAAAGACTGCCGAACTCTATCGCGCATTCGGCGTTGTTAAGTTCCCCATACTCACCGCTTTCGTATAGATGCAGAACCTCGTTTTCACGCTGTTTCCCATCTTTGTCCTTATCGAACGAGAGAATGGAGGTATAAGCTTTCATATTGTTGCTGACAGCAAAATCGAGAATCTGGATGGTATTGTTTTCAAATTCCAAATCCAAGGGGTTTTTCCAACGCATGCCGTTCTCATCGAAGGCCAGCACCAGCGAACCTTTCAAACTGTTGGCCTTGAAATTGGTGAGAAACAGGGCCACGGCGGCCTTGCTCCTGTCGGGAGAAACGGCACTGCGCACGCGGATGTCCTCCGACTTGTCAAGCGGGACAGAAATGAGGTTTTCCGGTTTCCACTCGGCGGAAGCAGCGGCTTTTTGGTACGAGTTCAGGTACAGACCGTATGTTTGGGTTTTGTAATTGTAATGTTTATAAATGCCATGAATGTTATTCGCGTCTTCGTAGGCCACCAGCAAAACATAGTCTGTGGGGTGTTGCTGCTGCACCTGCGACCCTTTCCCGTCATTTTCAGGAAGGGTCACCAACACATCCTGATTCAAATAGGCGCTGGAGAAGATGACATAATGGTTGTTATCGATACTGGCAAAATGGCTGTGCAACGGCACCCCTGACAGCCCACCGTCCAGCAGCTCATCCAACGGTTCCTGGGCGAATAACGATGACAACGTTGTCAGAATCAGAAAAAAGAGGGAACAGCACTTTCTCATTTTTGCTTTATTTTATTGTTTTACAATACGTTAGAAAACTTGTTTTACACGGCAAAAATACAACTTTTTCGTTTTATTCCACCGGCGACATCTATCTACCCACTTCGTGCACTTCAAAGCGCAGGGCGGCATTCTACACGACAGCGTGCTGGTACACGTACGGGATTTCAGGAGCAATCTGCCCTGTCCTGATGCCGTGGGCTACAACGGCTACCGAAAACGCTTCGAAAACCTCCTCGGCGAAAATCGCCTCTGGTCCACTTCCGGCGATGAAAACTCCGAAAACACACCCTTCTTCTCCATGACAGTCCCCTGCCACAAGCTGGAAGAAAAGGAAGATACGGATAATTTCGGCTATTCTATACGCTGCATTTTAGAGGAATAAGGAAATGTTGAAAAAAATAATATCCAACCCATTGTGATTGAATGATTTTTTTTGTACTTTTGCCGCCCAAAATAAAAAGGATTATTAATCATTAAAAAACGATAGAGAACATGTCACGAGTTTGTCAAATTACAGGAAAAAAGACAGTGGTTGGTAATAATGTTTCCCACTCTAATATCAAAACCAAGAGAAGATTCCACCCCAACCTGCACACCAAAAAATTCTATGTGCCGGAGTTGGACGAATGGGTTTGGTTGAAAGTTTCCGCCCACGGTATGCGTAATATCAACAAGAAGGGCATCTACAAATGCCTGGTGGAAGCCTCTGAAAAGGGAATCTTATAATCCATCCCCTTACGAGAACTACAAGCTGCTGTGGTAAAACTATTACAGCAGCTTTTTTTTTCATCCATACAATAATTTATATAGTTGTCCGTATATAGTTCGTCATTTTAAAAAGCCCGTATTTGAACACACGCTCCTTTCTGATATTATGTCTTCTGATTCTGACCTTCGGCATCTCCCATGCCCAAAGGTCCACCATCAAGGGTGTGCTCTATGATACGGAAGGCCAGGCCGTTGAAAACGCTGTTGTGCACGTGCTGGACCACAATCTGCAGACCATCACGGACGACTACGGGCGATTCACGATTACCGTGCCGGAGAACACCGACCTGAACATCCTCATCCAGCACATCAGCCATAAGGATACGGTCATTGCCCTTCGTCTGAAATCAAAGGAGACGCGCAACCTGAACATCACCCTGCAGACTGTCGGCAACCGTCTGCAGCAGGTCAACATACGCGGCAAATCGGAGGCGGGCTATATTCAGGTCAACCCGAAGCTCTCCTTCCAGATGCCCACTCCGGGCGGCGGCATGGAGTCCCTGATCAAGATGATGCCGGGCATCTCCTCCACCAACGAATTGAGTACCCAGTACAACGTGCGTGGCGGCAACTACGACGAGAACCTCATCTTTGTCAACGACATACAGATATACCGTCCCTTCCTGGTGCGTAGTGCCCAGCAGGAGGGCATGAGCTTCGTGAACCCCGACCTCACCGGCAACGTCATCTTCTCCGCCGGCGGCTTCGAGGCCAAATACGGCGACAAGATGTCGTCGGTACTGGATGTGCAGTACAAGACGCCCACGCAATACGGCGGCTCTGTTTCCGCCAGCATGTTAGGAGCCACCGCCCACGCGGAAGGCAAAGTGGACAGCACCTTCTCCTTCCTGGTGGGCCTGCGCTTCCACTCCAACGCCTACCTCCTGAAATCGCTGGAGACCCACGGCGACTTCAAACCCCGATTCTTCGACACCCAGATGCTCCTCAACTGGGACATCAACAAGAAGTTCAGCATCAGCCTGTTGGGGAACTTCTCCATCAACAGCTACCTCTACCAGCCGGAAGACCGGATCACCACTTGGGGTTCCATTGAGAACATGAAACGCGTGACTGTCTATTACGACGGCCAGGAGCTGGACCGCTACGAGAACTACCTCGGCGGTCTTACCTTCCACTACCGTCCCAACGACAAGAACCACCTGAGACTCATCCTCTCCTCCTATTTTGCCAAAGAGAGCGAACGTTACGACATCCAGAGCCAATATTTCCTGAGCGACATTGAGGCGGACCTTGGCAACGAGAATGGGGAGATAGCGCAAGAGGTCTCCATCCGAGCCTATGGCACCTACCTGGAGCACGCCCGTAACGCCATCACCTCGGTGGTGTCGGCGGCCAACATCCTTGGCGAGCACAAGCTGCCCCACTCCAACCTGCTGAGTTGGGGCGTGAAAGCGCAGAACGAATACATCAACGACCATATCAA
>JBGUMF010000083.1:0-9374 GCA_045116675.1 Bacteroidales bacterium
CCCAAGGCGAATATACGGTGGATGTGACGACCAGCAACGCCAGCCAGACCCTATTCTGCAAGGGTGCCGACACCATTTATGTGAAGGTGAACCCGATACCGGAATTTGATGTTATACCCAGCGACACTGCCGGGTGCGCGCCGCTGAAGTTGAGGTTTACAAACAATACCACACCCGATGATGTGGAATATGTTTGGTATGTCTATCGCGAGACACCAAACGGATTGTTCTATACCTACAGCTCTACGCAGAAGGAACCCTCCTTTGAACTGGTGGATCCCGGAGTCTATTCCATCCTGCTGTACGGAATCACAAGTGACGGATGTCGCGACTCCCTGCTGAAATGGAGCTATATCACGGTCAATGCCCAGCCGCTTGCGGAGTTTGATGCCGATCCGGCCATCTCCCTTATGGCGGAGAACAACGGTCTGGTCAATTTCATCAACTACTCCGACTCCACAGTTATGCGCGCTCCCGGAACCACCTTCTACTGGGATTTCGCCGACGGCGAGCGTGACTCCGAGAACATCTCCCCGCAGCACACATACTCCCAGTGGGGCGATTATGATGTGACGCTGCACATTGAGACCGAAGCCGGTTGCGCCAGTGAGATTATCCATACGGTCACGGTGGATAAGGATCTGGAATTCCCCAATGTGATTACCCCGAACGGGGACGGTATCAACGATGTGTTCGCTATCCAGAATATGAGCACGAACATTAATCCTGAGGACCCCGACAAGTACCGGAACAACAAGCTCTATATCTTCGACCGTTGGGGCAATCGGGTGTATTACGCTGAAAATTACGATACGTTCGCCCGTGACGGTAAGATTGAGAAGGGTAGCCAGTTCTTCGACGGCCATGGCCTGAGTGACGGTGTCTATTATTACAGTTTCTATTTCAAAGGGAAAGCCAAAACTGTCAATTACAACGGTTCTGTGACAATCCTCAGATAGATATAAACGGGCGTTTTAACCCTATACGACGATTATGCGTTGGTGGCAAAACAACGCATAATCGTTTTGCTGTAAAGGTAACTATACAATAATTATATAATATGAGAAAGACATTAATCAGTTTGCTAATGATTCTCGTGTGCGCGTGCGGATACGCGCAGTTGTCGGATATTCATGTGGACGACATGCTGTACAAACATCTCAGCCGCCAGCAGGTGGAAACGCTTCGCGCCAATAACCCGAGGCAACTCGTGATTGAAAACTATAACATGGTCTCCTATTGTTATCTGGCTAAGAAGATGACCGAGGAGGAGGGGACCTACCAGATGAAAGGGGAACTTAAGGATGTGGTCCGCAAAGGCAAGACGTGCGACTATGCCCTCATTCTCCGTGACGGCTGCATCAACCGTTATGATTTTAATCTGGAACAGGATCCCTATAAGCAGAATGTCTATACCTTGGGTGATACGGGTGCCTACATCGTGGTGCTATCCAAGCAGAATTTCGACAACAATCTTAATGCTGCCCTCCGGGAATATGGATTTGAAGTAAGAAAATAATTTTTATTTTCATATTGTTTAGATTTTTATTATCTTTGCAATATGAAAAACAAATTGAATCTTACAGGAGGGGAATGGGTGGCCGCACTGGTGCTGTTGGCTCTCATATTGGCAAGTTATCTGTTTTACTATTTGTATGATACAAATAAGGGGCCGTCGATTCCGATGGCTTCTTATGCACAAGGCTTTGAGACTTTTGTGGAAGAGCAGGCTCGTTTGGCCGATTCGGCGGAGCGTGCGCACGCGCGAAATTATTCCGAACATAAATCCTATCGCACGGTTTATGACACCTCGAAAGGGCGCAAACCCGCTCGTGAGCCTTTGTATGCCATCGAGAAAATAAACCTAAATCGCTGCGACAGTACCGATTTGCTGGTGGTGCCGCAGTTCGGCAGCAAGCGTGCGGCTCGTTTGGTGGAATATCGCGACCGTCTGGGCGGCTTCTATTCGCTCTCACAGCTCAAGGAGGTGTATGTGCTCCAGAACATTGACGAAAGCCTGCTGGAGAAATATTTTGTGGTGCGGCCCTCGGAGGTGCACAAACTCAACATCAACACAGCCACCTACAAGGAGCTGGTGTCACATCCCTATTTCGATGTTTACCTGACGAAGACTATCCTGAACTACCGGCAGCGGCAGGGGCGCATCGAATCGTTCGAGCAGCTGCAGCAAATCACGCACGCCTATCCCGAGCTGATGGAGAAACTGCGCCATTATGTGGAGTTTTGAAAGAGGAAAATTTTGTATCTTTGCCCGCTTGAAAAAACGAGGAAGTGAACATCTACAAAGCTGATCTGCACACGCATACGCTCTTCTCTCCATGTGGTGATTTGGAGATGACGCCCGACAATATCATTGCCCTGGCCTTGGAACGGGGCATTGATGTGATTGCCATCACCGACCACAACGCCACGCGCCATTGCCGCCTGGCTGAGCAATACTCCCACAATCGCGATATCTTCGTGCTGTGTGGTGCTGAAATTACTACCAAGGAGGAGGCCCACTGCCTGGCCTACATGCCCGACCACGAGTCGCTTGACAAGCTGCAGGCCTACCTTGACGCGCATCTTCCCGACACCCCTAACAATCCGGATGTCTTCGGAGACCAAGTGCAGATTGACGAGGATTTCAACATCGTGTATGAGGAACCCCGCCTGCTGACCTCCGCGTTGGACCAGTCGGTGAACGAGATTGCCGATTTCGTACATTCCATCGGTGGTCTCTTCGTGCCCGCGCACATTGACAAGTCCACCACCAGCCTCATCAGCCAGCTTGGTTTCATCCCGTTCGATTTGGAGTACGATGCGGTGGAATTGTCGAAGCACGGCAACAAGGATGAGATTTTGAAGGTGCACAAGTATTTGAAGAATAAGATGTTCACGCGCAGTTCGGATGCCCATCTGCCTGATGTTATCGGTACAGCCACCTGTTATCTGGAGATGGAAACCCGCAGCTTTGAGGAGATACGCATGGCCTTGCACGGCGAAAACGGCCGGAAAGTACATCTCGTATACCCGGAATAACTATTAATTGTTAATTATTAATTATTAATTGAAAAAATATGACGGTTAGAACACTTGTTGAAAACATGAACCTCACGGTTTTCTGTGGGGAGAACAATTTGGATAATGAAATCCACGGCGGTTACGTCTCCGACCTGCTCAGTGACGTAATGGGTTTTGCCCAGGAGGGCAATGTATGGGTTACCTTGCAGACGCACAAGAACGTGATTGCCATTGCTTCCTTGAAAGAGCTGGCCTGTGTGGTGCTCGTGAAGGGCAACAAACCGGACGATGACATGCTGGAGCAGGCCAAGGAGGAGGAGATCCCGGTCCTGGGCACCAACGAGCAGACCTTCGAGGTGGCCGGAAAGATTTACCAAATGCTTAACGCATAGTGCCATGAAGGATTTGTCGATGCACATCATGGACATCCTGCAGAACTCCACGCGGGCCAAAGCGACGGAGATCGGGCTGGATGTCCTGCTGGACAGCCGCGCCGACACGCTGACGCTCGTCTTCAAGGACAACGGCTGCGGCATGACGCCGGAGATGGTGGAGAAGGTGACCAACCCGTTCTTCACCACGCGCACCACCCGCAAGGTGGGGCTCGGATTGCCGCTGCTGAAACAGAACACGGAGATGACCGGCGGCTCGATGAACATCCGGTCGGAGGTGGGCGTGGGCACGACGGTGACCGCCGTGTTCGGCCTCACGCACCTTGACACGCCACCCATGGGCGACCTGGCCGGCACGATGGTTCTGACCATCTCCGCACATCCGGAAATCCGTTTCATCTTCCATTACAAACGCGACGAAGAAGTTGATTATACGTTGGATACGGACGAAGTGTACGAAGTGCTGGATGGGATGCCAATCAACGATCCCGATGTGATTGCCTCCTTGAAGGAGATGGTGGAAGAAAATATCCGATAGGGTAGTGAAAAAATTGTATCTTTGCCCGCTTTTTTTCAAAGTGAAGTAAAATTATGCAAGTAATCAATACTGTAAAAGAGTTATTGGCAACAGCCACCAAAATCAAGGCTGAAGGCAAAACGGTCGGCATGGTGCCGACAATGGGTGCTTTGCATGAGGGCCATCTGTCCCTCATCCGGAGAGCGCGTAAGGAAAACGACGCGGTATTCGTATCCATCTTCGTCAATCCTGTGCAGTTCAACAACCCTGACGACTTGCGCAAGTACCCGCGCACGTTGGAGCGCGATCTGGAGCTGATCGGCGAGGATGCCGACTACGTGTTCGCGCCGTCGGTGGAAGAGGTCTTCCCTGTGCAGCCGTCGGAGGTGTACGACTTTGGTCCGGTGGAGAAGGTGATGGAGGGCGCGGCCCGTCCCGGCCATTTCAACGGGGTGGGCGTCATCGTGCGCCGTCTGCTCGAGTGGGTGCGTCCCGACAAGGCCTATTTCGGCGAGAAGGACTACCAGCAGATCGCTGTCATCCGCGAGATGGTGCGCCAGTGCAACATCCAGAGCGAGATTGTGCCCTGTCCCATCGTGCGCGAGCCCAACGGACTGGCCATGAGTTCCCGCAACCGCCGTCTCACGTCGCACGAATTCGAGACCGCCGCCAACATCCACCGTATTTTGGAGGAGTCGCGCCAGTTGCCCGACGTGCCGCAGATACAGGCATTTGTGGAGGAACGCATCGCTGCCATCCCGGAGTTCCGGTTGGAGTATTTCACCATCGCTGACGACAGTACCCTGCAAACGGTACACTCGCTGAACGATGCCGCCGGCGTGATGGGCTTCATCACCGTGTATGTGGGCGAGGTGCGCCTGATTGACAATATCCGCTACAAATAATATCGTTAGATGTTTGACACAACTTATAATCATGACAATTGAGCTGTTAAAATCCAAAATACACAGGGTTACCGTAACGGAAGCCGATCTGAACTATGTGGGTAGCATCACCATTGATGAAACCCTGATGGAGGCCGCCCATATAATTGAAAATGAGAAGGTGCAGGTGCTGGATGTGAACAATGGGGAGCGTTTCGAGACTTATGCCATCAAAGGGGCGAAGGATTCCGGCGTGATCTGCCTCAACGGTCCCGCCGCCCGTAAGGTGTGCGTGGGCGATGTGGTGGTCATCATATCCTATTGTTCCATGGAACTGGAGGAGGCCAAGCACTTTAAGCCGTGGATTCTCTTTCCGGACGAGAATAATAAGATCTAAATACAATTAACAATTAATAATTAACAATTAATAATTGATAGTTGATAGAGGGGGATTTAAAAGTCTTGATTTCTAAGACCAAAGCTCCAACATCTTACCAATCATATATTACGATTCACAAACCAAAACCTTAAATAATCAATGTACAAGTTAATACTTATCCGACACGGGCAGAGCGAGTGGAATCTTTCCAACCAATTCACGGGTTGGACGGATGTGGACCTTACCCCGCAGGGGGTGGAGGAGGCCAAGCAGGCCGGGCGCATCCTCCGCGACTCGGGGTTGGATATACGCTATACATACACCTCTTTCCTGAAGCGGGCCATCAAGACGTTGAACTACGTGCTGGAGGAGATGGACCGCATGTGGCTGCCGGTGGAGAAGACCTGGCGCTTGAACGAGAAGCACTATGGCATGTTGCAGGGACAGAACAAGCAGCAGGCCGTCCAGATATACGGTGAGGAACAGGTCACGCTGTGGCGTCGGAGCTATGATGTGGCGCCCGCCCCGATTCCCGATGACGACCCGCGCCATCCCAAGTTCGATATCCGCTATCAGGACATCAAGTACCGCGCGGCACGTCCCGGCACGGAATCCTTGTCCGACGCCACGCGCCGCATCATCCCCCTCTGGAACGTCAGCATTGTGGAGAGCCTGCGCCAGTACAAGCAGGTGATGATTGTGGCCCACGGCAACAGTATCCGTGGTATCATCAAGTTCATGAAGAACATGTCGAATGAGGACATCGTGAAGCTGAACATCCCCACGGGAGTGCCCTATCTGATGGAGCTGGACGACGAGATGCAGGTGCTCAGCGACCGCTATATCGGCCTGAGTGAAGAGGAGTTGAAGGCCAAGCAGGAGAGCGTCGCCAACCAGACGAGAATGGTGGCCCACTGACCAGTTTCGGCAGTCGGCCATTTTTTTTTGATATGAACAGGTGTTTGTGAATTGTTTATCGGGATTTTTTTTGTATATTTGCACCGCTTTTTTGAGAGAAATTCTATCACATTTTCATTAATAACTTTTAAACCCAGTTTATTATGCAGAAAAAAGTCAGAAATGTCATCATCATTGGTGCTGCTGGAAGAGACTTCCACAATTTCAACACCTTCTTCCGTCACAACAAGAACTACAATGTCGTGGCTTTCACGGCCGAGCAGATCCCTGGTATCGACGACCGTATGTATCCGAAGGAATTGGCCGGCGAGGATTTGTATCCGAAGGGCATTAAGATTTACCCTGAATCCATGCTGACCGAGTTGATCAAGAAATATGATGTTGACGATTGTGTCTTCGCATACAGCGACAAGCCCTATTCATACGTGATGGGCGTGAGCGCTATCGTGAACGCCGCTGGCGCCAACTTCTGGCTGATGGGCCCGAAGGACACGATGATCCCCTCCAAGAAACCCGTTATCGCCGTTGGTGCTACCCGTACGGGCTGCGGCAAGTCCCAGACCTCCCGCAAAATCATCGAATACCTTGTTGGTATGGGCTTCAAAGTCGTCGCCGTCCGTCACCCGATGCCGTACGATCCCGATTTGAACAAGCAAGTTGTCCAACGTTTCGCTTGCGTTGACGACCTCAAGTATCAGAACTGCACCATCGAGGAGATGGAAGAGTATGAGCCGCACGTGGTGACCAAACGTAACGTCATCTATGCTGGTGTGGACTATGAGGCTATCCTCAAGGGTGGCAAGACCAAAGATCCTCAAACCGGCAAGTGGGTTGAGATGGCTGGCGCCGAGAAAGATCCCGACGGCTGTGACATCGTGCTGTGGGACGGCGGTAACAACGACTTCCCGTTCTACAAACCCGACCTGACCATTGGCGTGGCCGATCCTCTTCGTCCCGGTGCTGAAGTCAGCTACTATCCCGGTGAAGTGGTCGCTCGTCTGGCCGACGTTATCGTCATCAACAAGATCGACTCCGCTTCTTTGGAGAACATCAACACGGTGCGCGCTAACCTCGCCAAGATCAACCCGAACGCCAAGCAGATTGACGCTGCCTCCATCCTCACGGTGGACAAGCCGGAACTCCTCAAGGGCAAGAAAGTCCTCGTGGTGGAAGACGGTCCTACGTTGACGCACGGTGAGATGAAGATCGGTGCCGGTACGGTTGCCGCCATGAAGTACGGTGCCGCCGAGCTCGTGGATCCTCGTCCTTACACGGTTGGTGAACTCACCACCACCTTCGAGCGCTACCCGAACATCGGCACGCTCCTCCCGGCTATGGGTTATGGTGCACAGCAGATGAAGGACCTCGAGAAGACCATCGCCAACACCAAGTGCGACGCCGTGGTCATCGGTACGCCTATCGACCTGCCGCGCTTCATCAAGATCAAACAACCCGTTGTCAAGGTTGGTTATGAACTTCAGGAGATCGGCACCCCGACCCTCAAGGAAGTGTTGGACGAATTCGTTGCCAAACACAACCTCAAACCGAAAAGAAGAAGAAAATAATTCTTTTGGAATATCGTATGAGCGGGCTCGGTAATGGGCCCGCTTTTTTTGTATGTTGGTATAAAATTTTCTATCAATTATAATAGAAAAAATATATCTTTGCCGCGTTGATGGAATACGGGAAACTATTATGAAATACAGCGAGCTGCATAAGCGATTTATCAAGGCGGGGTGGAAGTTCGACCATGCGGTCGGGAGTCACTACTTCTATACAAAGGGAGGAAGGAAATCGGAGCCAATTCCGTATCATGGATCCAAAGAGATTCCCAAGGGGATGGCCATTAACTTGATTAAGAAATACGGTTTGTAAAATACAGGATATGGAGAAAATTGTAATGATTATAGAGAAATCACGGGACCATTACGGTGCATACGCCGAAAATGGTGATGGCATTTATGCGGCAGGCAACACCATAGAAGAAGTACAAGCTGATACCGAACAGGCCATCGATTTGATAAAAAGCGAGTTTCCCAAAGAACAATGGCCAGCTTCGTTGAGGGAGGACTATGAGATTGTCTGGAAATTTGATACAGAAAGTTTTCTGCAATATTACGGCAATATTTTGACCTTAACAGGTCTGCAGAGAATTACCGGCATTAACAGCAAGCAGCTCAGCCATTATGCCACCGGCTATCGCAAGCCGTCGCCCAAGACGGTTTCCCGCATACAGGCTGGCATCACGCGCTTCGCGGAGATGCTCAACCATGTGAGGCTGGTGTGAAATTGTCCGTAATGTTTTCGGATTGATAAGACAAAGATAGAAAAAATTACAATTCCGCGCTTGAACGGAAATATAGTATCTTTGCAGCATCATTAAAAATAATGCTAATCTCATAAAAATAACCATTATGAAAAAAAGAGTTACTCTGGTTTTTCTTTTAGCAATAACGACAGTGTGTCTCTCTGCCCAGCCCGTGGTGAACGGCATCATGCAGGGCTCGCCCAAAACGTTTATGGTGGACCCGGCAACCTGTAACCAAGCCAACGGCTGGGCAAGAGCATATAACGGGTCGTATCCGTCTTCTAGTCAGACCTCAGCTACCACTGAAGGCCCCAATTATACATTGGGTGTGGCAAGTGGCTGGTCGTCACACCAATTGATGATCAACCCATCCAATACGACTTCACCGACGGATAACCAAGCATGCGATAACAATAATCCAGGATTTCTGTTACCGATATTTCCCATTGCGTGGAATTGGCCTGATTATCCTGCAGGTTCGGGTTACCATTATGAGGACACCGTCATGCGGGTTGGGAACACCAGCGGTTCCTCCAAGTCGGCAAAAATGGAGTACTCGTTTATCCCGGATACCCTTAATCCTATTTTGTTGGTGACGTATGAAGGTGTCTTTCAGGCGCCCACCCATACGCGTGTGCAGAACCCGTCCGTGCTGATCCAGGTTTCGGAAAACAACAATAATCACAATGCCCTGCTGCCGTTGGGTTATTATCCGAGTGATTATATTACAAATGGGAATAATAACACCTCACCGACACCTAATTATAATTGGCCATACGCCCGGTATTTTTACCAAATGGAGGGTAGTGATGGCCCAAATGCTCGTCCTGCCGAGATGACCCCGTCCGCTTTTTATCCCGGAAATAGTTTCACAATATATGAATGTAATGGTGGCTACAATAAAATTGTATCCACAAAATATGTGACCGTGGCGTTCAATTTGATGGAACAG
>JBGUMF010000084.1:0-5380 GCA_045116675.1 Bacteroidales bacterium
CAAACGCTTATCAGAAAATAATCCATCATGAAAAAATTGATCCTTACATTGACGGTGCTGATGGCTGTATGCAGCCTTTCGGCACAAAAGCCCAACCAATTACCTGTTCCCGACCTTCCGATTGATGAGCGCACCAACCTGGTCACCTATCAGGATGTTGTGAAACAGGAGGGCACTCCGCAAGTCTTGTATGCGCGGGCAAAAGCTTGGGTAAAAAAGTTTTATAAGAACACCGCTGAGGTTATAAAAAAAGACGATGCCGAGAAATGCACTTTGGAAATGCGCTCCAGCGTACGCATCTTCTCCAAGCAGAAAGACGGCACTCTGCTGCCGAAAAACATTGTCTATTACCAGTTTAAGTTGGAATGCAGGGACAACCGCTACCGTTATACCATCACGAATTTCAACGAAAAGGCCGCGGCAGCCGCGCCTATCGAGAACTGGTTCAAGACCGATTCCCCGTATTGGTCCCCGTCGCAGTATGAGTTCCTCACCCAGATAGATGGACAGATCAAGGAACTGATCCAGTCGCTGGAGGAGGGCATGATGCCTGAAGAGGTTTTCGAGGATGAATGGTAGATCTTTTCTGGTGGTCTTGGCAGTGTGCCTGCTGATGGCATCCTGTCAAAAGCCTTCCGGCAATGTTTGCATCCGTTTTTCCACTTCGGTGGATGGCCAGACGTTGCAATTGGACACTTTTTTATATCAAAATGCCTCCGGCAACCGGTATTCGGTGTCGGAGGTTCAGTATTTTATTTCCGATGTTGTTTTAATCCGGGATGACGGAACCGAAGTACCGATTTTGTCGGACAGTGGCGCCCATTATGTGGATCTGGACATTCCGGCCACGCTACGGTGGGAGCCCTCCGACGAGATTCCCGCCGGTCATTACACGGCTGTTTCGTTCGTGTTCGGCCTTTCGCCGAGATTAAATCATAACTACTTCTATACCAATGCTCCTGAAAACAATATGGCTTGGCCGGGAATGTTGGGCGGCGGGTATCATTATATGAAAATAAACGGAAAATGGTTGAATGGGGAAGGCATGGAGATGCCCTTCAATCTGCATACCGGCAGAAGTGCGGTGCAGGATGGCGGCTCGGATTTTGAAGACAACTCCTTCCTGGTGACGCTGCCCTTGTCGGGATTCAATATCGGGCGTAATGAAACCCGGACTATTGGTTTGAATATGAATGTGAACAACTGGTTTGTGAATCCCAACCTGTTTGATTTCAACGTCTTTGGCGGCAGTATCATGCAAAATGCGTCTGCACAGCGCATATTGAGGGAAAATGGCGTCGATGTTTTTTCTGTCGTTGAAATAAAATAAACAACGGGTGAAGGCGGGCGTTTTTGAAAAAAATATCATCTGTTAAGATAAAAAGACTACCTTTGCGCTCTCATTAAAAATAGGTATGAAGGTTTCCGAATTGTATTCTATCGTCAATCCCGACAATCTGGTTGTGGCCAGCGACCTGGATGAGATTTCGGAATTGTGCATCGACAGCCGGAAGGTGGTGCATCCGGAGCAGACGCTTTTTTTTGCCATTAAAACGGAAAAAAACGACGGCCACCGATACATCCCCCAACTGCAGCAGATGGGTGTGCGCAACTTTGTGGTTTCCAATCCTGTGGAATCACTGCAGGCCATTGCCCGTGCGCATAGGCAACATTTCCGCTATCCCGTTGTCGGCATCACGGGGAGCAACGGCAAGACTATCGTCAAGGAGTGGCTGGCCACCCTGCTGGCAGATGATTTCAATATTGTTCGAAGCCCCGACAGCTACAACTCCCAGCTGGGCGTGCCGTTGTCGGTGTGGCAGATGTCGGACAGCCACCAATTGGCCATTTTTGAGGCCGGTATTTCCAGACCTGGAGAAATGCAGCAGTTGGCCGACATCATCCGACCCACGATGGGTATCCTTACCAATATCGGAATGGCCCATGCCCAATTTTTCAGTAGTGAAAGACAGAAAATCGTGGAGAAGCTGCAGTTGTTCAAGACGTGCGAAAAGCTGATCTATCACGATGACAATAAGATAGTTGAAGAGATATTGGCCCAACCCGAGTATGCTCATCTTCAGAAAATTTCCTGGGGTAGTGCCTTGGCGGCACATCCCATTGAACAGCGCCACACGGAAGGAGATGCCACCGTGGTGGTGCTGGCACATGAGCAATATGTGATCCCGTTTTTGGATGCTGCATCTGTGGAAAATGCTCTCCATGTGATTGTAACAGCCTTGGAGTTGGGTTGTTCTCCGGCACATATTCGGGAGCGTCTTCCGCGCCTGACCCGTATCAAAATGCGTACCGAGATTCTGGAGGGGCGCAACCACTCCGTCATCATCAACGACACTTACAGTTTGGACACCAACTCACTCAACGCCGCGCTTGAGTTTGTGGACACGCAGACGCAGATGGACCATAAAACGCTGATTTTGTCTGATTTTGAGCAGGTTGGAAAAATGTCGGATCAGGATTACCGGGAGCTGAACCGCCGGTTGCAGCAACATAATATCACGAAACTGCTGGCCGTGGGTGCGCACCTGTGCGAGCACGCCCACTGCTTCGACTGTCCGGCACAATGGTTCTTCAAAGATACCGCCACCCTTCTCGCGGAATTGCAGCAGATACCCATCTCGTATGAAACCATCCTTGTGAAAGGTGCCCGCAGTTTCCATTTCGAGCGGGTGGTCAGCAGGTTGCAGCACAAGACGCACCTCACCATCCTCCATGTTGATTTGCCGGCCTTGGTGCACAATCTCAATTTCCATCGTTCTTTCCTGAATCCCGACACCAAGCTGGTGGCGATGGTCAAGGCCAATTCGTACGGGTTGGGCGATGCGGAGATTATCAATGATTTGGTGCACCATGGTGTGGATTATCTGGCCGTGGCCTACACCGACGAGGGCGTGCGCCTGCGCAAGCGGCATATTACCACCCCCATCATTGTGCTGGGCGCGGAGGCGCATAGTTTTGATGTGATGGTGCAGCATAGTCTGGAACCCGAAATTTTCAACTTCTACTATCTGGACGAGCTGGTGAATGTGTTGCAGAAACATCCCGAGATCCGCCAGTTCAACATCCATTTGAAATTCGACACGGGAATGCACCGTTTGGGTTTCGATTTGGATGACGTGCCACGACTGATCCGGAAGATACAGTCGGTGCCGCAGCTGCATGTGGCCTCTGTGTTTTCGCATCTGGCCGCCGCCGAGGATCCCTCGGAAGACGCCTACACACATCATCAGATCGACCTCTTTCGGCAGATGACCGACCCGATAATCGGGGCGTTTGACTATCCGGTTCTGCGCCACATCCTGAACAGCGCCGGCATCATCCGCTTCACGGAGTCGCAATTCGAGATGGTGCGCCTGGGCATCGGGCTCTACGGCTGTTCTGAGATTCCGGAGGTGGCCGAGAAACTCCATAACGTGGTGACACTCAAGACGGTGGTGACGCAGGTGAAGAGGATAGCCGCTGGCGAGACCATCGGCTACAACCGCAGCTTCCGCCTCGCGCACGACACGCAGGTGGCCATCATCCCGATTGGCTACGCCGACGGCTACCCGCGCGAGCTCGGGAATGGGAAAGGCACCGTGGTTATCCAGGGACAGAAGGTGCCGGTCATCGGGAAAATATGCATGGACATGTGTATGCTCGATGTTACAGGTTTGAATGTCCATGAGGGCGATGAGGTGGTGGTCTATGGTGAGGGCAATACCGTGGGTGACATGGCCAAAGCTGCCGGTTTGATCAGCTATGAACTGATGACTCGCATCTCACAACGCGTCCCGAGAGTGTATGTTAGAGAGTAATTTCGTATTTTTGCCGCCCGTTTTTACGGATAAATATTGAGTATGAAATCACCAATAAAGAAGATATATCTGAAAGTCAGATCGTTAGGTATTACGCCGCCCTGGCTGGTCATGTGCATCGACATTCTGGTCGTGGCCTTGTCGGTGTTCCTGGCCATGTTCATCCGTGACAATTTCAAGTTCCCGTCGAATTTAGGTTATGTCGATTGGATAAACGCGCCAATCCTGATTCTGCCGGTGCGGATTCTCTTTTTGGCCATTTTCCAAGTCAACTACCAGGTCATCCGCTACACCAGCACACGCGATGTGGCCAAGATATTCTGGGCGTGTCTGGGCGGTTCCATGTCTATCGTACTTATCAATCTTGTAATATACTCGGTAACAGGACGTTTCTTTGTTCCCAATTCCGTTTGGATGATGGAGTTCTTCATCACCACGGTACTGTTGATTTTCTACCGTTTTATTTTCAAAATATATTACATGGAAACCGTGAATCCGGTGAAGCTGCGCAAGAACATCGTGATTTTCGGGGCGGGAGAGTCCGGCGTGACCACCAAGCGGACCATCGACCGCGACAATGCTTCCAAGTACAAGGTCTTGGCTTTCTTTGATGAGGATCCGACAAAAATCGGGATGCAGTTGGAGGGATTGCCGGTTGTGAATTATCATTATTTGAATAATTATCTTAAAACCAATAATGTATCTTTCCTCATTATTGCCGTGCAGAAAATCGGCAATGCCAAGGTGAAGGAGATCACGGAAACGGCTTTGCCGCACAATGTGAAGGTGCTGAAGGTGCCGCCGGTGTCGCGTTGGCTCAACGGCAACCTCAGTTTCAAGCAGATCAAGAAGGTGAAAATCGAGGACCTTCTGGAACGTACGCAGATACAACTGGACCTCTCGCTGCTGAATCCCGAGTTGTCGGGGCAGACGATCATGATCACGGGAGCTGCCGGCTCCATTGGCAGTGAGATTGTTCGCCAGCTGCTGCAGTTCCCCTACAAACGGCTCGTCCTCATCGACGAGGCGGAGACGCCCTGCTTTTTCCTGCAAGGGGAAATCAACCAGGTCAACGGCATGAAGTATGTGAACATGCACATCCTGGACATCTGCGACACGGAGCAGATGGACAAGCTGATGGATCGTTATCGTCCCAACATCATCTATCATGCCGCCGCCTACAAGCATGTGCCCATGATGGAGAAGAACGTGCGTTCGGCCATCAAGGTCAATGTGGAGGGTACGAAACGGCTGGCCGATATGGCCGTGAAGTACGGGGCCAAGAAGTTCGTGATGGTCTCCACCGACAAGGCCGTCAATCCGACGAACGTCATGGGCGCGTCCAAGCGCATCGCAGAGATGTACGTGCAGGCGCTGAACTTCCACCAGACGACTACCAAGTTCATCACCACACGCTTCGGCAACGTGCTGGATTCCAATGGTTCAGTGATCCCGATTTTCCGCCAGCAGATAGAAAAAGGCGGCCCGATCACCGTCACCCATCCCGACATCACCCGCTATTTCATGACCATCTCCGAGGCATGCCAGCTGGTGATAACCGC
>JBGUMF010000085.1:0-5946 GCA_045116675.1 Bacteroidales bacterium
AGGTCGAATCCGCAATCGTCCTCTGGTATTTCCCGTTCACCATCGAGCTCTCGCAGATCTGGATGGTGTCTTTGGTCACCGGGCAAATGACGTTCGCCGTATCGAATTTCACCCAGATAATCGTATCCAGGCAGTGGCACGATCGCGTCTGGCTCGTATTCACCCGCAGAAGCACCCGGACTGAATCCAGACGTGCGCCAGTAGCTGTGTATGCGTCAAACACATGCCGAACCGTCGTGTCATTGGCGTTGCCTAAACGCACCGTGTCGCCAGGAGCCTTGATCCAAAACCAGTCCAGCACCGGTAACGAATCCCTTACGGTGTCAGAAGGCACAAACAGAGTGTCCCCTGTCGTTGGATTTATCGACAAAAACTCTGGTGTTACAACAATGTTCACACTTGAATCCCGGAAGATGAGATTATGCTGGCAGCCACCCGCAGAATCCACATAGCTGAAATACGGCACAAAGTCATATTTTTTAGTATATGCCTCATACACAAAGGGGACACCCGTTTCGGACTGCATCTCGCAGCGGTAGTAGGGCATCAGCCGGTCACGGGGAATCTTCACCCTGTAAGGGTTAATCGTAGTCAAATTCACGCAGGTGTCTTTGTTTAACCCGTGTTTCCAACGGTATGAATTGGCATCAAAGCCCCACGGCACCGACAAGGTAACCGTATCATCCTGCGGGCAAGCATCCACACTGATCTTGCCCGGCACCATTTTCGCTGTATAATACAAATACGCATAGTGACCACATGGCGTACATCCACGCATCAACACTTTGAACTTTACGGGTGTATGGTTACGGGCCTGCTCCATCAGATTGAACGCCACAATCACATATTTTGTGGATACAATCTTGCTATACCCTGAACCACATTCGTATGTGGGGAAATTACTTCCCGTGTAAAAGGCCGACGGTGTCATATATGTTGGATGAACCGAAGGTCCATCATTGCCTTCCGCCTGATAGAAATATCGTGCGTATGGCCAGTTTGTATTTCTCGGACAATTCGAATTATTATTGAGCGTATTATTACCATTTGTAATATAATCACTCGGATAATAGCCCAAGGGCAACAAGGCATTATGATCACTGGTATTGGATGTCACCTGGATAACAACACTGGGATTCTGAGCACGCGGATGGGTTGGAGCTTCCAACACACATTCATACGTCACCAACAACACCGGGTTGATGGTGTCCGGAATAAACGAATATTCCATTTTTTGACAGGCGGCCGAACCGGAGGTGTTTCCGATACGCATCACCGTATCCTCATACGTGCCGGGATGCAAATTCGTAGTCCAGGATGGCGGATATATGGGCAGATGGAATCCCGAAATAGAGTTGTCGCATGTCTGTCCATCTGTCTGGTTTCCGGTTCCTCGGATCATCAATGCGTGAGAGGTTGTAGAGATACCACTCTGCGACAAGGATACATTACCCTCATTGATAGCATCTGTACTATTGGGGCAGCCTCCTTTATAAGCTCTTGCCCATCCGCTGGCCGAAGTGCAGTTTGCAGGATTCACCATAAACGAACGTGGCGAGCCCTGCATGACACCGTTCACCACGGGTTGGGCGGTGAGCGAAAGAGCTGTCATCAGACACAAAACTGTGAGGATGATAGATGTTATTATTCTTTTCATTTTATAAAAAATTAAAAAACAATTCTAATACTGCCAGCCTTAAAAGGCCGTACATTATGCTTAACGAATGGGCAAGCGAATTGTTGCAAAGAAAAGAAAGTTTCCTATCCGATGGGGCTAACGCTTCTGCACCATCTTGGTATGGCGGCCTTTCGGCGTACGGACCTCCACCACATAGGAACCGGAAGGCACCTCGCTGAGGTCAATCTTGGTTTCGGAAGCGGTGGAAGGCAGGCTTTTCACAAGACCACCCCGCATGTCATATACATTAATAGTATATGTGGGTGTGTTTTCCACCGACACCGTGAAGATGCCGTCGGACGGATTGGGATAGACCTCCATCTTCAACATTTTGTCTCCCACACTGACATGGTTTGCCGTGTCCACAAAGACCATGTGCTTGACCGAGTCGCAGCAATTATGGTGGCGATCATACACCCATAGGGTCACAGGATAGTAGCCCACTTCGGCATAGTTGTGCGTAGGGCTCAGCGCGGCGGAAAGCGGGGAGCCGTCGCCGAAATCCCATTCCACATACTGGACCGGATAGGTAATCGTGTCGGCGAGGCCTGCATTGGCCGACGGGCGAATCTCGCGATAGGTGCTGAAGTTGTCGAAACGGAGCGTATATACGCTGTCACAAGCTATCTGGGCGTATTGGTACATAGGATGAATATCCGAATAGTAATCGATTCTTCCCTCATAGATGATCGGCACACCTGCCTGTGTTTTCACCTCGCAACGGTAATAGGGGTATATCTGCGTGCCGTTGGTACGGGAGATGAAGATATTGTGCTGTCCATCGTACAGTTGTGCACGTTGGGCGGATGCGGAATCCGCACCGACATACCACACGTATGAGTTCTCGCTGAAGCCATCGGGTACGGAAAGCCATATATGACTCCGGTTGCAAACATCCGCCGCGATATAGCCGCGCACCAGCTGGGCTGCGAAATAACCGTATGCCCAATGGAAGTTCATCACGCACGACTCGGCTTTCACGCGAAAGACAACCGTTTTATGCAGCTTGGCATACTTGGAGAGGTCGAAGGCTATCTGCGTGTATTTGAACCACTGGGAGGCGACGCTGGAATGGGACAGGGGCACCTGGCCATTGAAATTCGAATACGGGCATTCCGAGACCTGGAAGGCCTTGTTCTCGTCGTTCGTACCATAGTAGTCATAGCCTACCGGTGTGGCCAGGCAATACGGGATGCTACACGTTGTATTACTCGTATTGATTGGGACATAGAGGAAGCGTGCGTAGGGCCATTGGCGGGGAAGTGTGCTCATCGGGTTGCCCTGAAGGTCAGGATAATAACCGAGGTTCAGCAGATTATAGGCCGAGTCCATCACCTCCACATAGAATTTGGCATTCTGGTAGGTGGGGTGGTTGGAGGCCTCTGTTGCGAACGCGAGCATCACCATCAACACACTTTGCTCCGTGGAGGGGCGGAACCAATATTCTATGGATTGGCTGCCCTTGCCCTGGTTGTTGGGACCGCCAAGTTGTATGACCGTGTCGATGGGGTCGTAGAGGGTGCTGGGCTCCAGATCCCAACCGCCCACCGGCAGTGCCGGCGAGTTCGTATAGGTCCCGTTGCCGTTATCATAGCACATGCACGGGTCCGTGGCCGTGTGTGAGGTCACCAGACGGTGGCTCCAGTTGGTGGAGGTCGGTGTCAGGATTCCGTTGCTGGCGGAATTGGCATACGAGGCGCTGCCGTATGTGCCCGTGACCCAATTGTTGTTGTTGTTTCCCGAACATGTCCAATAGGAGTTGTTCGCATCGCACGCACACCAATAGGTACCATACCGGCACTTCACATACGGGGCCGAGAAGGTCATAAAAGTGGGCGGAGTGCCGTTGTAGATGGCAGGTTGCTGGGCTTCTGCCGGCACGAAGCTGGCCAAAGCGGCTATAAACAGGCAAAACAAGACAATTTTACTCGTAAACGTGCTTTTCATAACTAGACGGTTTTTCACATTCATTATGCCCTGCAAAAATAATAAAAAAAACACTCCCTCAAAAAAAATTTTTCATCAAAACAAGGATAATGAAAAAAAGTGTATTTTTGCAGCCTCAAAAAAGGCGGGGTAGCTCAGTCGGTTAGAGCGTCGGATTCATAACCCGGAGGTCACGAGTTCAATTCCCGTTCCCGCCACAAAAAGGGCCGAAAAGCAAAGCTGTTTCGGTCCTTTTTTTGTAACCATTCCATTATCAAACACATACAAAATTCATCAGACATCCGTATAAAAATAAAAAAAGTGTATTTTTGCAGCCTCAAAAAACGGGATATAGCGTAGTCCGGTTATCGCGCCTGCTTTGGGAGCAGGAGGTCGCCTGTTCGAATCAGGCTATCCCGACGGCAAGAGGGTTCCGTAGCTCAACTGGATAGAGCAGCTGCCTTCTAAGCAGCAGGTTCTGCGTTCGAGTCGCAGCGGAATCACCAAAACAACCCTTTCACGGGTTGTTTTTTTTGCATCCATCCGAACCCTGCCTGTGAATTATTCTGTTAAGAATTTATCCGAAAGACAAAAAAAGGACAAAGTTTTTTTGTATCTTTGGCGGCATTATTTGTATTCTCATAATCATTTATAAATCAATATGGAAGAACAAGAAAAACAGGGTCTTGACCTGAATGAGGAAATCAAACTTCCCGACAACGCCTATCGTGAGCTCAAAGAAGGCGAAACCTACAAGCCCATTTTGCTGGGCGAGAAGAAATATCCCGAGCTGAACGCATGGACCATCACGTGGGGTATCATCATGGCCATCATCTTTTCCGCCGCCACGGCCTATTCGGGGCTGCGGTTCGGCCAAGTCTTCGAGGCCGCCATCCCCATCGCCATCATCGCTGTGGGCATCTCCACCCTCGCCAAGCGCAAGAGCCCGCTCTCCGAGAACGTGCTCATCCAGTCCATCGGGGCAAGCTCCGGCGTCATCGTGGCCGGTGCCATCTTCACCCTGCCGGCCATCTACATCATCAAAGAGACCAATCCGGCCATCGCTGCTGACATACAGGTCAACTTCTGGCAGATTTTCCTCTCCTCCCTCTTCGGAGGCTTTCTGGGAATCCTGTTCCTGATCCCGTTCCGCAAATACTTCGTCTCCGACATGCACGGCAAGTACCCGTTCCCGGAGGCCACCGCCACCACCGAGATTGTGGTGTCGGGTGCCAAGGGCGGCAACCAGGCCAAGCTTCTGCTGGTCAGCGGGTTGATTGGCGGTCTGTACGACTTCCTCATGACGACCTTCCATTTCTGGGCCGACACCATCTCCACGCGCATGTGCGGCTGGGGCGAGCGCTTGGCCATGAACCACAAGTTCGTCTTCAAGATGAGTGCCGAATCCATCCTGTTGGGCACTGGTTACCTTATTGGCTTGAAATACGCGGCCATCATCTGCGCCGGCTCCGCCCTGTCGTGGTGGGTTATCGTGCCGCTTTTAGGGCAGTTCGGCGCCACCGACGTGAACGGCGTGCTGACCTCTATGAGCGCTCTGGACCCCGACCTCATCTTCTCACAATATGTCCGCTACATCGGCATCGGCGGTATCGCCATGGCCGGCATCTTAGGAGTCATCAAGTCCGCGGGCGTGATTAAGAAATCCATCGGCGTCGCACTCAAAGCCGGGAAGCAGTCTGGCGGCAACCAGGACATCATCCGCACGCAGCGCGACATCTCCATGAAGATCATCCTGTTCGGATTCCTCGCCGTCATCGCCCTCATGGTCATATTCTTCCTCTTTGGCGGGATGCAGATGAACATCACGCAGATTATTGTGGCCCTGCTGGTGGTCTTCCTGTTCGCATTCCTCTTCACCACGGTGGCGGCCACGGCCATCGCCACGGTGGGCACCAACCCTGTTTCGGGCATGACGATGATGACCCTGATACTCTCCTCCTTCATCCTCTCCGCTGTGGGGTTGAAAGGCGGCACGGGCATCATCACGGCCTTGGTGGTGGGCGGCATCGTATGCTCCGCATTAGCCATGGCCGGCGGCTTCATCACCGACCTGAAGATCGGTTACTGGATTGGAACCTCCCCCTTCAAGCAGGAGGCCTTCAAGTTCGTGGGTACGCTGGTGTCGGCGCTGACGGTCGGTGCCGTCATCATGCTGCTCTCCAACACCTACGGCTATACGGGTGAGGACGCCCTCGTAGCCCCGCAGGCCAACGCCATGGCTGCCATCATCGAGCCGCTGATGTTCGGAGGCCAGACCCCATGGCTGCTCTACATCATCGGAGCCGTGCTGGCCATTTTGCTCGACTGCATCGGCGTGCCGG
>JBGUMF010000086.1:0-12103 GCA_045116675.1 Bacteroidales bacterium
GCCGATGGCCATGTGTCCGTGCGGTGCCTCTTCGGCAAACAGCAGGGGAATACCCAAACGGGTATTTTTTCGGTTCCACAGTTGCATTTCGTTGGTCAAATTATAGGCAGCCTCGGGGGTGAGCCCGTTTTGCAGGGTCTTTCGCGTCCAGGGGTCGGCGCGCATCAGCGCCCAGGTGCTGCCCAAGTGTCTCTCGCGGAGTTCCTTCTTGAATTTCTCCGTCAAAACATATTGATTGCCACTCTTTTCATAATACTCCCACCCCATCGTCATGGCCAGCTGGCCTACCTTTTCTTCCAAAGTCATTTTAGAGAGCAGGTCTTCCACTCTTTCATTAACAGAAAGATTCGGATTCTCATACGGGTCGCATTTTCCGTTGCGGTTCAAGTCGTTGTAGGAAAAATTGGAGGCCGTCTGAAACGCCACGGCAAAGGGTTTGCCTTTCGCACGAACCGATTTCGGCACCGTTACGATGACCGAATCACCTGAAATCTTGTATTTTACAACAGAGCGGTCGGCCAGCAAAACCATTTTGGAACCTTTTGCGGGCAGGTTGCCGTGCCAGGACACGGTGGCAGGCATCGGACCATCAGGGCGCACGATGGCGTATGTGGTCAGCTTGTCCTTCGAAGCCGTGAACCAGACATTGCCATCGTGATACACGGGCGTGTTGCGCGTGTTGTAGATGGCCTCGCCATTGTCTTTCAGCCATTTGCCAATCTCATCCAGAATCTTGGCCACCTCGGGCTCAATGATACCCTCAGGGGTGGGTCCCACACCGAGCAGCAGACTTCCGCCCTTGGCCACCACCTCAATCAAAGTGGAGATGATGACATCCGGACTTTTGAAAATAGCTCCGGGTACAAAACCCCAGTCCTTGCTCAGCGGCATGCAGGTCTCCCACGGGTACGGCAGTTGCTTCTCGGGGACCATCTTCTCGGGCGTGCGGTAGTTCTCGTACTCGCCGGTAACGGTGCGGTCCACGATGATAAGGCCGGGCTGATTGCGGCGCGCCATCTTGGCGATGTTATCCATGCCAATATCTTCCTTCGGAGCACGCACCCAGCCGCCATCCAGCCAAAGGATGTCTATCTTACCATAATTTGAGGTAATCTCATTTATCTGATTATAAACAAATTGCTTGAAATCATTCCAGCGCTGTGGATGGTTGGCAATGGTAAAATTCACATGGCGGTCGGGCGTGGCATAACGGCTCCACCAATAATTCTGTGAATGCCAGTCGGGCTTGGAATAGTATGCGCCAATCATCATGTTCTGCTTGCGGAACGCCTCAAACACATACTTGGCCACATCGGCTTTGGGATGATTAGCGAATGGACCCTTGGCGATGGAAAAATCACTGTACTTGGTGTCGTACATGGCAAAGCCGTCGTGATGCTTGGTGGTGAATACCACATATTTCATACCGGCGTTTTTGGCGCAAGCGGCCCATTGGTCCGGATTGAACTGTCTGGGATTGAACTCCTTGTTCAGATTCCAATACCACTGCTTGTAAGCGTTGTAGTCCATGGTGCTGTCGCGCGGAATCCAATCTTCGTCCTCGGAGCATATCGACCATGATTCCACGATACCGGGCACGGCATAGAGTCCCCAGTGGATGATCATGCCGAACTTGAGGTCCTGCCACTGGTCGAGATGTGCGCGCACGTCGGCCTCGCGGGGCGGCGTGTATTGGGCCGACAAGTCCAGATCGGGGTTGGCATCAGCGGCATCCTGCGCGAAAGCATTCAGGAAAAACAAGCAGAGGATGAGTAAAAGACTGTTTTTTTTCATATTCCGAAATAAGAAGCATAGCATTTCAACATCCAGGACATATCATCGGCGGCGCAGCACCAGCGCGGTGCGTGAGGGAAGGTATAGCCGGACAACATCGGCACCGACCTTCCGCGTGGTGGGGAAAACAGTCTCCTCGTCCACATTGCCGAAACCGCCGTAACACGGTGAATCAGAGTTGAGTGCAACAACATAATCACCTGGTGCAATGGATATTTCATAATCCTCAAAGGATTTTATCGGATTAAAATTAAAGACAAACAACAACCCCTGACGCTCGAAAGCCAACACCTGGTCGCCTTCATTCTGACATATCAGTCTGGGCAAGGCGGAAAGCACCGCATTGTCCCGCACCAGATGGATCATGTCCGCATCAAAACGATTCAAGCCTGCATATTTCAAGGTCTCGTCATCGGCGAGATTCCACTGCCGGCGGGCGTGCTGGCAGGACCAGCCGTTCCCTTCGCGTGGGAAGTCGATCCACTCGGGATGCCCGAACTCGTTGCCCATGAAGTTGAGATAGCCGCCAGAAGCCAACGACAGCGTAACCAGACGTATCATCTTGTGCAACGCCACGCCCCTATCCACCGTCAAATCCGGTGTAAAGACGGACATCTTATCGTACATGTTTTTATCCACCAATCTAAAAATCAGCGTCTTGTCCCCCACCATCGCCTGATCATGACACTCCACATAACTGATGGTCTGCTCCTCGCGCCGCTTGTCGGTGAGATGGAAGTATATGTCGCCCACACCCCACTGTTCGTCCGAACGGGTCTTCACAATTTTCATCCAATAGTCGGCGATACCCATCGACATGCGGTAGTCGAAGCCAAGGCCGCCCTTTTCCGTCGGGAAGGCCATCCCCGGCATTCCGCTCACATCCTCCGCCACGGTCAGTGCCTGCGGGTTGACCTCCCGAATCAGATTGTTGGCCAGCGCAAGGTATGTGAGGGCATCTTCATCCACATTATCATCAAAATATTGGGCATAATCCACAAAATCAACGCCAATGCCGTGGTTCCAATAGCTCATGCTGGTCACACCATCGAAGCGGAACCCGTCGAAGCGGAACTCCTGCAGCCAGTATTTGAGATTGGATAGCAGGTACATCAGCGTTTCGGACTTGCCATAGTCGAAACAGCGCGAATCCCAAACCGGATGCTGCCCTTTCTCCCCGGAATGGAAGTAGAGATGGTCGGAGCCGTCGAAATGAGAAAGCCCTTCCTTCACATTGGACACGGAGTGCGAGTGCACCACGTCGAGGATGACGGAGATGCCCGCACCGTGCGCCGTGTCAATAAGTTCCTTCAACTCCTCGGGTGTGCCGAAGCGCGACGACGGCGCAAAGAAGTTGGCCACCTGATAGCCGAAGGAGCCGTAATAGGGATGTTCCTGTACGGCCATCAGCTGGATGGTGTTGTAGCCAAGCTTGATGATTCTCGGCAGGACCGTCTCCTTAAACTCCCAATAGGTGGAGACCTTGGCCTCCTGCGAGGACATGCCAATATGGGCCTCGTAGATCAGCGGATGGTCAGGTTTGGGCGGCTGCGGGTGCTTCCAATCATAGGGTTTCGGATCCCACACCTGCGCGCAGAAGACCTTGGTGTTGTCGTCCTGCACCACGCGCGTGGCGTAGGCGGGCAGGCGCTCGTCAGCCCCCGACTGCCACACCATCCACAACTTATAGAGCATGGTGTGTTCCAGGCAGAAGTCCGGCAACTCGATTTCCCAATCGCCGTTTCCCACCGGATGCAGGGCAAATTCCGGTTTGATCTGCCATCTGGAAAAATCGCCATACAAGTACAATGCCGTGGCATTCGGGGCTTTTTCCCGGAACACCCAACCGTTTTCGGTCTTATGCAGACCATAGTGGTGATGTCCGTTGGCCAACTCTGACAACTTGCGAGTCCCATCCGTGAACTCCAGTTCCCGAAGTACGGCACGCTCGTGGCGCTTACGCAAAACGTTCGCAAAGGGCTTCAAATAGGGGTCAATCGTGACCAATGGCGGCAGCAGTTTCGGATTGGCAGACATATTTCATCCAATAATTAATTGTTCTTAAACACAATACGTTTATTCGTCTCCCAAACAACGAGCATATCCCGCAGGCGACGCAGGTTCTTTTTCCCACTTACAAACGGTTCTTTCAAGGAGAGTTTCCTGTTCACGGTCAAGGTGCGTCCGTCGCAAACAAGTTCAACCATCACAGAGCCAAACTCGCTGGACTGCTCTATCTTATAGGGTTTGGTCAGGCAACGTGCTCCGGCGGGCAATGTGATCGTAAAGGAATAGTTTTCCTCCCCCGTCACCACCTCTACCGGCAGGGTGCGGTCGGGGGCGATACGCGAAGGTTGCAGGTCGCAGCCGTAATTCTCCGGCAAGGTCATCTCATAATAGCCGCTGCCCATATTTTTCAGACGGATGGAGGGCGTACGCGATACCGGGCGCATGCTGCTCCTTTGCGGCGAATGGATATCCGAACGGCGCACATTCACATCCATTTTGGGCGCGCCATCTTTCATCACAATATCAAAATCAGCAATCAAATCCACGCTATTGACAGGTTTCGGGAAATTCTGAATCGTCCCCTGTATGGAGAGGAACGTGTCACCGGCTTTGAGCACAGAGAGACTCCTGGGCGACTTCACCGCCGACGAGATGTAATACGTGCCACTCTGAATGGTCACCTTCACGGCACTCTCCGCATCATCCATGAGACTGCCATACAGCAAACCAAATTCCGCCTGAAAGCCGGAGGCGCGCAGCAACGTAGCAAGCAGCATGTCCTTGTCCACCCTGCTGCCGCAATTGGTCTGCCAGACCGTGGAGGGGGAGGCGATGATGTAGTTCATCTGCTTCAACGACACATCGTTGGTATGGATCATATCCGCCACATAGTTGCGGAGGGCCAGTATTTTGTCAATATCAGAAGCAGCATGCACCGTGATAGCCGCCGCCTCGCGGTAAAAGTTCTTCTCCACTGGCACAAAGGCATTCTGGAAGGTCAGCTCGCTCATGAAAGCCGTCGGGTCCCCAATCGTGGTCATCATCATAAAAGGCAGGTAGTCGTGCGGCAGATAGGCCTCGGCCGGACGCTGGGGCAGGTCCTCGAACACCCAGCTCATCCGGTATTGAAGATTCTGTGTATCCTTCGCGGGTTGCACCTGGCGGCCATAGCAGTTGACCATATACTGAAGATTGTATTCGGCGGGCAGGGTGACGGAAACCTCATAACGCTCTATCGGGGCCGGCTCGCACAAGTCCACCCGCTCCATCCAGATGCCAAGAAAATTCGCTTCCGTGTGAATCGTGTAATCCAGCACAATGGTGGCATCATACTCCAACGCCGTGTGGGTGACCACCATCTCCCGAATCGTGTTAAAACGCTCACAGTCGGTGCAGCCTGCGGGCAGACTCGGATTGAACGCGTTGGCCGGGGTTTCCACTTTACTGCCGTCTTTGCGGACAGTATAGGCTTCATTAATCGTAAGCGTTTGGAAATCTGCATTATATAAAATCAATGTTTCACCGTATGTATGAAAGAAGGCATCGTGCGAGAAAAGTTGCATCTCCTTCCGGAAACGCATATCAGTAGAGCCATCCTCGTTTATTTTGTATTCCTTCCGGATAAGATGATAAACGGCATCGGGCTTGGGTTTTCCACAAAAGGCAGTCTGTGTTATTACAAGCAACAGAACAAGAAGAGAAAGGCGCTTTATCTTTTTTCCCATGAACAAATTCATTTTAGCAGGTAACGAACAAATACATTTATAATTCTATGAATCCTTTTCCGCAGCAAAAATAATCAATTATCCGACACGTTGAACCAACAGGCGGAAATTAACCTTTTAAGTGTTGCAGAACAGACACATTCACAGACAAAAAAACTTCATACACCAAACCTGCTGGTAGAAGATCATTTTTGTTTGTTGCAGGATGTCCCGGCATAAGGACAATGATCGCAGCCGCAACCGCAGTCACCCCTGCCTTTCAAGGTGCGCACAACGGCACGCCCCGCGAACACGAGCGCCAACGCCACCACTATCACGACGATCACAATCTGCGCCATTTTTCAGAATATTAATGCAGCTATCTGGAAGAACAATGCGGAAACCACCCAGGCCAATCCAATCGTGTAGGCCACGGTAAACAGCGCCCATTTCCATTTGCCGCTTTCATTTTTTATGGCCACGATAGTTGAGAGGCATGGCATGTACAATAGGATGAACAGCAGCATACTTGCAGCGGAAAGCGGTGTCATGTTGCCGGCCACCAGCCGTGCGATGTGCAGTTCGCCCTCGTCAGAATCAATGTCGGGACCTTCCACCGCAGCCTCATCGGCGGAGGAGGCATAGAGCACGCCCATGGTGCTGGCCACCACCTCTTTAGCCGCCACGCCAGCCAGCAGAGAGACGCTTTGCCGCCAGTCGAAGCCGCAGGGCCGCATCACCGGCTCGATGGTCTTGCCGATACGCCCGAGGTAGGAGTGCTCCATCTGCTCGCGGGCGGTGGTGTCGGCGTCACGATGCGGGAAATAGCCCAAGGCCCACACTATCACGCTGGCCGCTAAGATGATGGTACCCATCTTCTTCAGGTATTCCTTGCCCTTCTCCCACGTGTGACGAAGCACAGCCTTGGCGGTGGGCATACGGTACGGGGGCAATTCCATCACAAAAGGCAGACTCTCCCCTTTCACGAAGAAACGGCTGAAGAGCTTGGCCATCAACACGGCCATTAACATGCCCAACATGTAGAGACCGGTGAGCACAAACGCCGCGTATTGGCTGAAAAAGGCAGCCGTGAGGATGACATATACCGGAATACGGGCCGAACAGCTCATCATCGGGATGACCAACATGGTAAGCAGGCGGCTCTTACGGTCCTCAATGGTACGGGTGGCCATCACCGCGGGCACATTGCACCCGAAGCCCATAATCATGGGGATGAAACTCTTGCCGTGCAATCCCATGCGGTGCATCAGCTTGTCCATGATGAAGGCGGCACGGGCCATATAGCCGCTATCTTCCATAAAAGAGATGAAGAGATACAATATCAATATGTTCGGCAGGAAGACAATCACAGAACCCACACCCGTGATGATGCCGTCCACCAGCAGACTGCGCAGCGGACCGGGATTCATGGCCCCGCCCACCAAATCGCCCAGCCAGGTGAAAAGACTGTCAATCCAGTCCATCGGATACTGTCCGATAGCGAAGGTACAGTAGAAGGTCACGAACATGAAAAAGAGGAAGATGGGATAGCCCAGCCAACGATGGGTGACCAAAGCGTCAATCTTGTCGGTGTGGCGGTGCAGAGTGCTTTTATCGTTGCGAAGGTAACATTCGGCCAACGCGCCACGCACGAAAGCGTACTTGGCGTCGGTGATGGCACTCTCGATGTCCTGGTGCTGGTCCTCGATGCCAAGCTGCGAAGGCATTTTCTCCACCACCCTTCTGCCACTGCTGCTCTGATACTCCCCGGCAATCTCGTCGCGCATCTTGAGCACGCTGCCGTCGGGATCGTGCTCGCGCACGTAGTCTTCCAACTGCGCATCGTTTTCCAACAACTTGATAGAAAGAAAACGTGTGGAAAGATTGTCAGAGAAACCGTGCTCGTAGAGTTCGGTGCGCAAGGTGCGGATATGGCGTTCCAGTTCCGCACCGTGGTTCACATGGATATGGCGGTACAGCGTTGCACCGTCGTTTTTGTCTGATGACAACCCGTTTTCACGTTCAAAAACCTCAATGATAGTGTCAAAGAGGCGGTCGATGCCGTCGCCGCTGCGACCGGTGGTGGGCACGATGGGCATACCCAACAGCGCACTCAACTGATTGATATCCAAATTATCACCGCTCTTTTGAAGTTCATCGTACATATTCAGCGCCATCACCATCGTGATGTCCATGTCAATGAGCTGGGTGGTAAGATAGAGATTACGTTCCAAATTACTGCCATCCACCACGTTCAAGATAATATCCGGATTTTTTTCCAAGATATGCTTGCGCACATAGAGTTCCTCGGGCGAGTAAGCACTGAGGCTGTAGGTGCCCGGCAGGTCCACCAGGTTAAACGTGTAGCCGCCGTGGGTGAAGGTGCCCACCTTCTCGTCCACGGTCACGCCGCTATAGTTGCCCACACGTTCATGGGCATGTGCTGCGATGTTGAAGATGCTGGTCTTTCCACAGTTAGGGTTTCCCACCAATGCCACGTTGATGGTACGGCTCCGATGCTCGGCGATATGGTGCATGGCATCGCAATCGGGGGCGTCGAGGGGCTTGTAGTCGTCATGGTGCGCAATCTCGCGCTCGGCTTCCGCCTCGCTGACCACCTCCACTTTCTGCGCATCACTCCGTCGCAGCGACACCTCGAAATTCATGATCCGGTATTTGATGGGGTCGTTCAGCGGCGCGTTGAGGACCGCCTCGACCTTCACCCCTTTGATGAAGCCCATCTCGATGATACGCTTGCGGAAAGCGCCATGGCCCGCCACGCGCACCACCACACCCTTCTCCCCTGTCTTTAAGTCAGATAACAGCATATGGCATAGTAATTTTACGATTGCAAAAATAGCAGTTCGTTCGGTAACGGGTTATCCCCATTAATAGGGATTTACCATCGTTGCAAACACAATATTGGGGAGGGGAAATGTTGAGACGCGATGATTCGCGTCTTAAAAGAGGTTATATGGTGAGACGGAGTTCGGCAGCGTCGCCCAAGCCAACCGTTATGAGGTTCAAGCCGTACTGGTCGCGGGCTTTGATTTCGTTTTCCAGCGGCTCATCCCAAGGATGGAGTGCAAGGGCATACTTGGAATGATGCACGGTTATGATTTGTTTTGCACCCAAATCAACGGCCTCCTGGCCCAACAAAGGAGGTAACGTATGGACAGGTGCCCACAACTCATTATACTGTCCGTTTTCAAGAATGGCAAGGTCGATATTCAGGAATCTCTTCCCTATCTGCTTGAAATGCTGGCCATAGCCGCCGTCGCATCCGGCAAAGATGGTGCCGTAGGGCGTCTGCAGGAGGAAGGAGGCCCAAAGCGTGTTGTTGCGTCGCATTGCCCGACCGGAGAAATGCTGCGCGGGCAGGCAGACAAAGCGCCACGACGTTTCAGCGTCATAAACATCGTCCCAGTCCATCTCCACAATATGCGCGGGATCCACGCCCCAGCGTTCCAGGTGCGAGCCCACACCCAGCGGGCACACCACCCTTTCCACGCGGTCTTTCAGCCGTAAAATGGTCTTATAGTCCAGATGGTCGTAATGGTCATGGGTGATCATCAGATAGTCGATATGGTCGGGCATGTCCTCCGGCAGGTAGGCATCGGTGCCCGGAAAGGGCTTGTTCACAAAAGAGAATGGAGCGGACGTGCAGAACGTCGGATCCACTAGAACGGTGGTGCCGTGCAACGACAGCAGATACGAGGAGTGCCCGAACCAAACGTAGAAGTCCCGGTCGGCGGGCAGCGACTTCAGGTCGTGTTTCACCATCTTCAGAGGCTGTTCCGGTCTCAGGGCTATTTTTTTCTTTTTGAAAACATGTTTTCGCAGCACGCGGCGCATCTTCCGCCATGAGAAGCGCACCTCCACATCGCCCAGATTGCAGAAACGCCCGCGACGGAAATTCGGAGAACGCATGATGCGTTGCTTCCGCTCGCCGGACGGGGCTTTGCCGAACCTCGGCAGATGCACGATGACAGGTCCCAGCACCGCCACAATGACAAGCAGAAGAACTACAAGAGACAACAGCAGAATGATCAGAGTACCGGTAATCATGAAACGCTAATTACGACATTAATTGCCAGTACAACGACAACAGGGCGGTTTTATTTTAAAGATAAGATTTTTTAAGATAAACGCAGAAATCGTGTTTGGGCTCCAGGTGCAAAAGGAATTATACCCCATATTAACTACCCCGCCCTTCGGGCACCCCTTCTTATAAGGGGAATTAGTTTTGTGCGGTACTAAGGTGCCACGAACATCATAATCAATGGGAAAAAATGTCGTCATTATCCTCCAACACCACCCCTCACATTATTATCACCATCAACTATTAATTATTAATTATTAATTGTTAATTGTTAACTGATTATCCCTCCACCCACCACAAGTCCGTCCTTGTACAGCACGGCCGACTGGCCGGGGGTCACACCCCAGACGGGTTCGGCGAAGCGGATCACGGCTTCCCCTGTCTCGGCGAAGTCGTCGCCAAGCAGCAGTTCCGCCTCGGTAGCCGGCGACTTGTAGCGTATGCGGGCCTGCACCTGCGGGGAGGAGCGCAGCCACTCCACATCGCGCACGCGCACCTGCGCCGCCTGCACCTCCGTCTGGAAGAGGTCGTCGTAATCGCCGAGGCACACCTCGTTGGTGGCCGCGTCGATGCGGGTGACGTACTTGGGCGTGCCGAAGGCCACGCCCAGCCCCTTGCGCTGGCCGATGGTAAAGTTGCAATAGCCCGGGTGCCGCCCGATGACTTTCCCGTCGGCATCCACGAACCTGCCGGACTTCACCTCGCAGCCCTGCTGGGCCAGGAACGTGCGGTAGTCGTTGTCGGGGATGAAGCATATCTCCTGCGACTCGCTCTTTTTCGCCAATTTTTCAAAATGGTGATCCAAAGCCAGTTGCCTTACTTCCGGCTTGGTATATCCGCCCAGCGGGAAGATGGTCCGTTGCAGGTTCTCTTCGGTGAGCATCCACAGGAAATAGGTCTGGTCCTTGTGCGTGTCGGCGGCCGTGTGGAGGTAATAGTGGTCGCGGCGAGTGGCAATCTGTGCATAGTGGCCCGTGGCGATATAGTCGCAGCCAAGCTCGTCGGCGGCCTGCAGCAGCACGCCCCATTTGATGTGCGAGTTGCACAACACGCACGGGTTGGGCGTGCGTCCGAGGCGGTATTCGCTGATGAAATTGCTGATCACATGATCCTTGAAGAGCTGACGGAAATCCAGTATATGGTGTTCCACGCCCAAGGACTCGGCAAAATGCTTGGCCTCCATGATGCTCTCCACGGAGCAGCAGCCCTTCTCCTTGGCCAGGCACGACTCCTTGATGTAGTCGAAGGTACGGAAGGTGGCACCCACCAGTTCATAGCCCTGTTCCAGCAGCAGCAGTGCCGACACACTGCTGTCGATACCGCCGCTCATCGCCATTAGCACACGCTTGGACATATTTTTCAAATTATTTATAACCAATAATTAAACAATGAAAAGCATCCTTGACCAACCTTCCAAGAA
This sequence comes from Bacteroidales bacterium, assembly GCA_045116675.1. GTDB lineage: Bacteria > Bacteroidota > Bacteroidia > Bacteroidales > WCHB1-69 > F23-D06. The sequence continues at coordinate 11,030 of JBGUMF010000086.1, forward strand.
GATGCCAAGACAGAAGTTTTTCGTTGCCGCAAAGATAGTGTTTTTTTCATAACCGTTGCCCTGCTTTTGTCCTTCTGGAAGAGCCTATATGTCATCCATTACTACAATCAAAAAATATTTTTAATAAAATTATATTTAATTTTTTTTGTATTTTTGCATTTTACAAATTCATTTAACAATGACAAATAAAAAACCAACATTTATATTCCGTGGAGAGATGACCACCGACGAAGGTTACGTACAATGGATGGCTGACATCAAGCAGCGTTTTCGCCAAAGCCAAATAAAGGCAGCGGTCCGTGTGAATACTGCCATGCTTGAGTTTTATTGGAGCTTGGGACGAGATATTGTTGAACTTCGCGCAGAAAGCAAATGGGGAAATGGTTTCTTTAACCAGTTGTCCCTTGATTTGAAAACAGCATTTCCCAGCGAAACTGGTTTCTCTGTGACCAACCTGAAATACATGAAACGTTGGTATGCCTTTTATAGTGAAAGAGTTGCAATTCGTCACCAAGCTGGTGACGAATTTAATGTTGCTCTTGGTTCTAAAACTGGTGATAAACAAGATGTTGTAATTCGTCAGCAGGTTGCTGACGAAAAAAGCACCCAACTTGGTGGTCAATTAGAAATGCCTGAGTTTTTTGGCAAAATACCATGGAAACATCATGTCCATATCATCTCCAAATGCCAATCTCTTGACGAAGCTCTGTTCTACATTAACAGGGTTGTGGAAGAGGGCTGGTGTCGCAACAGGCTTGAAGCCCAAGTGGCAGCCAATCTATTCGGTAGTCAGGGTGCAGCACTCACCAACTTTGAGCATACGTTGCCCGCATCACAGAGCCAATTGGCCAAAGAATTGCTGAAAGATCCCTATCATTTTGAATTCCTGTCCATGAAAGAAGAATACGAGGAACAGAACCTTGAAGATGCATTGGTATCCAATGTGACACGGTTTCTGATGGAGTTAGGCCAGGGCTTTTCGTATGTAGGTCGTCAGATGGAGTTGCAAATGCCCGGAGGGCAGACATTCTTTCCCGACTTGCTGTTCTATCACATACCCCAGCACCGTTATGT
>JBGUMF010000087.1:0-21867 GCA_045116675.1 Bacteroidales bacterium
CAACGAGCGTCGCGGCATCTTCGGCGTGCATGTGCGCAACCTCAAACTCGGTCCCGATGTGGACTTGGAATTCTTTGCCAAACAGAAGCCCGGCTTCTCGGGTGCCGACATTGCCAATGTGTGCAATGAGGCCGCCCTGATAGCCGCCCGTAATAATAAACCGCATATTGAGAAGGCCGACTTCCTGGCCGCTGTGGACCGCATCATCGGCGGTCTGGAGCGTCGGGGCAGCGTGTTCACCCCGGAGGAGAAGAAGGCCATCGCCTACCACGAGTCCGGTCACGCCTGCGTGAGCTGGCTGCTGCGTTACGCCTCGCCGCTGGTCAAGGTCACCATCGTGCCGCGCGGCAAAGCCCTCGGCGCGGCCTGGTATCTGCCCGAGGAACGACAGCTGACCACCTACGACCAGCTGCTGGACGAGATGACCGCTCTTCTGGGTGGCCGCGCCGCTGAGGATGTCGTCTTCGGACAACTCTCCACCGGTGCCCTCAACGACCTGGAGCGCGTTTCCAAACAGGCATACGCCATGGTGGTGTATTATGGCTTGGACAAGAAAATCGGAAATATCAGCTATTATGATTCCACGGGACAACAGGAATATGGCCTCAGCAAACCCTATAGCGAGGCGACCGCCCGCGAGATTGACGAGCAGGTTCATACGCTGATAGAATCGTGCTACCAACGGGCCAAGGACATCCTTTCCACCCATAAGAGCCAATTGGACGAGCTGGCCTCCCTGTTGATTGAGCGTGAGGTTATCTTCACGGAAGATGTGGAGCGCATTTTAGGTCCGCGTCCATTCCAGAAGGAGACGTCCGCTGCAGCGCAGGAAGAACCGTCCATTCCTGATGGGAGCGCAGACAGTATTGTTACAGAATCAGATAAAAACGAATAGAATATGGCAAGCAACAGCAATTCGATGGGAAATCAACTTCTGACGGATAAGGAGAATATCCGCCGGAACATTCGTAACGGCCTGGCCTACAAGAAAACCTATCCGACGGTGCCGCCGGATCTCAGTTCTGGATTGGGTGTTACATCGCAGGAGCATCCGCTGGTGGAGTTCGTCCGCCATTTCCGCGGTGCCGGCGGCAAGTACATTCCCTGCACCAAGGATAATCTGATTCCCCGCCTCATCAAGATTGCACAGGGCCAGCAGTATGGTACGCTGTTGAACACCAGCCCCAACCTGGGCCAGTTCCTGTTGAAGCACCACGTGCGTCATGTCACGGCGGTGAATCCTATGGAGACGGTGGATGCTGCGCTTTTCTTTTCGGATATGCTGATCGCCCGTACCGGTGCCATCGGCTTCACGCCCTCCGTGTCACTCTATCCTTCTGTTCGGAACCTTGCCCGCGACATCATCGTGGTCTCCCGCGAGCGTTGCATCTTCCGGGATATGGAGGATGCCCTGACATACCAGCTCTCTCGCAATAACAACACTCCGAACCCCATCACGGAGTTCATCTGCCCGTCACAGCCGGAGAAGTCGGAGGGGAACGATGTGTTCACCCCGCAGAATCCGCGCTTTATCCTGATGATGGTGGAGGAGAGCCATCCCCAGGAATCCGACCAACCTGAATCGAATAACTCAAACGAAACGCAACATGAATCCCAAACTGAAGAATCTGATCGTTAGAACGTTGGCGGGTGCCGTGTATGTGGCCCTGATGATTGCCGGCGTGTTTTACCCCGCTCTGCTGGATGTTGTCCTTTGTGTGGCGGCCTGTGTCTGCATTTACGAGTTGTCGAAAATCACCTGCGGTCCCGAAGACAAACCTGCCCGCTATTTGATGATGGCCTTCGCCGTGTCTTTGTTCGCAGTGGCCTGCTACTATAGCCTGCAGCCCCGCACGTTCTTTTTCACGCCGGGTATGAAGACATTGACAGCCGTTTTTCTTATGATTCCGATGTTGATGATGCTGTTGTCGATTATCCTCTCCATCGTTGAAATATTCCGCCATCGGGCCTGTCCTGTGGAGCAGATTGGCAAGTCGGTGTTCGGCTTCTGCTGGATTGTGGCTCCGTTGGCCATGCTGGCCGCTTTCGCCATCTGGTGCAAGCCGATGGCATTGGCATTCCTGCTGTTGATATGGATTAATGATACCGCCGCCTATCTGGGCGGAACGTTATATGGCCGTACCAAGATGTTCGAACGTGTCTCGCCCAAGAAGACTTGGGAGGGGACGTTCACGGGCTTTGTCATCACCGTGATAGCGGCGGTGGTCTTCTCCAGCATTCCCTTTTTCGGACGTGTGCACATGCCGATATGGGCATGGGTCTGTTTCGCGGTCATCGTGGTTGTGTTCGGCACCTTTGGTGATTTACTGGAGTCTGCCTTCAAGCGGAACGCTGGTGTGAAAGATACGGGCAAGGCCATTCCCGGACATGGCGGAATGCTCGACCGTTTTGATTCTATCCTGTTAGCCGTATTTCCGGCTATGCTGTTCCTTTTTATAATTTTGAGTTGATGGGTCAGAAGGTGATTGAAGTTCGGGGTGCCAAAGTCAACAATCTGAAAAACATAGATGTTGACATACCGCGCAACAAGCTGGTGGTCATCACCGGTTTGTCGGGGTCGGGCAAGTCGTCGTTGGCTTTTGACACGCTGTATGCCGAAGGTCAGCGTCGCTACGTGGAAAGTCTCAGTTCCTATGCCCGACAGTTCATGGGCCGGATGCACAAACCCGAAGTCCAATCCATCACGGGCATACCCCCCGCCATAGCCATCGAACAGCATAGCATGTCGCATAACCCGCGCTCCACGGTGGGCACGGTGACAGAAATATACGAATATCTGAAGCTGCTCTTCGCCCGTATCGGGCGCACCATATCTCCGATATCGGGCAAGGAGGTGAGGCGCGAGCGGGTGTCGGACGTGCTGGCATACGTACAGAAAGTGCCCGAAGGCAGGAGAGTGTATGTCCTTGCCCCAGTGGTGCTGCCGTCAGGGCGCACCTTGAAGGAACAGCTCGCCATCCTCAGCCAACAGGGGTTCAGCCGTGTGGTCTATAATCGGCAGCTGCATGAAATTGACGAGTTCCTGAAAGGCCGAAAGGCCACCCGTGAGTCGGGCATGTTCGTGCTGGTGGACCGTTTCAAGTCGGAGAAGATAGCCGACAATATCGCACGCCTTACCGACTCCATCCAGATAGCCTTCTCCGAAGGAAAGGGCGTGTGTGTCATCCAAACGGAAGGGGAAAGCGTCTCGCAGAAGACCTTCAGCGACCTTTTCGAGGCCGATGGGATGAGCTTCGAGGAGCCGAGTGTCAACCTGTTCAGCTTCAACAACCCCTATGGCGCGTGCAAGACCTGTTCCGGTACGGGTATGGTGGAGGGCGTGGACCCGGATTTGGTGTTTCCGGACAAGACATTGTCGGTGGCCGACGATGCAGTGGCATGCTGGCATGGCGACGTGCTCAGCGAGTGGAAACGCCAGTTCATCCGCCAGGCTTCCCGTCTCGATTTCCCTGTCCACAGGGCTATTGAGGATTTGAGTCCAAAAGAGTACGACCTTTTGTGGTATGGGGATGAGAAACACCATGTGGATGGTGTTGCGCAATTTTTCCAGTTTGTGGCGGCCAACACGTTCAAAATCCAATACCGGGTGCTGCAGGCCCGTTACCGTGGGCGGGAGATTTGTCCCGACTGCCACGGGACCCGTCTGCGCAAGGATGCACATTATGTGAAGGTGAAGGGACACTCTATCATGGAGTTGACGGCCATGCCTGTCTCAGAATTGAAACCCTTTTTCCAGGAGTTCAAATACAGCAGCGACTATGAGCGCGAGGTGGCATCCCGTCTGGTGAAGGAACTTGCCAATCGGGTGGCATTGTTGGATGATGTGGGCCTCGGCTATCTCACCTTGGACCGCTCCACGTCAACATTGTCGGGCGGGGAGGCCCAGCGTATCAACCTGGCCACCTCCTTGGGAAGCAGTCTGGTGGGCTCTCTTTACGTGTTGGATGAACCCAGCATCGGCCTCCATTCCCGCGACACGCAGAACCTTATACGGGTGTTGCAGAGGTTGCGCGACATCGGCAATACCGTGGTGGTGGTTGAACACGATGAGTCTATCATCCGCGCCGCCGACTGCATCATAGATATCGGTCCCAAAGCGGGACGTAACGGTGGCGAAATTGTTTTCTCAGGTTTGATAGATGATTTGATGAAAGAACCGGACAACCTTACGGCCTCCTATCTGCGTGGGATGACAGGCGGTTATCCGCAGGAGTTATGCCGCTATATCCCGCTGCCCAAGCGGCGGAGACACTGGCGCAATTATGTGGAAATCATTGGGGCTAAAGAGCACAATCTAAAAAATATAGATGTGAAAATACCGTTGGAGTGCTTCACGGTCATCACGGGGGTCAGTGGTTCCGGCAAGAGCAGCCTGATAGAGAATGTGCTGTATCCCGGCCTGCTGAAGATGCTCAACAAGGGGAACCTGAAACCCGGACGCTATTCGAGAATCGATGCCGACCTGACCAAGATTTCGGATGTGGTGTTTGTGGATCAGAATCCGGTAGGTCGCTCCAGCCGCTCTAATCCTGTAACATACGTGAAAGCCTACGATTATATTCGCGAGTTGTTTGCCAGCCAGCCTCTTTCCAAGCAGCGCAACTACAAGCCCAGCTTCTTTTCGTTTAATGTGGCTGGTGGCCGGTGTGAGGAGTGCGAGGGTGAAGGCGTTATCCGGATTAATATGCAGTTCATGGCGGATGTGGAGATGGTGTGCCCTTCCTGCAATGGAAGCCGATTCCGGGAGGAGGCCCAGGATATCAAGCTGAAAGACAAGACTATCACCGACATCCTGAATATGACAGTCTCGGAAGCCCTCGATTTTTTCAAGGGCCTTCCCGTGAATGACATGACCACCAATATTATCCGCAAGCTGATGCCGTTGCAGGATGTGGGCCTCGGATATCTGGTGATGGGCCAGTCTTCGGCTACACTGTCCGGCGGCGAGGCGCAGCGTGTGAAGTTAGCCTACTACCTGTCGCTCAACGATGACGACCAGAACAAGCTCTTTATCTTCGACGAGCCTACTACGGGACTTCATTTCCACGATATTAATAAATTATGCGTGGCTTTCAACCGCCTGATAGAGCGCAATAACACCATTGTGGTCATTGAGCATAATGCCGAAATCATCAAATGCGCCGACTGGATTATTGATATGGGGCCGGAAGGCGGGGATCAGGGTGGCAAGATCGTTTTCGAGGGTACGCCTGAGAAACTGGTGGAACGGAAACGCTCTTATACGGCACAGGCCATTGCGGGAAAGTTAACAATTAACAATTAATAATTAATAGTTGATAATTAATAGATTACAATTTTCAAGTTACAAATCACAATTAAAAACACACATTTATGAAAGCATCTGAAATTTTGGCGTTTGCCGCTGGCGCTGCAGCAGCAGTAGGTGTAACCTTGTTGTTCACCACAGAAAAAGGTAAGGAAATCCGTACCAATGTCTCCAAGAGAATGACTAAGGAGGAGATTGACCGTATCATTGAGAAGCTGAAAAGCAAGAGATGTGCCGCTCCAACTGATGAGGAAGTGGAGATGGACGACCTGTTGGATGACATGGAGGAAGAAGACGTTCAAGCGTAATTTCTCGCCGAATGGATATCTTCAGTTTATTTTCCAAAGATTCGCCACGTAATGCTCGGACAATCAAGGATGTGAAGACCTACTTGTCTCAGCGTTACGATTTGCTCAAGCTCGAACTGCTGGAGAAGTCGTCGCAGCTGTTGTCGGTGATCTTGTCTATGCTGATTGTCGTGGTGTGTGCGTTGGCGGTGCTCATCTACCTCTCTTCTGCGCTGATCAGCTGGCTCACGCTGGCCCTGAACGCCGGATGGGCATACACCATCGTATGCGCCCTGTTTGTGGTCATCATTCTGGTGGTGCTCCACTATAAGGATATGTTATTCGTAAAACCTCTGATTCGGAAGTTCAGCCGCATCCTCTATGGCCGTTCCGAAAAGGAAACCTCGGAACCGGAAGAACCGCAGACACCGCTGGAGGTTATTTTTGACAAGGAAGGAGATGACCATGACTAATCGCACTCAATCGTCGCCTTATCAGAATCTGGAGGATATAGCCCTCCGTAAGGCACAGCTGCGCAAGCAGATAGCAAAACAGGAAAAACGTCTGAACCGCGACTTCGATGCCTATCAGGATGATGTGGACACGTTGAAGCGTGTCTGGAATCGTGTCGTCAGCATCGCCACGTTCCGCAAACGGAATGTGCCCGACAACGTGTCGTCAGGATTATCCAAAATATCGGCTTTGTCCAACAAGCCGGGTCTTGTGACGGCCTTGTCCGTGGGGGCAAAGGTGGTGGGATGGCTTTGGAAATGGAAACGGAAAAGATAAATTTTTTTGATTTACAATAAAAAACAGTAGAAAGACATGGAAAAGATTTTAAGTAAAGTGAAACCCGGAGTGGTTTACGGAAAAGATTTACAGGAAATTTTCAGAATCGCGAAAGCTGGCAAGTTCGCCATGCCCGCCGTGAATGTGGTGGGAACAAACTCTGTGAATGCCGTGCTGGAGGCAGCCAAGACGGTCAACTCACCGGTGATGATCCAGTTCTCCAACGGAGGCGGTGTCTTCTTCGGTGGAAAGTCTTTGAACAATGACGGTCAGGCGGCAGCCATCCGCGGTACGGTATCCGGTGCCATGCATGTGCACGAGATGGCCGAGATGTACGGCGTGCCCGTGGTGCTCCACACTGACCATGCCGCCAAGAAACTCCTTCCCTGGATTGACGGCCTTCTGGATGCTGGTGAGAAATATTATGCCCAATATGGCAAGCCGCTCTTCAGCTCCCACATGCTTGACCTTTCGGAAGAACCTCTGAAAGAGAATATTGAGATCTGCAAGAAGTATCTCACCCGCATGGCTAAGATTGAGATGACCCTCGAAATAGAGCTCGGCATCACCGGTGGCGAGGAGGATGGTGTGGATAATACCGGCATTGACAGTGCCCGCCTCTACACTCAGCCCGAGGATGTGGCCTACGCCTACGAGGAACTGAGCAAGATCAGCCCGAACTTCACTATCGCTGCCTCTTTTGGCAACGTTCACGGCGTATATAAACCCGGCAATGTGAAACTCGAGCCCATCATCCTGCACAACTCCCAGGAATACATCCAGAAGAAGTATGGTACGGCCGAGAATCCTGTCAACTTCGTATTCCATGGCGGCTCTGGCTCCGAACCGGCCAAGATCAAGGAAGCTATCAGCTATGGTGTGGTCAAGATGAACATTGACACCGACACGCAATGGGCATTCTGGGAAGGCGTCATGAACTACTATAAGAAGAATGAGGCTTACCTGCAGGGACAGATTGGCAATCCCGAAGGCGAGGACAAGCCGAACAAGAAGTATTATGACCCGCGTGTATTCCTTCGCGAAGGCGAGAAATCCATGGTGGAGCGCCTGAAAGTGGCCTTCCAGGATCTCAACTGCGTGGACCGTCTGTAATACATATTATATATTGTAGCACATTATAAAATTAAGAATATGAAAAAAGACTCTCTTAACGGGCTGTTTGCCATTGTGTTTGGCATCCTGTTCGTTTTTATGGCCGGCAGGATGTCGGCGCAATCAGTTACGGCGGAAGAGGCGGCCAAGGTATGCCAGCGTTTCCTGATCGAGAAGACCTCACCAGCGGCGGCGGCTTCTTTGTCGGCAACCCTGCAGGAATCCGTCGCGGATGCAGAAGGAATGGTCTATCTGTACCGTTTCGCGCTGGTGCCGCACGGTTTTGTGCTGGTGTCCGCCTCCAAGTCCGTGATGCCGGTGCTGGCCTATTCGTTGGAAGATGATTATGAGGCGATACCGCCCGTTAAGAGTGCTTTTGAAGGTTATGCCACGGCCACCCGCCGTGTGGAGACGGCCAAGGTGGGTGCGCTGCCGCGCGATGCCGCCGACTGGGAACGATACCTGGCCGACGAGTTCGTGCCGAAAGTCTCTAAAGTGCCAGTCCGCGGTCCGCTCTTGACCACCCGCTGGAACCAGAACATGTACTACAATACCTACTGCCCGTGGGATGTGGCGTCGGGTCCGTATTACGACTTCCGCGTGCCCAACGGCTGTACGGCCCTGGCCACGGCGCAGATTATGAACTATCATCGGCACCCCAGACAGGGACAGGGCGCTTCGATGTATGCGGCTCAGGGCTATGGGATGCAGAGCGTGAACTTTGGCCATCACACCTACAATTGGGATGCCATGTGCAATGAACCGCTTTCCTATGCCAATGAAATTGCCAAGCTCGCCTACCATGTGGGCGTCTCCATCAAGATGAATTACAATCCCACAGGATCCGGCGCTTATACGGAGACCGCCGCCAGACGTTTGTATGAGAACTTCTTTTACGACCAGAGCATCACCAAGTATGTGCGGGATTCCTACCCGGGTGCGCTTGTCTCGGAGTATATCAGTGTGCTGAAGAGTGAAATTGACCACCGCCGTCCAATCCTCTATTCCGGACATCCTGATGATGGCTCGGGCGGACACGCATTCGTGTTGGACGATTATGACGACAACGACCGCTTCCATATCAATTGGGGGTGGGGTGGAGGTTCCAATGCCTATTTTGCTATGGATAACTTCACCGTAGGCGGCAGCAGCTTCAACAGTGGCTGCATAGCCATCACGAACATTTTCCCGTCAGGGGCCATCACGCCCAGCACTTGTGTGCAACGCCAGCGCAATACGGCCACCTTCGGCTATGTGTCCGATGGTTCCCAGACGGCAAGACCTTACCAGCCGAATCCCGACTGCTCTTGGATTGTGGCCGCGCCCGGAGCCAACAGCTACACGTTCTCCTTCGACCGTCTCGACCTGAAACCGAATGTGGACTATGTGACGATCTACAACGGTCCGGAAGTTTCCTCCGGCGTGAAAGTCTCCCTTACCGGCAATCAGGTGCCCACCGCCACTTATACGGTGAATGCCGACAGCGTGCTGATCACGTTCACCACAACGGGCAATGAGACGACGAATACGGACTATTACGGATTCCTCATCAGTTATCAGAGCCAGCTTGGCGAATTAACACCCTGCGATTTTTCAACCAATGTGACAGACTGGCATACCATTCTCTCTGATGGCACGGCGGCAGGCAAGGATTATATGCCCGAAACCACCTGTAACTGGAATGTGTCCATTAATTACATTAGCGGATATGCTTTCGCGTTCCCGAAATTCGAGCTCGGCAGCGGCGATTTTGTGGATGTGTATGACAATACCACTAATCCGCCTACATTCTATAAGCGTTTCGATAACAATAACATGCCATCAGGTACCTACAACGTTACTTTCCCGAAGATGCGTGTCGTTTTTGTGGCCGACAACTGGGACCAGGGTGACGGTTTCAACTTCGAATATTACGCCATCGCCAGTGTGGATGACCACAACGGTGTGCAGGATGCGCAGGTGTATCCCAATCCTGTCGCCGACCAACTGAATATCTTGTTCACCAATCCCGAGTCGCTGCCGGTGACGATGCGCCTGACGGATGTTACGGGCAAGGTGCTCCGTGCGGAGACATGGCCCGCGGTGCAGGGTGAACAGCATCAGCGTCTGGACGTGTCCTCCCTCCCCGCAGGACTCTATCTCTTGGAACTGGCCACCGAAAAAGGCCGCCTCATCCGCAAGGTAATGGTGGAATAGTATCTTTCTGCAACTGCTGACAACTAGAAATCGAACCCGATGCTCAAATAGGCTCCCCATCGGGCGGGCTTGCCGTATGCTGACCAGTGGACGTTGAACAATATCGGCCCGATGAGCGATTTGTGACCGTACTGGAGGACAAAACAATAATCCGTGGGCCGTATGTAGTCCACTCCATGGATGTGCTCCCCATTGTTATCGAACAAGACGAAGGCCTTATAGAGGGACGTTATGAACGAAATGTAATCCTTGCGCCCGATTTGGTAGCGCAGATCCATCCTGGCGACAGCGGTGGTGTTGCTGCGGTACACGGCTTGTAGCACGTTATATCCCACATACGAGAGCTGATTCTGTATATATTCCCCGTCACGTATGCCACCGACAAATGTCTGATGGACATCATTATGTACTGCAACCTCCCGATTGAAGCTGGAAAAATTCAAAGTCTGGATAGATCCCAAATTTCCGGAGAGCATGATAACAAAACGGTTGACCACGGGAATGACACCCTTGATGTGCATGTTAAAGTTATGGTAACGTAGAGTATAACCTTCCGGAGTTCTGCTGTAAAAGACCAAGTCATATCGTCCGCCGACATCAATGCCATGAGTGGGGAAATATTTGTCATCGGTATTGTCGTATGCTCCCTCCACGAAAAAGGATAAGGCATGGTTATCCCAACGGTTCCGGTACAGATAAGCTGCGCCATCCATATAATAGTCGTATTCATAGACAGCATTGTTTGCAGTACTGTCGTCAGACAATAAATTCAAGAAAACGGTGGACAAAGCATACGGCATCATATTCAATTCAAATCCTCCTTTGTAATAACCGTTATGCAGCCATTGGTTGTCTCTGACATAGAGTTGCAGCCGATTGTTCCAGTAGCTGTATGTACAAAGTGTATTGAGGGTGTAATTGGATATTATGGAATGCAGAGGGCTGACTTTCAATTGAGTATAGTATGTTTTAATATCCGTTCCGAAGGCAGGGCCGTGACGCGGGACGTAATAGAGGTCCAGCTCGCCCTTGATGTTCTTGCCTATGACAGCCGAGGCGTCGAATTTGAAGCCGTACGGCTTTCGGCTGTTGAATCCGAAATTGAGTCCCAACGAGATCAGGTCGTGAGAGGTGAATCGCAGCCCGACGCCCACTTGGTGGATGGGGCCTCGCTCGCCCTTGAATACCAAGGTGTGCGGTTCACGTGAACCCTCGATCCGATAGGAAGCGTTCTTGAAGAGGCCGCTGCCATAGAGCACGGCCAGCGCATTCTCAATATCATCGCGATTGTAGCGCTTGCCCGTGTCCAATTCGATGTTCCGCAGAAGGAAGTCCGTGAGCTCGCTGCTGATTCCCTCGAAACGAATATTGCCGACAAGGATGTCCTTCGTGGCGATATTCACCCCCAAAGGCTGTTGCTTTTGCTCTTTCATCGCTTGCGATTGGACAAGTCCGGGCGTCACGGCACGGAGGATGACCTGCAAGCTGGAGTCCTGCTGCCTTGCGGCCTCCTTCCCCCGATGAATGCATTCGACAATGTTCTTGGTCTGGAAACTGAACATGTTCATGCCATCCATGTTGGGGTGGATATATACATTGGCGAGCGGCCTGTTGTGGTCGAAGGCCTCCTTGCCCATGAGCGCAATGTTCTGTTGCAGCAGTTTGCCCACGCCATTAATCTCCTCATATCCTCTCGGCTGGCTCAAGTCAATGCCAATGATATAGTCGGCACCCATGGCGCAAGCCATGTCGGTAGGGAAATTGTTGCGCGTGCCGCCATCCACGAGTACCATATCCTTGTTGCGCACCGGCGTGAAATAGAGCGGAATGGACATCGTGGAGCGCATCGCCTCCGTCAGGTGGCCGCTGGTCCAGTACTTGGCCTTCAAGGTTACGAGGTCCGTGGCCACGCAGCAATAGGGGATGGGCAGATCAGAGAAGTTTATGGAGTCCTGATACCCGACTGTTAGGCTGTTGATCAGGTTATAGACATTGTATCCAAAGAGTACGCCTTCCGGTATGTTGGCGACAATGCCTCGCCGGAGAGTCTGCTCGCCGATGTCGGAAGAGGCGTTTTGGTCTCTATTGTCGTATTTCACACTCTCCTGATATTTTTTCAGGACTTCACGTCCATGCCACTTTTTGTCGTTCTCGTAATAGAGCGGGATACGCAGGGCGTAGGTCTCGTTGAACTTGCGTCGCCGGTAGTTGAGTTTTTCCGTGGGCACGAAATCACTCATCATCATCCCCCAGTTCATGTTGACGAGAATGGTGTCGATGAGGGCTGCGGGATACCCCATGGCATAAAGGCCGCCGATAAGTCCACCCATGCTGGTACCGAGCACCATGTCAACGGGGATGCCGAGTTCCTCGATGTATTCGAGCGCGCCCACGTGGGCAGCACCTTTGGCACCACCCCCCGCCAACACCACGGCCACGGTGGGACGAAACTTGCGAATGGAGTCCATCTTTTGCCGCATCCGGGCAACAGCCACCGAGTCGGCCGCAGGATCAATGCTGGTGGTGGCAAGATTGTACTGCGCATGGGCGGTTATGAACAAAAGAATGGAGCTTATAATAAGTGAAAATTTCCTCATAAGCACAACTAAAATAGATGACAAAAACGCCGTATCACAAATGTGCCTGCAAAGGTAGAAAAAAAAACATATAACACTAGAAAATACAATGACCCCAGAAATATGTACAAAACTTTTGTGACATCATTGGTGTGCATTATTCGCCAACGGCAGGAGATAATTGTTTTTGGCTGCCGTGAACAAAGGATTAAAAAAATAGTGTATATTTGCGCTCCCCTTGAGAGAGGGGAGTTTTTTGTTTTAAGATATTGATAATTAATAAGATTCTATGAAAAAAAGTTGCCTTTTGACGCTGTCTCTTGCGGCTTTGTTTGTCGTTTTTTCAAGTTCTGCCCCTATGACCACCAAAGTGAAACCCAAAAAAGTCAAATCCGGTATCGTGGCTTCCAATCTGGACAATTCCGCGAAGCCCACTGTTGATTTCTACCAGTATGCCTGCGGCGGATGGATGAAACTTAATCCGCTGGGCAATGAGTATTCCCGTTTCGGCAGCTTCGATGTACTGGCTGAGAACAACCAGAAACAGCTTAAGGATCTGGTGCTGAAGCTCGCTTCGCAGAAAAATGCCGTCGGTACGGTGGAGCAGAAGGTGGGCGACCTCTATAAGATTGGTATGGACACCGTGCAACTGGAGAAACAGGGTGCCCAGCCCATACAAGGTGAGTTGAAAGATATTGCCGCACTTAATCGTGAGGGCATCACCAAAAAGCTGGCTTTGATGTCGTTGGAAGGGTTGAATCCTTTCTTCGGTCTTTTCGGTTCCTCCGACCCCGACAATAGCGACATGACCATCGCTTACCTCTGGCAGACGGGCCTCGGCATTGGCGACCGCGACTATTACTTGGATGCCGACCAGCAGCATATTCGCGACGAGTATGCGAACCTTATGGCCAAGATGTTTCGGATGTCCGGCTATAGTCAGTTGGCGAACTGCCAAGGCCGCGAGAAAATGCTCGCCAAACGCGTTTTGGCATTGGAAACGATGATGGCCAACTGCTTTGTGGACAAGATCACGCTCCGTGATCCCTATCAGACCATCCACAAATGTACTCCGCTGGATTTCCAGAATATGATTCCCGCCATTGATGTCAACGAATATCTGCATACGCTGAATCTTAAGAATATTGACACGCTGAATGTGGCCCAACCTTCCTATTTCGCCGGATTGAATAACATCCTTTCGGTGGCTGATATGGAGGTTATCCGTGCCTACCTGGCTTGGAATGTTATCAATGCCGCCGCTCCCTATCTGAGCGATGAGTTTGTGAATGCTGATTTCGAGTTTTACGGCAAGGTGCTCTCCGGCAAGCAGGAGAACAAGCCCCGCTGGAAACGTGTCATCGGCACCGTGGATGGTTGCCTGGGTGAGGCACTTGGACAGATGTATGTGAAGAGCTATTTCCCGGCAGAGGCTAAGGCCCGTATGGAACAGCTGGTGAAGAACCTGCAGTGGGCTCTCGGCGAGCGCATCAAGGCTTCCACCTGGATGACCGACGTGACCAAAAAGAACGCCCTGGACAAGCTTGCCGCTTTCCGTGTGAAGATCGGTTATCCCGACAAATGGCGTGATTACAGCGACCTCAATATCACTAACGACAGCTATTATGCCAATGTGGTGCGCGCCCGCCGCTTTGAGAGTGCTTACCGGTTGGCCAAGATCGGCAAACCTGTCGATAAGGATGAGTGGCAGATGACCCCGCAGACGGTCAACGCCTACTATGAACCGAACACCAATGAGATATGCTTCCCGGCTGGCATCCTCCAACCGCCCTTCTTCGACATGAACGCCGACGATGCGGCCAACTACGGTGCTATCGGCGTGGTGATCGGCCACGAGATGACGCACGGCTTTGACGACCAGGGCCGTAACTACGACCTGCACGGCAACCTCACCGACTGGTGGACGGAGCAGGATGCGGAGACTTTCAAATCGCGCGCCCAACTGATTGTGGACCATTTCAATGCTATTGAGGTGGCTCCCGGGGTATTCGGAAACGGCTCCTTCACGTTGGGTGAGAACATCGCTGACAACGGTGGCCTGAACGTCTCCTATACGGCATTCCAGAAGGCTAAGGCCGATGGTGCTATCAAAGGCGATATGGACGGCTTTACCCCCGAACAGCGCTTCTTCCTGGCATACGCCGCTGTGTGGGCTGCCAATATCCGCCCGGAGGAGATTCTCCGTCGTACCAAAGAGGATCCCCATTCCCTCGGCCGCTGGCGCGTGAACGGTACGCTGCCCCATATCGACGCTTTCTACAAGGCCTTCAACATCCAGCCGGGTGACCCTATGTTCCTGGATCCCGCAAAGCGCGCCAGAATCTGGTAATTGGCCGTGGATAGTGGAGTTAAGAAGTTAAGAAACTAAGAACGATGAACTTTGACATTGAACATTGAACTTTCTTACTTTTAACATTATAAACATTAGGAACATTATAAACCTTAGGAACCTTATAAACCTTATAAACTTCATATAGTTTTTTATGACAAACAGCAAACTCGCCGTTATTGCCTTTGGCGGCAATGCTTTATTGAAAAGCCATCAAAAAGGCACCTATCGTGAACAGATAGAGAATGTTACGGAAACCTGCAGATGCTTGGTCCCGATGCTGAAAGCGGGCTACCGCATGGTAATCGGACATGGCAACGGCCCGCAAGTGGGCAATGTGATGCTGCAGCACAAGGCCGGTAAGGAGACTTTTGAGGTGGAGGACATGCCTTTGAACTTCTGTGTGGCGGAAACCCAAGGCTCTATTGGAGCACTGATAGAGGAGGGCTTCCGGCGTATCTTCGCTGAGGAAGGCTGGGACCGCGACACGGTGACGCTGCTCACCCATGTGGAGGTGGACGGCAACGATCCCTTGTTCCAGAACCCCACCAAACCGGTGGGCCCGTATGTGACCAAAGAGGAGGCGGAAGCCTATCAGGCAGAGACCGGCGATGTGTATCGTGAGGACCCCAAGGGCAACGGTTGGCGCAAGGTGGTGGCATCCCCGAAGCCTATCCGTATCCAGAACATCAAGCTGGTGCGCCAGCTGGCCGACCAGGGCATCATCGTCATCACCGTGGGAGGTGGCGGCATCCCGGTGGCCCTCAAGGATGGTTATTTGAAAGGTGTGCAGGCGGTTATCGACAAGGACCTTGCCTCCGCCATCACGGCCGTGGAAATCAACGCCGACGAATTCTACATCCTCACCGACGTGCCCAAAGTCTATATCAACTTCCGCAAGCCGGATGAAAAGGCATTGGACACCATAACGATATCCGAGGCCAAACAGTATCTGGCCGAGGGTCAGTTCACGGAAGGCTCTATGGCCCCCAAAGTGCGGGCAGCCATCATGTTCGTGGAACGCACCGGCCATCCCTGCATCATCACGGAAGCCGGCCGTCTGGGCGACGACAGCTGCGGCACGCGTATTGTGGCCGACTGACGATAGACAATCAGGATGATTCTATCATAATGGTAAATAGAAAGGGGAGGGGATTTCCTTCCCTTTTTTGTGGTAATAAAAAAACGGGTGCCGATTGGCACCCGTTTTATGTTGTTTTGTAGAGACGCGATGCATCGCGTCTCTACAGTGTGGTGGCTAATGGATTTCCTCGAAATCCACATCCTGGACCTCTTGGTCGTTGCCGTTGTTGGCACCGCCCTGTGGGCCTTGTGCGCCGGCCTGCTGGTTGAAACCGCCAGCGTTGAAGTCTGCACCCGGTTGCTGGGCACCGCCCTGCTGGTACATCTTGGCGGAAGCGGCCTGCCATGCGCCCTGCAGTTCAGCCGTAGCGGCGTCAATGGCGGCGAAGTCCTTGTTGTCGTGTGCGGTTCTCAGCTTGGCTGCCGCGGCCTCGATCTTGGCCTTGTCGTCAGCGGGCACCTTGTCGCCGAACTCCTTGAGCTGCTTTTCGGTTTGGAACACCAGGCTGTCGGCAGCGTTCAGCTTGTCGATTTCCTCCTTGGCCTTCTTGTCGGCGTCGGCGTTGGCTTCGGCCTCGGCCTTCATGCGCTTGATTTCGTCATCGCTCAGGCCGGAAGAGGCTTCAATGCGGATCTTCTGCTCCTTGCCGGAGGCTTTGTCCTTGGCCGTGACGCTGAGGATGCCGTTGGTGTCGATGTCGAAGGTGAC
Organism: Bacteroidales bacterium; assembly: GCA_045116675.1. Lineage (GTDB taxonomy): Bacteria > Bacteroidota > Bacteroidia > Bacteroidales > WCHB1-69 > F23-D06. The sequence goes on from JBGUMF010000087.1 coordinate 16,412, forward strand.
TTCGATTTGCGGCACGCCGCGTTGCGCTGCCGGGATGCCGTCCAGATGGAAGCGACCGATGCTCTTGTTCTGGGCTGCCATCGGGCGCTCGCCTTGCAGCACGTGGATTTCCACCGAGGTTTGGTTATCGACGGCCGTGGTGAACGTCTCCGTCTTCTTGGTCGGGATGGTGGTGTTGCTCTCGATGAGCTTCGTCATCACGCCGCCGAGGGTCTCCAGACCGAGCGACAGCGGGGTCACGTCAAGCAGGAGGATGTCCTTCACCTCGCCGGTGAGCACACCGCCCTGGATGGCAGCGCCAATGGCGACCACTTCGTCGGGGTTGACGCCCTTGGACGGGGTCTTGCCGAAGAATTTCTCCACGATTTCCTGGATGGCCGGGATACGGGTGGAGCCGCCTACGAGGATCACCTCGTCAATGTCGGAGGTGGTGTAGCCGGCGTCAGCCAGAGCCTTCTTGCACGGCTCGATGGTGGCGCGGATCAGGTCGTCGCACAGCTGTTCGAACTGGGCACGGGTGAGCGTGCGCACCAGGTGTTGCGGTACACCGTCGATGGGCATGATGTACGGCAGGTTGATTTCCGTGGAGTTGGAGCTGGAGAGCTCGATCTTGGCCTTCTCGGCAGCCTCTTTCAGACGCTGCAGGGCCATGGCGTCTTTGCGCAGGTCCACGTTGTAGTCTTTCATGAACTCGTTGGCCAGCCAGTCGATAATCTTGTGGTCGAAGTCGTCGCCGCCGAGGTGCGTGTCGCCGTTGGTGGACTTCACTTCGAACACGCCGTCGCCCAATTCGAGGATGGAGATATCGAAGGTGCCGCCGCCGAGGTCGAACACGGCCACTTTGGAGTCGGATTTCTTCTTGTCAAGACCGTAGGCCAAAGCGGCTGCGGTAGGCTCGTTGATGATACGCTTCACCGTCAGACCGGCAATCTCACCAGCCTCCTTGGTGGCTTGACGCTGCGAGTCGCTGAAGTAGGCCGGAACCGTGATGACGGCTTCCGTAACTTCCTGACCGAGATAATCTTCTGCCGTTTTCTTCATCTTCTGAAGAATCATGGCGGAGATCTCCTGGGCCGTGTAGCCGCGGTCGTCGATCTTCACCTTCGGCATGTTGTTGGCCGCACGCTCCACCGTGTAGGGCACGCGCTCGATCTCCTTCGTGACGCGGTCGTAGGTCTCGCCCATGAAACGCTTGATGGAGAAGATGGTCTTGGTGGGGTTGGTGATGGCCTGACGTTTGGCCGGGTCACCGATTTTACGTTCGTTGTCACCCACGAAAGCCACGATGGACGGAGTGGTCCGTCTGCCTTCGCTGTTGGGGATGACAGTGGCTTCGTTGCCTTCCATGACGGCAACGCAAGAGTTTGTAGTTCCTAAGTCAATTCCGATAATTTTTCCCATGATAAATTTTATTTAATTGTTATTATTTCAGTTTGTTACCCGCCTCCGAATCTGTGGCGACCCGAAGAGGCGGGGATGATATAACAACAATTGTGCCAAAAATCGAAACGGATGAAAAACGCTGACATTTTGGCAGAGGGAAGGGTGTTTTGAAAAAAGTGAATTTTAGCCGAAAAACAATCTGCATTTCGGCTATGTGAAGGTGGGCATACGATTAGGCAAGATGAATTGATGATGCTCCGCAACACTCTTCTTTTCGCGTTATTGTTCCTTTGGCAGCTGCCGTAGAATCTGGTGGCTCTACTCGTGATGCCCTTTCTGGGCCGGTTCTAGTCTTGCAAGCAACGGACGGACATGCCGTATCTTTTGTCGTGGATGCCTCCACCGCTCATGCTGACACTTGAATTCAGTAAAATTTTTCTCTTTGCTTGATTGTTGTCATCCTCTGTAGAAGTCCAGAATGTGGCAAAAACGGATGTGTTGGATGTGCTTCCATTATACCAAAGACCTGCTGGGAATGCAGAGAAGCCTGAAGCGTTATTCGTGCTGGGGGTGTTGCCTACCGCACAGGTGACAGTGCTGGTGTTCCATCCTGTGGTGGTAGCCAAGGCTTTTGCAAAATACAAACTGGAATTTCCGCATGCATATTGGCCTTGGCCCATGTAACTGGTGAGTTGATCCCATTCTGCCTCACTTGGCACATGCCAGCCGGTTGGACAGACACCTTGTACGCCGCTGGGATTTGCCGTGCTGCTGTTTACACCGTGCATTACCGCTGCCCAGTTGTACAGATATCCGCGATCCTCCAATGCAAAACCAGAAGGATAATCGTAATAATAGGAAACGGTATAGCTTCCTTGGGTCCCAGTGGGGATGTTTTCCCCATTAGCGTAGCGCAAAACGCGCAGATTCTCTTTCATCCAGCATTGATTGCCTATCTTCACCGTGTTGTATGTGTTACTGTCAATGTCGGTGACGGTAGCCGAGCACGGGCAGGGCTGGCCGTCCGGAATCGTGTTGGTGGAAGCAAGAGTGGTGAAACTCATCTCATCACCATATTCAGTGCCGTAATGGTTGGTGGCATACGCCCTTGCATAATAGGTGGTGGAAGGCTGTAGTCCGGTGATTGTAGTGCTGAAAGAGCCAGTGCCAGTACCATCACTGGTGTGACTGTCGGAAATGGTGGGGTTGTGGGAAGTGCTCCAGCAAATACCTCTTGCAGTGACAGATGCTGATCCTTCGTTTGAGATGTTTCCACTGATGAAAGCCTTGTTGCTGGTGTTGCATGATACGGGATTTGTTGAAACAGAAGGCAGCCAATTCGCATTGCGGATACAGCGAACAGACGAACTACGAGAGACGCCAAGCGAGTCAAAAAAGGTGAATGTGGTTATGCATACCGTATCCAAACTCCACCCCCAGAAATAGGCATGACATTGGTTGGCACTACTTTGGGTTGAACTCCAATAGTTACCAAATCGGCCAAAAGAACCGTAAATATGCATTTGGTGGTATCCGGCGGGCATGGCGGAGAAGCCGGTGGCGTTGTTGCTTCCCTGTTGCCGCCATCCGGGGCTGCATGCGTCAGGCCAAGTGTCCGTATTGTAGTCATAATCCAACCATCCTGTCGGGGCTGCCAATGCTTTAGCATAAGATGACGACCCATTGTTTTTTGAACACATATAACCGCTTTGATTGCTAACATAGTTGAAAAGCTGGAGCCATTCCGCATGGCTTGGGACATGCCAGCCATCGGGACAGATCCCTTGCACACCACTGGGGTTGGCGTTGCTGGAAGCGGCTCCATGCATCGTTGCTGCCCAACTGTACAGGTATCCGTAGGTGGGTACATTGGCAACATTGTTGTCTGGTGCATAACGGGTGGGGTACATGTCTTGTGAGGAGCCACCTGCAGGTATATATTCTCCATCGGGATAGTGTGTGGTGCGCAGATTCTCCTTCATCCAGCATTGCTGGCCGATCTGAACCGTATTATAGACGTTGCTGTCAATGTCGGTGACGGTTTCGATACCCACGCAGGGTATTCCGTCTGCCAGCGTGGTGAAGGAAATCTCATTGCCGTAGGCTGTGAAGGCATCACTTGTGGCATAGGCTCGCACGTAGTATGTGACACCGGGGGTCAGGCCTGTCATACTGCTGCCAAAACCTCCTGCTCCACTGCCATCAGATGTGTGGTTGTCATCTGTTGTCGGATTGTGCGCCGTACTCCAGCAGATACCTTTGGCGGTGATGGGTGTTCCGTCATGGCAGATCACATCACCACCACATTGGGCAGAGGTGGGTATCACGTTGCTCGCACTATTGGTCGTGATTGTGGGAATTGTCAGGTCACTGATACTTTTATTCTGCAGGCAGCGGACAGAATAATAGTAATAAGACATGCCATTAGGTCCTACGGCCGAATAAGGTGACATTGAACTCATTGAGAGAGTATTTGTATAATCTGAAGAACTGTTGGTGGAAGACCAGAAGGCAGTATAGATGCTGACGTAATAATTATCATTGGACGAATAGTAGCCGACAGGTATGGCAGAGAATCCCGTGGCGTTGTTGTTCATAGTGATGTTGCCCACTGCGCAATCATTGTAATGGTCGTTCCATCCCGTGGTTGAGGCCAATGCTTTGGCCGTGTAATCGGGGTTGCCATTGCAAAGGTATTGGCTTTGGGCACCTACATAGTTGAGGAGTTGTCCCCATTCGCTGGAGGAAGGCAAGTGCCATCCTGTGGGACAGATTCCCTGAACGCCGGAAGGAATGGCATCGGAGGAGTTTTCACCGTGCATGGCGGCAGCCCAATTATACAAATAGCCGCGTTGAGACAAGGTAATGCCAGAAGATGAGTTGTTGTAATAATATGGGCTTGTAGTACTGCTTGAGGTGCCGGAAGGGATGGCTGTGCCGTTCGCGTAATGGGTGGTGCGCAGGTTTTCCTTCATCCAGCACTGTTGTCCAATCTTCACCGTGTTGTAGGTGTTGCCGTCATAGTCGGTCAAAGTAGGTGTGTTGGGGCAGGGCTGGTTGTCTTGTGAAGGATTTCCTAAAGTGAAAAAAGTCACATCTTCTCCATAGCCAGTACCCGAACTGTTGGTGGCGTAGGCACGGATATGGTACAAGGTGCCTGCGACAAGCCCTGTGATGTTGCTTGAGAAAACACTGGTGCCGATGCTGTCGGATGTGTGGTTGTCGGCAATAGTCGGGTTTGAGGATGTGCTCCAGCATACACCTTGTGCCGTGATGTTGGACAGGCCTTCGGAAACGATGTGGCCGCCACCGATGGCGGAATTGGTGGTGATGTCATACACCATGTCAGTGGATATGGTTGGTTTCACGTCCGACGTGTAGAAACTTTCCTGAGCCCCGTAAACGGTTCCACCACCGTTTGTGGCGAAGGCCCGGACAAAATAGTGGGTGCCGGGGGTGAGCCCCGTCAGCAGACTGGTGAAATCGGTTTGCGCAGAGGTGTCTGTGGTAATATGGTCATTAATCGTTGGATTCACGGAAGTTCTCCAGCATACGCCTTTGGCCATGAGAGGACCGTCGCCGACAAAGGTGACGATGCCGCCGCAAACAGCGGTACTGTCCATTATGTTGGTCACAGGTTTGGTGGTGATTGCAGGTATATTCAGTGTGGTAAATGTGACTTGCTCTCCATAAGCGGTGCCGGCACTGTTGGTGGCGTAAGCCCGCATATAATAGGTGGTGCCAGGAGTTAAACCGGTAACATTGCTGGTAAATGAGCCGGATCCGCCACCGTTTACAGTAATGTTGTTATTGAAATCAATACTCGGATTCGGTTGGGTGCTCCAGCATACACCACGTTGGGTTACGCTTGCGCCACCGTTGGAGGTGATTTCTCCACCACAGGCCACACTGCTATAGCTGAGGTTGGAAATGGATGCGGTTTTCACAACAGGTATATTAAATCCTGTACCATAAATGCAGCGTACAGAAAGTCCTTCATCTGTAGTAAAGGTAAAATTATCTATGTTACAACTCCCATAGTAGAACATGTGACAGCGTGCTTCCCAGCCATA
>JBGUMF010000088.1:0-9813 GCA_045116675.1 Bacteroidales bacterium
AAATATCTGGTCTTGTTGGCCGCCCTGTTCATCACCACTGCCACATTCGGCCAGTCGGTGCGCGACTTGCGTTTCAACGAGATTCTGATAAAAAATACAGACAACTTTGACGATGAATATGGTCGTCATGTGCCTTGGGTTGAGATTTTCAATACAGCCTACAACACGGTCAACCTCGCCGGCTGCTATCTGACCGACGACACGACCGGTTTCGCTGCTGGCAAGAAGAAAGGTGGCGTGGAGCCGGAACATTGGTATCGTATCCCGAAAACGGACATCAATACCAACATGCCCCAGAGAACGTACATCGTGTTCTATTTGGATGCAGAGCCGCTGTATGGCACCTTCCACGTGAATTTCGACCCTCGTACTTCCAAAACCAACTACATCGCCCTTATCTCCGCTGACGGTAAGGATTTGATCGACATGATGTATTATCCGAAGGAGGATCTTATGGATTCGACGGTTTCTTACGGATTGTTGGAGGATGGTATTACCTGCAACGCGGGATTTCTCAACCAATTCACGCCGGGTTCTTCCAACGTCACCACTACCAAGGTCTCCAAGCAGGAACGTCTGAAACGCGACGATCCCTACGGCATCGGTTTGGCTATCATCTCCATGTCGGTGGTGTTCACGGCCCTGATTCTCATCTTCGCGATGTTGAAGCTGTTCGGCTGGAGTTCCAAGAAACTGGCCCAGAAGAATGCCAAGAAGACGGAAACCCCGGCGGTGTCCAACGTGGTGGATGTGAAAGATGGTAAGCCAGAGGATGAAGAACAGCTCACCGGCGAGGAGGCTGCCGCGATTGCTGCCGCTTTGCACCTGCATTTCAACAGCATGCATGATGAGGAGAGCGAGGTCATCACCATCAACATGCCGTCCAAGCATTATTCCCCGTGGGCGCAGAAGGAACTCACTATGAAGAGAACTCCGATAAAAAGATAATAACTTAAAAAAGATTTTGAAGTATGAAAAATTATAAATTTACGATCAACGGTAACAAATATTCCGTCGAAGTTGGTGATATTGAAAATAATAGCGTCAATGTAGAGGTCAACGGAACCCCTTATACGGTGGAACTGGAAACGGAAGTGAAGGCTCCCGTGAAGGTTAAGCCCGTGGTGATGGTGAATGCCGGTGCCCAGAAGTCGGCACCTGCCGCTGCCCCGGCCAATGTGAAGAGTGCGCCTGCTGCCGCCACCGCCGCCGGTGCCACCCTCAAGTCGCCGCTGCCCGGCACCATCCTGGATGTCTTCTGCAAGGAAGGCGACAGTGTGAAGGCCGGCCAACGCCTCTTCCTCCTCGAGGCCATGAAGATGGAGAACAACATCGATGCCGAGAAGGACGGTGTGATCAAGGAGGTGAGAGTCCACCGCAGCGACTCCGTCATGGAGGGCGATGTGCTCGTCGTTTTTGAATAATCCAACGTTTAACAACAAGTTTCAAAACTAAATCAGAAAGAAATGTTTGAATTTTTTAAAGAGGGTCTCATCCAGTTCTTCGGCTATTCCGGTTTCGGAAACTGCACGTGGGGCCATATCATCATGATTTGTATCGGCTTGTTCTTTATCGCGTTGGGTGTGATCAAGGAATTTGAGCCGATGCTTCTCGTGCCCATCGGATTCGGTATGATTGTCGGTAACATCCCGTTCACCGACGGCTTGCAGATCGGTGTGTATGAGAACGGCGCCGTGCTGAACTATCTGTACTTCGGCGTCATCAAGGGTTTCTATCCGCCATTGATATTCCTCGGTATCGGGGCTATGACGGACTTCTCGGCCCTGATATCGAATCCCAAGTTGATTTTGGTGGGTGCGGCCGCGCAGTTCGGCATCTTTGCCGCCTACGCCACGGCATTGTGGCTGGGCTTCACGCCTATGGAGGCCGGTGCTATCGGCATCATCGGTGGTGCTGACGGTCCTACCGCCATCTTCTTGTCCTCCAAGCTGGCCCCGAGTTTGATGGGTGCTATCGCCGTATCGGCATACTCCTATATGGCTTTGGTGCCGGTGATCCAACCGCCCATCATGCGCCTGTTCACCAACGAGAAGGAGCGCCTTATCCGTATGCGTCCGCCGAGAGCCGTCACGCATCGCGAGAAAGTGCTCTTCCCGCTGTTCTGTATTCTGCTTACCGCTTTCCTCGTGCCGTCGGGTATTCCGTTGTTGGGTATGCTCTTCTTTGGCAACCTGCTGAAAGAGTGCGGCGTGACCAAACGTCTGGCCAACACCGCTTCCGGTCCGCTGATCGACATCGTGACCATCCTCATCGGTCTCACGGTGGGTGCTTCCACGCAGGCCACCAACTTCCTCACGCCGAAGTCCATCCTCATCTTCGTGTTGGGTGCCTTCTCCTTCGTGGTGGCCACCGCCACGGGCGTGCTCTTCGTGAAGTTCCTGAACCTCTTCCTGAAAGAGGGCAACAAGATCAATCCGCTTATCGGTAATGCCGGTGTCTCCGCCGTGCCCGATGCCGCGCGCGTCTCGTACGTGGAGGGCATGAAGTACGACAAGACCAACTACCTGCTGATGCACGCCATGGGTCCCAACGTGGCCGGTGTGATCGGTAGCGCCGTGGCCGCCGGTATCCTGTTGAGCTTCTTGTACTAAGATTTCTGCACGGAGATTATCCGTTTGTATGCATAAAAAAGCCTCCCGCTCTCGATGAGCGGGAGGCTTTTCTTAATCCCTTTTGTGCGGATGGGGGGACTCGAACCCCCACGGCTTTCGCCACCAGATCCTAAGTCTGGCGCGGCTACCATTACGCCACATCCGCTCGTTTTTTTGAGGGCGCAAAAGTACAAAAAAATATGTTGCGAAAAACTCTTTTCAGGTGATGTGGGTCCTTCTTTATTTCCCCAAGGGTGTGCATACGATTTCCTTCTCCGGAATAGGGACGTCTTTTAATTTCAAGAACATGGGATAATCCTTGGTGAGGTCGCCAGTGCCAAGGTCGCAATCGTTTGCGAAGCGTATAGGATAGGGGTGCGGTTCGAAGCCGAAACGGGCATAATAGCGTTGCAACCCTTCGTCGGCGGGAATAAGGGCAACGGCGGCCATCCCCTGGCTGCGGGCGTATGCGATAGCCTCTTGGGTCACTTGTGCCGCCAAACCTAGCCTCCGGTACCTTTCGGCGGTGGAGATGGCGTAGAGATATCCTATCCTACCCATCGGGGTGTCACACGGTATCAGCAGGCAGGAGGAGACAATCTTCCCGTCGGATTTTCGCACAAACATGCGCGACCTGTCATAAAAGCGTGAAAGCACAGTATGCAGGAAGACCGTCTCGTCGTGGAAACAGTCACGCCACAGGCGGATAATGTCAGGCAGGTCGCCGGTCAGGGGCCGGGCGCAGATTTTGTCTTCCATACGCAGGGGCTGGTACGATAGCTTCGACTGGCGCAATCCGGACAATCCCAGATCCTCCTCCCGATTAATATATTGATATTGGGGCGGAAGATGCTGAACGAAAAGTTGGCTGATCATAGGAAACACTCCTTCATAACGGATGTCAGCCTTCTCGATGTGTATGTCAAAGGTATTCCCGTTTACAGGTGAACCGAAGGTGAATGCCACCAGATTGTTTTCAACAAACAAGGCTCCACCGCTCAGATTAAGGTCTGCATAGTGATTAAAGAACAGACGGATGGCATTTTCCTCTTCACCCAACTGGGCACTGCCTTCATGAGCTTCGGAGCGCCAGATTTGTTCCAGTCGAAGGCATTCGTCAAATAAATCGGATGTAAGTGTTTTATAATGATACGAATATAATGATTTGAACTTGTTCACATGATTGCGTTTGGCAGCCAGTTTCCGGCCGTGAAATGAGGTGAAATTCTTACTATAATATATGTAGTCTGACATCTCGCGAGGTGAGTCAAACATGAATTGCCCTGGCCAGAGCTGTTTGAGGTGTTGGGTCTCTTCCGATGAGAGTTGTGCGAGGCAGAAATCCCGAGTGTCGGCATCTTCCTCAATCAGACGTAGGATTTCTGGAAGCTCAGAGGTGATGATGTCGGGTAGGATCATGTACTTGGTGAGCTTGTCGTGATCGGATGTGCGGGAGCGCACAATCAGACGGTCGCCGCATTCTGCCCATTGGTTGCCGAAAGTCTGCTGCCAGGCGAACAAGTTGGCGAAGGTATGGTCGCATATCCGTCCCTTTTCTTGCATGATACGCAGGAACATGGATTGGTCTTGAATATGAAATGGGGTAAACGAGAGAGGTGTTTGCTTGTTTGTTTTTGCCATATATTCTGAATCGGGGGGCAAAAATAGGATTATTTTCGCTTGGTAGTGCTCGGGGCATGATGGAAAATCGTCGTTTTATCAGTGTGGTAGATGTTGACAAACATTTTTTTATTTGGCTTGGAAATCAAAATAAATTTTATACCTTTGCACCCGCTTTCAAAAGCGGAAAAAGTTATTACAACTAACCTAAATTTTAAATTTCAATAATATGAAAGTAAATGAAATCATGGCCAACCTGGAGGCCAAACATCCTGGTGAAAATGAGTATCTGCAGGCCGTTCGCGAAGTCCTGGAAACCATTGAGGAAGAATACAACAAGCACCCCGAATTCGAGGCTGCCAAGATCGTGGAGCGCATCGTCGAGCCCGACCGTATCTTCACTTTCCGCGTGACCTGGGTGAACGACAAGGGTGAGGTTTGCACCAACCTCGGCTACCGTGTCCAGTTCAATGCCGCTCTCGGCGCATACAAGGGCGGTCTCCGTTTCCACAAGGCTGTTAACGTTTCCATGTTGAAGTTCTTAGGTTTCGAACAGATCTTCAAAAACTCTCTGACCAATCTGCCTCTCGGCGGTGGCAAGGGTGGTTCCGATTTCGATCCCGTTGGCAAGAGCGACGCTGAAATCATGCGTTTCTGCCAGGCCTTCATGTATGAATTGTGGCGCAACATCGGTCCGGATCAGGACAGCCCTGCCGGCGACGTGGGTGTTGGCGGTCGTGAGATCGGCTACCTCTATGGCGCTTACAAGAAACTCGCCCGCGAGCATTCCACCGGTGCCCTCACCGGCAAGAGCTACGGCTGGGGTGGTTCCCTCATCCGTCCGGAAGCTACCGGCTTCGGCGCTATCTACTATGTGGAGCGCATGGTGAAACAACAGAACGACACGATGGAAGGCAAACGTATCGCCCTCTCCGGCTTCGGTAACGTGGCTTGGGGTGCCGCTACGAAGGCTCTCGAACTCGGTTCCAAGGTGGTTGCCATCTCCGGTCCCGACGGCGTGTGCGAACTTCCTGAAGGTATCGATCAGGAAATGATCAACTACATGCTTGACATGCGTGCTTCCAACCGCAACAAAGTTGAGGATATGGCTACCAAATTCCCGGGCAAAGCCAAATTCACGGCTGGTAAGAAAGCCTGGAGCGTGAAGTGCGACATCGCTATGCCTTGCGCTTTCCAGAATGAGTTGAGCGAAGATGACGCTAAGGAACTTCTTGCTAACGGTGTGAAATACGTTGCTGAAGTCTCCAATATGGGCTGCCAGCCTGGCGCTATCGCCGCTTTCCAAGCCGCTAAGGTTCCGTTCGGACCTGGTAAGGCTGTCAACGCCGGTGGTGTTGCCACTTCCGGTCTTGAAATCTGCCAGAACGCCGGTCACATAAACTGGACGGCTCCTGAAGTTGATGCCAAACTGCACAAGATCATGAACGACATCTATGACATGTGCGTGGCTCACGGCAAACAGGCTGACGGTACCATCAACTATGTGAAGGGTGCCAACATCGCCGGTTTCATGCGTGTTGCTAATGCTATGTTAGCTCAAGGCATCATCTAATCGACAGATTAGTCAAAAAAATGAAGAGGACGACCGAAAGGTTGTCCTCTTTTTTTTGTTGCGGGGAAGGGGAAGGGGTTAAGAAGTTAAGAAGTTAAGGGGGGGGATTACCACACGAGCTTTCCTCCGCCGTGTATGGTTACATTTCCGATGTTCGTCTTGTTGGTGAGATAGGCGGTGTCCGTTACGGTTGCTATAACATTGCCGGAACCGCTGTGTGTAATATGCGCGGTTTTGACCTTCATAAGCTGGGTGTTAGTGGTGCCGGCACCGACACTGATGAGCGTCATTTCGTCCGCATTTCCATTCAGAAACGTCATGTTGCCGGGTCCCTGGTTCCGCAATTCCGCTCTTTTCGCCGAAACATTTTGAATGTTGATGTTGCCTGACCCTGTGTTTTGTAGTACTAATTCTTCGGTTGGGTTGCTTGTCAGGTTCACCGAAACGTTGCCCGCGCCTTTGTTGTTCACAATCAATGAATTGCTGACGGAACCTGCGCTAATGTTCACATTGCCGGCACCGGAGTTATTAATGAGCATCGTCTCTTGCCAAATGGTGCCGGAATTGTGGACAAAGATGTTGCCTGTGCCCGTGTTGTGCAACTCTAAGGATTTTTCAACCGTTAGTGATAAAATGGTGCAAACGCCTGTTCCTGAGTTGATGATTGTCAGATTCTGTTCTTTCGCTCCGGCTAATTCCACATTTCCCGTGCCGCGTATGTACAATCCCTCCAAATGTGGCAGAAGAATTTCCATCTGGATGTTTGTATTCGTTTTCGAATTGAAAGAACCGGCCATGGTAATGAACAGTTTCCCTTTAACTACTTCAATATGTGTGTTCTCTATTAGGTTGTCGTCATTGGACTTTAGGGTGATTTGATGTCTTTCGGCACTTTGTCTGATAATTACATTTCCTTTAAATGTTAAATCCACAATAGTAAAAGCATCCAAATCCGAAATGATGCGCGACTGGGCTGATAACACGGCGACCGACAGTAGGATTGCGATGGTTAATATTGATTTTCTCATGGGGCGGTTTTTAGATTTGAGACGTGAGCTTTTAGATTTTCGGAAACCTGAAACTTATGTTTTGAGCCTTCATATTTTAGAGATAATGATTACGGTCTTACCTCTTCTCCCGTGATGCGGTCGATTCTTGGAAGTTGGTCAATTCTTTTACGGGTCAATGGCATAATCTCGTTACCGGAAATGTCAATGAAACCGTAAAAGTTGCCTTTTCGGACCAATGCTATTTTTTGACGCATATATGGACCTGTTTCTTGATATACGAAAGGTCCTATTTCCTCGTATTGCGGGTGTACCACTTCTTTACCAGACGTATCAACAAACCCTTTAAACCCGAATATCTCCACCATTGCCCAACCGGTCCTATATACGTCAAACGGCTGAATGTCAGTGTATTTCGGAGATGCAACCTCATTTTTCTTTTCGTCTTGGAGACCGTAATAACCGTTGCGTTCGAATTTCTTCAGGCTATGATATGAAATCGGCACGGACGGACGGGACTCTGTAGGCAATGGTGAAACAGATGATTCGGTTCCTTTTACTTGCTGTTCAGGATGTAAGGCTTGAGCGGATGCGCTGGGTCGCGTTCCGATGTCGGTAGAATCAGATTCAATGAATTCTTTTTCAATAATGACGGTGTTGTCAACAGTTGTAGAATCCGTAATGATGCCTGTAGTTGATACAAGCTCGTGTGCAGTTGGAAGGGTTGACTGTTGGACGGGATGTGTTTGATATGCTATGACGGAGCCGGTTACGGCGGCGGCGACCACTCCTGTGGCAACGATGGGGGCTTTGACGGCGGTGATGGCCATCCAAACACCTGGTTTGGGTGCTGTGGCCCAATTGAGTGAGGACAATGGCGATGGCGTGGCGGGCGACAACGTCAGATGTTGTAGCTTTGCACGACACAACCGGTCCATGGCGTGCGATTTCCACGGAAGGATTGGAAGCAAAATCATAAGGCCTTTCTTTTTCTGATGAACCATATCTTTCAATGTGTTTTGCAACTGTGTCCGAGCCTCCGACAGGTATCGTTTTGAACTACGAACGCCAATCTGCATCATTTCGGATATTTTAGTATGTGTTTTGTTTTCAAAAACATACAGGTTGAATACTGTCCGTTGGCGTTCGGGTAGGGCGCATACGGCATCCAGAATCTCCGATTCGGAAAGGTTGTTGAGCTGATACGTGAAATCCGATGTATCCTCAATAACCGCATCGGTTTGCTCAGACGCGACGAAAGTTGTCCCGACATCGGACTCTTCCACAGACAGGAATTGCGGCTGTCGGCGCAGGTAGTCGAGCGTGGTGTTGAGGTTGATGCGCATTAGCCACCCGTCAAAACTGCCAATACGACGGTAGCTTTCCGACTTTTCAATGGCCTTCAGGAATGCTTCATGCGCAAGGTCTTCAGCCACAACCCGGTTTCCCACGTAGCGGTAGCATGTCCCGATCATCTTCCCGATGTTCCGTTGATACGCCTTCGTCCAAAACTGTTTTGCCTGCATCTCTGCTGTTTTATAATGATGACGCAAAGATATAAAAAGGGGCCAAGGTGCGGGGAAGGGGAAGGAGTTAAGAAGTTAAGGAACTAAGAAGTTCGAAGATGTGATAGTAGTTCGCCTACAACGAAACAGCTGCCGCCGATGAACACGATGTCGTCGGGGGCGGCATCCGCCTCGGCAGCGAGGAAAGCCTCCTGCACGCTGTGGAATGTACGGCATTGTAGCCCGATGTTTTCCATGCGATGTGCCAGTTCGTCGGAGGGGATGGCCCGTTCAATATTGGCCTGGCACACGTAAAACTGTGCTTCCGCAGGCAGTAGCGGCAGGATGTGTTCAATGTCCTTTTCGCTCACCATGCCGAAGACGATGCGCAGCTGACGGCAGGGCAGGGCGGCAAGTTGGCGCATCGTAAGGCTCAGCCCGCCCACGTTGTGTCCCACATCGCAGATAGTGAGCGGCTCGCGGCGCAGCACCTGCCACCGCCCACGGAATCCCGTGTTGGCGGCTACGTGTTCGATGGCCTGCACGGTAACGTCCTTGTCGTACGGCATGATCTGTTGCAGTAAATCAGCTACCTGCAGGAATGTGGCGAGATTCTTGCGCTGGTATTCCCCTTCCAGCGGCATGTTCACGTGTTCGTATAGCGTGTGCCCCTCCACGTCAAGGATTCGGCAGTCGCACAAGGGCCCCTCGATGGTGAAGTTGTCTTGCGCCAGGAAGAGCGGCGCGTTCTTTTGGTTCGCGATGTCGGTGAAGACGGGGAAACTCTCCGGATGGAACTCGCCGACGACCACGGGTGTGTCCTGCTTGATGATGCCGGCCTTCTCGAAGGCAATCTTGGCGATGGTGTCGCCCAGCAACTGGGTGTGTTCCAGCGTGATGTTGGTGATGACGGAGAGCAGGGGATGCAACACGTTGGTGGCATCGAGCCGGCCGCCGAGACCCACCTCCACGATGACAATGTCCGCTTTTTGCTCGGCGAAGTGCCAAAACGCCAACGCGGTGGTCATCTCGAAGAAAGAGGGTTCCAGGTTGTCGAAGGAGGGTTTGAATTTTTGGAAAAACTCAAGTACTTTCTCTTCGGGGATCATCGCGCCGTTGATGCGGATGCGCTCGCGGAAGTCCACCAGATGCGGGGAAGTGAAGAGGCCGGTTTTCAGACCGCGTTCCTGACAGTAGGAGGCGGTGAGATGGGCCACGGAGCCCTTGCCGTTGGTGCCGGCGATGTGGACGGCTTTGAATTTTCGTTCAGGATTGCCCACGATTTGTAACAGGGCTTCGATGTTTTCGAGGCCTTCCTTGTAGGCGGATGTGCCCACTTTGTGGTACATCGGGTAGGCGTGGAATATTTCTTCGAGAAGGGATTTATACATGATACGCAAAGGACGCCAAGGTCGCAAAGGATTTATTCGGATTAATAAAAATTATTTTAACTTTTATTGGTTTCGGTGCAATAATTTAAAAGTTTTAAAGTTGTA
>JBGUMF010000089.1:0-5215 GCA_045116675.1 Bacteroidales bacterium
ATGGCCTGCGGGATGTAGAGATGCCCGTCGGTGAGCGTGCCGCGCTGCGCCACGTAAATCTGGGTGGCACCCGGAACATCCGAGGCCTCGATCTTACGCGAGTCGAAGGTGACACCGGAAATCTCCCACTCCGGGCTTCCGGTGAGTTCGTACCGTTTTACGGCTTTCAGCAATGTGGTTAATGGTTTCAAGGTAATGGTTCTATTTAGGTTATAAAAAAATTCTATGGTTCCAGATATAGTCTGACAAGTTTGCCGGAGGCATCCTTTGACTGGCTCTTCACCCGTCCGCGGCCCTGCACCTGCACTCTGTAGCCGGCTTTCATCAGTTCGGCCACCGCATCGGAAGCCAGCATGTTGCGCACATCGGGCATCTTGTCCTGTTGCTTCAAAGCCCATCCCTGCAACTGAGGCTGAGGCTCGCCTTTGATTTTCACAGCGGCCATGTAGCGGCTTTGCGCATCCGTGACCGTGGTGTCGTATCCCATCTCATGCAGCAACACGTTGAAATAACGTTTCTCCACCGGCGCAATCCGGGGAATGGGCTGGCGTTCGAACTTGGTGATGGAACGGGTGGCTCCGAAATTATGGCTGTTCATGATGCCACGGGCAATCTTCCCGAACAGATCCACGGCCACCTCGCTATGCTGCAATACATTATAAATATATATCACAGCCGTGTATTTGGGATTCTCCTTCGGGAAATAGCCGCAGAAAGAGACGGCATTGCGGTCATATACATACTGGCCGGTCTTTTCGTCCCACACGTCGCGGGTACCCGTCTTGCCGGCAAACGGACAGGTGGAGTCCTTGTAGCGGCGTCCTGTACCGTAACGTCCCCACACCACGCTGTCCAGATAAGCCCGGGCCTTCTGCACAATCGTATCCGAGACAAACTGCTCCATAACGACTTCCGGCTCGAAGGTACGGACCGTGTCGTACGTGTTGGTGACGTATTTCACAATGAAGGGTTTCATCATCCGGCCATTGTTGGCGATGGCGTTGTAGTACATCAGCGTCCGCAAAACCGGCATGGTGAATCCGGCACCGAAACATACGGCATAGTAGTTGTCGAAGCGCCCGTCATTGCGAATGGCCGCCGGCATGATCGGGCCGAGCTGCGTCTGCACCGTGTCAAAGAAACCGAACTTGGCAAGCTGCTTGCGGTAGTCGGAGAAATGGCCCAAACCATACGTCCCGAAAATCATCGACGAGACCCCGATGTTGGAGGAACGCTGGAAAATCTCGTTCGATGTACCCAATGTCTCCCCGTGCACCTTGCTGTCACTCTTGGCCTTCTCAATCATCCGTCCCGACTTCGTCGGAATCCTGAACGTATGGTTGAACATGGGGAAGTGGCCTGTGTCAACCGGTGTTTTTTCAAAATAGGCCAGCAGGGAAGCCAGTTTGAAGGTGGAACCCGGCTCCACCTTGGCGTTGAGGGCATATTCCATGCTCTCGGTGTAGGTCTGCCCGTCGGAGGAGGCGCGGCGCAGGTTGGAGATGGCCTTAATGGCACCCGTCTCTGTCTCCATAACGATGACGCAACCCCAGTCGGCACCCAGCTCCACCAGTTTACGGTGCAGCTCGTTATGCACCACATTCTGGATATCCAGATTCAACGTGGTGTGGAGGTTCATTCCATCCACGGGCTCAATCTGATCGGTGAGAGGCACTTTAGCCTTATTGAGTTCGAGGTATTTCTTGCTGCCCTGCACGCCACCCAAGATGCTGTCCATCAGATACTCCAACCCGAATGCGTTGCCTGACACATTACTGCCAAGGGTGCGACGGGCCATTTCCCCGTACGGATTCACCCGCACGGAAATGGGCACACAGTTCAGATAGCCATAGTATTTCTTCGGACGAAGCTTTTCGGTCTCCTTGTCCATCACCTTGCGTGTCAAGAAGGGAAGATTGCGGATGTATGACGTGTCAAAGGAGGTCACCCAGCTCTTCTCATCCTTCACATTGACCATCAAGAGGGATGCATATTGCTCTTTACGGTAGTTGTTCTTGAAGAACGTGTAGTAATCCTGCTCGGTTTTGGGATAACGGTCGTGGAAACGCTGGTAGAAGCTCTTCGCCAGATTGTGCAAGAGGGTTTCCACCTCCTCTTTGGTGTAGCGGCTGGTGTTGTTGTACTCGCGGGCGAACTTCTTCCCGTCGAAGGCCACCTCGAACACCGTGTAGTTGCCCATCAGAAGACGGCCATGGTCGTCCAAGATCTCGCCCCGTTCGGGCAGCAACGGGTTGGCCAGGATGTAGCAGCGGCAATCCGACACCTCCTTCTCCTTCCAATCCGGCTCCGTTGTGTCCACGCATTTCGGCGATTTTCCCGTGCTGATGCCTCTCTCGAAGAACGAAAGATAGCATATCTGCCCGAGGCACAATATGCCGAACAGCAGCATCAGAAAGAACACAGCCGTCATTCTGACTCTGCCCACACCGCCCTCGCGGCCCTTCTTATTCTTCTGGGTTGTCTGCATGTTTTTTGTCTCTTTTCTTGAAAAAATGACGTTTGCGGGTATCTGCCGGTTTTGGCATCCGGATGGTGAAATTCTGGTTGTTGTCGAATACATACCCCCTATCCAGCAGTTTCTGGATCAGGATTTTATTCTCTTCGTAAGGGATATACTGGTTGTTGGCTTTCAGCTTGCTGACCTCCTGCCGGTAGCTGCTTTCAAGGCGAGCCACCTTTTTCTTCTTGTTGGAGATGCTCTGCTCGCTGACCACCAGGGCGGTGACGAGCGCAAGCACGAACAGGATATACAGGTACCACGGACGCATCTGCCGGCTGAGCAGGAACTCGCCGCCAAACACGGACTTCATGGTCGAGAGCATCCGTTTCGGCTTCCGGCTCTCAGGGTTTTCGATATTCGTCGTGGTATCCATGGGGTGTTACAATTATCTTTTCGGCGACGCGCAGCTTGGCACTGCGGGCGCGGGGGTTAATGGCTATTTCTTCGAGGTCCGGCACAACGGCTTTGCGGGTGACGGACTTGAACGGTGAGAGCGGATTGCCGTAGAAATCCTTCTCCACCTCGCCCGACAGGTTACCTGAGCGCATCACATTCTTCACCATCCTGTCTTCCAGGGAATGGTAGGCGATGACGACCAGCCGACCACCCTCCTTGAGTGCCTCGGCGGTCTGGCCCAGCATGAGCTCCAGGACTTCCATCTCCTTGTTGACCTCAATACGGAGAGCCTGGAAAATCTTGGAAAGGTATTTGTTCTCCCGTCCGTGGGGAAGGCAGGGCTTCAACGCCTCCGCCAGCTGGAAGGTGGTCTCGATGGCGGCGGTTTCACGCGCCCGCACAATCTGGCGGGCCAGGCGGCGGCCTTCTGACAACTCCCCGTATGTAAAGAAGATACGGCTGAGCTGTGCCTCATCGTAATTGTTCACCACCTCACGTGCCGAGATGCCGGACTCCACATTCATACGCATATCCAAAACGCCGTCGCGGCTGTAGGAGAAGCCCCGTTCGGCGGTGTCGATCTGATGGGAAGAGATGCCCAAGTCGGCCAAGATGCCATCCACGGGATAGGCATGATGGTATTTGAGGAAGCGGGTGAGATTCTTGAAATTGGAAGGCACGAAGCAGAAGCGCGGGTCCTCAATGAGGTTCGCCTTGCTGTCCGCATCCTGGTCAAAAGCGATAAGGCGGCCTTCGGGCGAGAGCCGTTCCAGGATGGCCCGCGAGTGCCCGCCCCCACCGAACGTCACGTCCACATACGTGCCCGCCGGGTCGGTCACCAGATAATCCACCGAAGTCTGCAGCAGCACCGGGTTATGATACTCCATTCCCGTCCTCCTTTCCGTCGTTGAGCTGTCCGAGATGGATTTCCTCGTTCAGTTTCTCCAGATCCTCCGGCTCCATGTCGAATTTCTCATGATAGCGCAAGGCGTTCCAGATTTCGATCTGACCGTTGTCCAGCAGCAGGACGATCTCCTTGCTGATCTTATACTGGTCCATCATGGGCTTGGGCACCACGATGCGGTCCTGCGCGTCACACTCCACACAGGCCGTGTTGCGCAGGAAGGCGTTGCGGTAGCGCTTCACCCGTGTGAGGTTACGGTCAAGGGAGTTCAGGAAGTCCATCTGCTCCTGGTAGGCCTTCACCGACCAGAGCGTGATGTACTCGCCAAAGCCGTGCGTGACGTAGAACACGCGGCGTTCGTCCTCCGGCAAGGCACGCAGAAGGGCCGTCGGCAACTTCAGCCGCCCGCTCTTCTCGATGGACACTTCCCAATAACCGTAATCTTGACCTGGCATTTTTTTACTCTTTAGATGTGCCAAAAATATATTTTTTTCAAATTCTTTTCCATAAAATCATCAGAAAAAGTTATTAACACCCTTATTTTTACATAAAATACTGATTATCAGTATGGAATTTTTTGGAAATAATATAATTATCATTCCAATTATAAACATTAAACTATTGATAAACCGACAATTAGAATAAAGAATTACTAAACAAAACTTAAATTACTTATTTTCAATAATATAACATAAAAGATATGAATTTTTGATGTTCATAAACCCTATTTACACCCTATCATTTCGGAATATTTTGGAAAAAAATGGAAAACCTTGGATGCTCTTTTAATATTATCTTTGCGCCACATAATTACACACGATGATGAAACGAGTTCTTTTTACCATCCTGATGACGGTCGTGAGCCTCACGGCATTTGCACAACCGGACCTGACACAGATCCGCATGGAGGACTGGGTTTACGTGGAGGGTATCAAAAGCATTACGGTGCAGGCTACCGGCCTGCCGCTGAGCGAGCCCATTATGGACTTGAACGGCGGGAGCATCACGCTCACCTTCGACGACCTTGAGGAGGAGTCCCGCTACCTGAAATACACCATCATCCACTGCACCCACGACTGGAAGCCATCGGACATGAACCCGATTGAATACATCGACGGTTTCCTGGAGGACAACATCGAAACCTACAACTACTCTTTCAACACGGTAGTCCACTACATGCAGTACCGGCTGGATTTCCCCACGGCCAACATGCGCCCCACCCGCTCGGGCAACTACATTCTGTTCGTCTATGACGACTCGCCCGACCAGCCCATCCTCACGCGGCGGTTCATGGTGGCGGAGAGCAACCCCGCCGGCATCCACGGCAACGTCCACTCCTCGTCCGTCATCAACGACCGGTTCACCCACCAGGAGGTGGACTTCACCGTGACCAC
>JBGUMF010000090.1:0-11272 GCA_045116675.1 Bacteroidales bacterium
AAAAATCCCGGGGCTTTCGCTCCGGGATTTTTCACATTTGGCAATTACCTGAAATTAGCGGGCAACCGTGAACTTCTGGTTGGACACACCGTTTTCAGTATGGATTCTCACCGTATAAACACCATTGGAGAAATTGCTGGTGTTGATCTGGGTATTCACATCGTTGGCATCGAAAGAGGCAACCATCTGGCCCATCACGTTGAACACTTCCACCATGCTGATGTTGGAGTTGGCGTTAATGTTCAGAACGTTGTTAGCAGGATTCGGATAGATAGTGGCAAGGCTCTCGCGGCTCTCCACGCCAGAAAGACCAGCTGTAACGGAAATATCATCAATCTTCATCCAGAACTGGTCATTTCCATTCGTATGTCTGAAAGCAATATAAACATTCTGACCTTCCATTCCTGTCAGATTGACAGATCTCCGCAACCACTCGTCCGAAGAGAGCGTCTCAGAGAATATCGTTGTAAAGGTAGATGTCACCGTGGAAGTGGAAATCTTTACCTCATAATATTCTGCAGGATAAGAGGCGTCTTGTGCGGCAACATACCATGTCAAGTTAGCACCCTCGGTCGGAATGGCAAGTGCCGGCGTAATCAGCCAGTTGTCATTATTGAGAGCACCAGCTCCACTGACGTAAGATTCTGAATAATAGCATCCATCACCCGTATTGGCTGAAGCATTGACCCCTTCTTCGATAGTAGAGTTCCAAACATAGCCATCGCCATCGGCATCGATGTTCTGCCAGCAGGCCGACAGAGCGTCCTCGAAATCTTCCGTAAACGGCAAGCTCATAGGAGCGGAACAATCTTCCGCACTTCCAGTTACGGAGACAGTCTCTGTCAGAGAACCATTTGTCAGAGCCACACTGCCGGAATGAGTACCAGCTGTCGTGGGAGCATAACGTACATAGAGCGTACCGCCAGCAGCAGGCAACGTGGTGGTGTCAGCATACGCACTACCGTCGTTGGAAACGGAGTAGTTTGCCGGAGCCGTAGCCGTAATATCACCAGTAAGCAATGCAGCAGCCACATTAACAGTCATATCCTTATTGCCGCCAAGCATCACAGAGCCGAAATCAAGGCTGGACGGGGCAACCATCATCATGGGGCTTGTAATAGCGGTCAAAGAGAAATTGTCAATGAAGAGATAGTTATCATACGAGAAAATAATATAGACATAAGAACCCATCTCCGACAATTTGATGGCAATATACTTTGCGTTAGCGGGAATAATCTGATTATACGTGAAATTACCATCATCACTAACAGAAATCGATTCAACCCAAGTGAATGCAGATTCATCATTGGTAGTGGTGGAATATCCGACGAGGAATTTGCTGGTAGCGTATGATCCAAGATACGTGGAATAATCAAAGCTCAACATCATCGGAGTGGTGACATTGATTTCAGGAGTAACCAACATAGCATCCTCTTCTCCGAATGCAAGACCATAATCCAATCCAAGGGTATCATAAGCGACTTGTCCGAAGCCACTTGTAGTGTTGGCAGTCCAGCACACCGGCGGATAGACACCCGTGTTGAAATCGTACGTGAACGGCAGACTGTCAATAGCGGAGCAGACAACAGCTTCGCAAGTGACCGGAACCATGGTGAAAACAGAGCCAGAGTAAACCAGAATACTATCCGTAAATACGCCCGGCGTAGTGGAGTTGAACCGTACATAAACATTGTATGCTGCAGAGATGCCCGTAGGAGCCGGAATTGAGAGCGCATTCTGATATTGAGTACCATCCAACGACACTGTAAAGGGATTGGCAACGACAAACGTAATCGAATCATTAATATTCATTGCACTAATGTCGAAAGTACCGTTGGCGTCAACACCCGTAGGAACGATCGAAGGGCTAAGGGTGACATTGGTGGCAGCGAGTTCAGACGGCATCTGAGTTGCAACGAAGAAATTATCAATGTAAAGGTAGAAGGCATAGTGACCCTCATATTTGATGGCCGCATATTTCACCGTTGAGGGCACTTTCACAGCAAAGAACGTCCATTCCGTATTGGAGGCATCCGTCGTGGTATCCATCCACGTGAAGGCGGATACCGCATTCGTCGTACTGGAAAAGCCAACCTGGAAAGGCTCGTTATACGACGCACTGTGCTTGCGGTAGAAGAACGCCACATACGCACTGTCCGTAAGGGTGAGTTCCGGAGTAATCAGATACTGTGTGTAATCCGTGGTTGTGGAATAGGATGAGAAACGGAAGGATTGGGTTCCTTCATAAGCCTGTGTTGTGGAGTGCGTCATGGTGTTGAGAGCCGCACTATCGTCCGCATACACAATTGTCCAGCCAGTCGGAGGACAGGTGGCACCTTCAAAACCTTCCTGAAGGATGTAGTTCTGTGCATTCACCGCAACAAAAGCGAAGAGCACAAATAACAAAGTAAAAAGCTTTTTCATTTTGTTGATGTTTTGATTAATGAATAAAAATGTTGTGTTTTTTATAAAATTCAATGTTTTTTTTTCGCAACTTACATTTTTTCAAAAACGGCGCAAAAATAGCGTTTTTTTGGCACATTACGGATACTTTTAACATAAAAAAAGTGAAAAACACCATTCCTGAAAATGACATTTTTCACTAAAATACCGACTGTTCAGTAAAACAGCGGTTTCCCTATTGCAAAAAGACTAATTTTCGCCGGGTATTTCCTGTTTCCCCGGGGATTTCTCCTTCAAGCAGAACAACACCAACACGGCCACGGTGATAACCGCCCCGATAGCGTAGCCTGCCGGGCGCGGGATGACGGATCCGAGGCCCTCCTTCTCGGCCACAAAGAGGAAACAACCCGTCACCATCGTCATGAAAAGTCCGGGCAGCAAGGTAATCAGATACCAAAGCCCCCTCTTGTTGCGCCGCAGATATACGGTAATCGCCCAGAGCGTGAAAGTGGCCAGCAACTGGTTTGCCCACGCGAAATAACGCCAGATCACGTCAAAGCCCTGTTTGTCGGCCAAGCTGTACACCAGCGCGATGGCCGTCACCACGAATATAGGCACGGCTACCATCAGACGATTGCGTATCGGCTTCTGGTCAACATGCAGGAAGTCGCTGACAATCAGACGGGCGGAGCGCAGTGCCGTATCGCCGGAAGTCACCGCCGCACTGATGACACCCAAGATGGTAATCGTGGCGATGACGGGAATGAACCATGTCTCTGCAATGACCCCCACCATAGCGGGACCGCCCTTGCCGGCAGTATCCACCGGACTGTCAGGCCCGAAGAAGTAGGCGGCGGCGGCAGCCCAGATCAGAGCCACTATGCCCTCCGTAATCATCGCACCGTAGAAAATCGGCCGGCCCTGCTTCTCGTTCGTCATGCAACGCGCCATCAGCGGCGACTGCGTGGCGTGGAAGCCGGAGATGGCCCCACAGGCGATGGAGATGAACATCATTGGGAAG
Organism: Bacteroidales bacterium; assembly: GCA_045116675.1. GTDB lineage: Bacteria > Bacteroidota > Bacteroidia > Bacteroidales > WCHB1-69 > F23-D06. Next base: position 3,425 of record JBGUMF010000090.1, read on the forward strand.
ATGGGATTGTGCGCCGCGTCAGGATGGGTGTTCTGCAAACCCTCCCAAACCTCCGGAATGGCAGGCTTGTACAGCACGAAAGCCACCACGATAGCCACCGCCATACCCATCAGCAGGAAGCCGAAGACGGGATATATGCGCCCAATCAGCTTGTCGATAGGCAACAATGTGGCAATGAGATAATATCCCAAAATGATGACCACCCAGACATAGACGCTCCAATTCGGTGTAAAATGTGTCGTCAGCAGGATGGCCGGCGTATTCACAAACACCACGCCCACCAGAATCATCAGCAGCACCATGAAGCCGCGCATAAACTGCTTTATACCCGTACCCAGGTACTTACCATGGATTTCCGGCAAGCTGCATCCCTTGTCGCGCAACGACATCATGCCGGCCAGATAGTCGTGGACCGCCCCGGCAAAGATGCTGCCGAACACGATCCAGAGAAAGGAAGCCGTGCCGAACTGCGCCCCCATGATGGCGCCGCAAATGGGCCCCACACCGGCGATGTTCAGGAACTGGATCAGGAAAACACGCCACGGCTTCATCGGCACATAGTCCACCCCGTCGGCCATGTACTGGGCAGGGGTTTCACGCTTCGGATCCGCCCCGAAAATCCGCTCCATCAAGCGGCCATACAAGAGATAGCCGAGAACCAACAAAACAATTGCTACAACAAATGTTATCATAAAATGAGATTATTAGATTATTGATTATTTCAAAATCACACGGTCATCCTCGGTGGCCGTGACGGGCTTTGACATTTTCTTTATTTCCCGTATTAAAAAATTGCGGAACACAACAGGCGTGTATAAGACCCGCTCATACTCCACTCCCTGGAGGATGTTATCTCCGCCTTCTGAAATGAAGTTCAGTGTCACCAGTCTGTAGATGCGGTCGTCCCGCAGGGGCTCACCCCCAATCAGGATACGCACAGGCTTCCCACCCTGGAAGGTCATCTGCGCACCGGCAAACGGGGCATTCTGGGTCAAAGGTTTGAAACGTTCCAGCGCCTTTCTCAATTCAGATCCCTTCAACTCAATGAAAACAAGATAATTGTCAAACGGAGAGAGGGAATAGATGTCGCCAACATGAATATCGCCGGCGGAGAGCTGGGAGCGTATGCCTCCGAAATTGAGCAGTGCGATGTCACAGCGCGGGAAATCTTCCGACTGGACATAATCCGTACTTTTCTCCAACAGCAGGTCGGTCAGGAAATTGGAGAGGGGGCTTTGCGGTGGCGCGGAGTTCATCGTCTCCTGACAATGCCCGATCACCACCCCCATCTGCTTGTCGAGCTTCGCTTTCTGGCGGGCCACATAGCGGGCCAGCTTCGCATCCGTCTTGGCATCCCACGAGGAGTCGAGGCGCACCATAGTATAGGAGTAGCGCGCAGGCTTCCCGCCAACATTTTGGGCATAGCCGCCGATGGCTATGCCCAAAATGAATGTCACGCAGGTCAATACTCGTATTGTACGCATCGTCTTATTTCTCAAGAGGATATCCTATAGGCTGGGCCAGGACGGGATCACCATCAAAAGGCAGCACCTCGCGCAAGGCGTCGCGGTCAATGGCACCCATCACCACCGTATTGAGCTTGTTGGCAGCGCAATACAGATACACGTTCTGGCTCACATAGCCGGCATCCGTGCATCCATAGAAGCGTATGGCTTCCTCATCGAAGCCATCCATTTTCGCACGATTCGCGGCAAACAGCAGGCATACGGGGGCTTTTTCGGGCATCTCGCTACGTGCACTCACCCTACTACGCATATCTTCTTCGAACAGCATCTTCAGACCATGCTTGTCCGGGATATACAGGAAGACACCTTTGCCTGTAAAGACAAGGATTTCAATCTCGCGGGCGTTGCGTGCGGAGGGAGCCGTGCGCTTGCCGTCTCCCCGGTTCACCCCGTTGGCGCACCACAGCAGATCCGAGATCTGTTGGAGGGTAAGCGGTTTTTCAGCAAACGTGCGGTTGGTCTGCCGCATATTCAGGGCCTCATACAGGGGCATGCCACCCTTGCGCTGCGGAGCCGGCAACTCAATATAGGATTTGGCTTCAATGTATTCAAGCTTCTGACCGCCTTTCGGAACGGCTTTTTCTTGTGCGAAAGCAGATGCTATTGACATAATAAGAATCAGGGTTATGGTTAATTTTTTCATGTTATTTGGAATTGGTTTTGGGTTGGTTCGACTGGCCCACCTTGCTGATGCCTTCGCGCATCTGGGTGTCGGCCTTGATATTTTCAAGTTTGTAATAATCCATCACGCCAAGATTGCCGTTGCGGAACGCGTCGGCGAGGGCCAGCGGCACCTCAGCCTCTGCCAGGATAACCTTAGCGCGGGCCTCCTGGGCCTTGGCTTTCATCTCCTGCTCCTGGGCCACAGCCATGGCGCGGCGCTCCTCGGCCTTAGCCTGCGCGATGTTCTTGTCGGCGTTGGCCTGGTCCATCTGGAGCATGGCTCCGATGTTCTTACCCACATCCACGTCGGCAATGTCGATGGAAAGGATCTCGAAAGCCGTACCGGAGTCCAAACCCTTGGAAAGCACGAGTTTGGAGATGGAATCGGGGTTCTCGAGCACCATCTTGTGGGTTTCAGCGGAGCCGATGGCGGAGACGATACCCTCACCCACACGGGCGATGATGGTCTCCTCGCCGGCACCACCCACCAGTTGGCGGATGTTGGTGCGCACGGTCACGCGAGCCTTGGCAATCAGCTGGATGCCGTCCTTGGCCACGGCAGCCACAGGCGGTGTGTTGATGACCTTGGGGTTCACGGATGTCTGGATGGCCTCCAGCACGTTACGGCCAGCCAGGTCGATGGCCGTGGCCGCCTTGAAATCCAAAGGAATATTAGCCTTCTCCGCCGAGATGAGGGCGCTCACCACGGGCTTCACATGACCGCCCGCCAGGAAGTGTGCCTCCAGCTGGTCACGGTTCAGCTTGATACCGGCCTTGGTGGCCGTAATCATCGAATTGACAATCATATCTGGCGGAACACGACGCCAGCGCATCAGGATGAGCTGCACCAGTGAGACATGCACGCCATTCAGGATGGCGATGAACCACAGGCGCAACGGAACCATCCAGAAAAAGAGAATCAGCAGCGCAAGTACGCCGATGATGATGAAAACAGTCTGTGTCATTTCTTTACAATTTTGGTTTTACGTATATTTTACTTGCCTCAATTTTTGTAACCTCGATTTCCGTATCCACATCTATAAAATCCTGTTGGGAGGTCACTTCCACCACCTCACCGTCAAACTCACCCGTCCCCATCGGGGCGATGCGCGAGATAGCCCGACCGGTCATGCCAACCTGCACCTTGGCGGGGTCCACCTCATTCATCTTGCCGTCAATCTGCGTGTTGAGCTGCAGCTTGCGCCACGTTTTGGTTCGCATCATCATCACAAAGGAACCAATCACCGTCACCGCTGTGAAGATCAGACACAGGAATCCGGCCACGGAACCGTACTGCACGAAGGCCGCCACAACGCCACCCACCATGCAGAGTACACCCACAATGGCCACCACACCTCCCGGAATCACCAGGAAATCCAAAATCATCAGCAGGATGCCGACGATGATGATGAATATAATACTACCCCAACCCATGACGATAATCGATTAACAATTAATAATTAACAATGAAAAATGGTTTAGTGTTAGGAGATTTTGACGATGTAATAGTTTTTCTTGCCCTTTTGGACTAATATATAGCGTTGATTCAGAAGGTTATCCGTTGTAACAGTCGCATCCTCTTTCACTTTAGCCTTGTTGATGGAGACGCCATTGTCCTTGAGCATCCGTCGGGCTTCGCCTTTGGAGGCGAATATCTTGGTATGCTCGGCCAGGAAATCGACCACGCCGCAACCGTTTTCCAACACAGAGGCCGGAACGTCGAATTGGGGCACGCCATCAAACACAGAGAGGAACATCGTTTCGGAAAGGCTGGCAAGGTCTTCCGTAGTACCTTTTCCGAAGAGGATTTCGGAGGCTTTCACGGCAGCATCATAATCCTCCTGCGAGTGCACGCGCACGGTCAGGTCCTTGGCCAACGCTTTCTGCAACACACGCAGATGCGGGGCTGCCTCATGCTCCCGCTCCATCGCCTCTATCTCCTCTTTAGTGAAATGGGTGAAGATACGGATATAGCGCTTGCTGTCCTCATCAGAGCAGTTGAGCCAGAACTGGTAGAAGGTGTATGGCGAGGTGCGGTTGGGATCCAGCCAGATATTGCCTTTCTCCGTCTTGCCGAATTTGCTGCCGTCGGCCTTGGTGATGAGCGGGCAGGTCAGTGCGTAGGCCTCGCCGTTAGCCTTGCGGCGGATGAGCTCGGTACCAGTGGTGATGTTGCCCCATTGGTCGGAGCCGCCCATCTGCAGCCTGCAGCCGTAATTCTGATACAGATACAGGAAGTCGTATCCCTGCACCAGCTGATACGAGAATTCCGTGAACGACATGCCGTCGCCCTCGCCATTGAAGCGCTTCTTCACCGAGTCCTTGGCCATCATGTAGTTGACCGTGATATGCTTGCCGATGTCACGGATAAATTCCAGAAACGAGAACTTGCTCATCCAGTCGAAGTTGTTGACAAGAATGGCGCTGTTAGGCTCGCCGGTGTCAAACTTCAGGAATTTGCCAAGCTGTTTGCGGATGCACTCCTGATTGTGGCGCAACGTATCTTCATCAAGCAAGTTACGCTCCTGGGATTTGCCAGACGGGTCACCAATCATGCCCGTGGCGCCACCCAACAGGGCGATGGGCCGGTGGCCGCAGCGTTGCAGGTGCGAGAGCATCATGATGCCTACCAGATGACCTATATGTAAGGAATCCGCCGTCGGGTCAATGCCCAGGTATGCGGAGCAGACTTCTTTCTGCAACAAATCTTCCGTTCCAGGCATGATGTCGTGCAACATGCCGCGCCATTTCAATTCTTCTACAAAGTTCATGAACGTTAGTTTTAAAATTTAATAGTGAGAAAGTGTTTGGGGTTCTTAGGGTTTATAAGGTTTATAAGGTTCGTAATGTTTGTAATGTTTATTAGGTTAAAAGTGGGAAGGGTTGAAAGTATAAAAGTAATTAAGGTTATGGGTGAACGTACAATCAATTCTATTGGTTCTTTACATGTGCGATCAGGTCCACGACCCATTTGCCTTCCTCTTTGCAGAGGCAGCAGTCCACATTGCGTTTGACACCATCCTTTGTGAAATGACAGCTGCATTCGGCCAGCGAGTCGTTCTCCATCTTGCAAGTCACATCCTGAAACTCCACTTTCACATTCTTCATCCGTTCCCGTTCGGCATCATCCGTGGTCTTCTCCAGCTGTTGGATAATCACCTTGTTGTTGGAACGGGTGTATTTGTACATGTTATTAAAATCCGCCGTTACAAATGCCGTCACGAAAGCTTTGGTCACCTCCTCAGGAGTTTCCGCCTTTTCTGTTGATTTACAAGAAATTAAAGAAAGCGTGGCCAAAAGCACAATGAATAGGTATCGTATCTGTTTCATAAACTTCAATTTTGAGCGCAAAAATAACGTATTTTTCCGTTTTTTCAATCCTAAAACACTTTTTTTGTTAAAACACAGGAAATGTGTCCACCAATTTCAGCTTGAACAAGTTGTTACGGTGCATCCGGTCTATTTTCTCCTTGATTTCCGGTGCGGGATCCTCGATGCCGCGGATATAACGGTCGAGGGTGGCGTAAGTGAAGCCGAATTTCTCCTCGTCGGAGGTGGAGTGCGGCAGGTCGTCGGTGGGCACCTTGTGGACCCACTGGTAAGGGATGCCCATGAGGTCGCCGATCTGGAGCAGTTCCGTGACGGTGAGGTTGGCCAACGGTTCCACGTCGGAGGCGCCGTCGCCGAATTTGGTGAGGTAGCCGATGTAGTTCTCGCTGAGGTTGCACGTGCCCATCACGCGCCCGTTGTTCGACTGGCTGATGGCGTAGAGCGTCACCATGCGCAGGCGCGGGGGCATGTTCTGCTCAGCCTGCACGGACATGTCGAACCACCAGGGCTCCGTCTGCCGTGCCCGTCCGTCGGCGAACATCTGCTTCAGGGCGGAAGTCATGCCGCCGATGTTGGCCTCAATGAAGCGGATACCGAAATGGCGGGCGATGGCATCGGCACCGTGCAAATCCTGGCCCGCATCCGGCATACCCACGCCGATGACGCGGTCCCTGCCGAGGGCCTCCACGCAGAGGGCGCACATGATGGTGGAATCCTTGCCGCCCGACAAGCCGATGACGGCATTGCAGCCCGGTCCGTTCTGTTTAAACCAGTTGCGAATCCACTCCACCAACCGGTTTCTGGTCTCTAAAGCATTAAATTCGTACATAATATCCTATTAATTAGCGTTTTACTTCAAATTATAAAAAAATCATTCCTCTCCGTATCCGTCGGGATTCTTCTTCTGCCAGTTCCAGCTGTCGCGGCACATTTCAAAGATACCGTACCGGGCTTTCCAGCCCAGCTCGCGTTCCGCCTTCGACGGGTCGGAGTAGCATTGCGCTATGTCGCCTGCGCGCCGCGGCTTGATGACGTAGGGGATCTTCACCTGATTGGCCTCCTCGAAGGCATGCACCACCTCGAGCACCGAATAGCCGTGGCCCGTGCCGAGGTTGTACACGGCCAAACCACATTGTCTATCAATGGCCTCCAGCGCTTTGACATGGCCTTCCGCCAGATTGACCACATGGATGTAGTCGCGCACGCCGGTGCCGTCGGGCGTGTCGTAGTCGTCGCCGAAGACACCCAGACACTCGCGCTTGCCGATGGCCACCTGCGTAATGTAGGGCATCAGGTTGTTGGGGATGCCGTTAGGGTTCTCCCCTATCCTGCCTGACGGGTGCGCGCCAATCGGGTTGAAGTAGCGCAGTAGCACCACATTCCACTCGGGGTCGGCGGTTTGCATGTCGGTCAGGATCTGTTCCAACATGCTCTTGGTCCAGCCGTATGGGTTGGTACACAGCCCTTTGGGACACTCCTCCGTGATGGGTATCTGCAGCGGGTCGCCATAAACCGTTGCGGAGCTGGAGAAGATGATGTTCTTGCACCCGTGGGCGCGCATCACATCCAGCAGCACAAGCGTGCCCGCGATATTGTTTTCGTAATATTCCCAAGGCTTGGCCACGGACTCGCCCACGGACTTCAGCCCCGCGAAATGGATGCAGGCATCGAAACGATGTTGGGCAAACAACGCTTCCAGGGCATTCCGGTCGCGAATGTCGGCGCAGCAGAAGGGGACTTCCACCCCACCCGTCAGTTCCGCCACCCGCTCAAGGGACTTGGGGCTGCTGTTGCTGAGATTATCCAGCACCACCGCCTCGTATCCGGCCTTGCGCAGTTCCACCACCGTATGGGTGCCAATGAACCCCGCACCACCCGTAACCAAAATTTTCTTCTTCATCTTTACAATATTAAATATAGTATGATAAAAACGGCCTTCCGTCTTACGAGTTGCAAAGGTACAAAAAACAGCGGAAAACCCATCCTAATGACATAAAAAAAGCGTGCCATATTAGCACGCCTCATTTATCAGATTCGCATTTCCAGTGGTCTGTCCCGCAAGTTTTAGTATTCGTCCTCGTTGAAGAAAAAATCCTCCTTCGTGGGATAATCGGGCCACAGATCGATGATGGAATCATACGACTCGCCTTCGTCATCAATCTCCTGCAAATTCTCAATCACCTCCATAGGTGCACCGGAACGAATCGCATAATCCAACAATTCTTCCTTTGTAGCCGGCCATGGAGCGTCTTCCAATTTCATTGCTAATTCCAGTGTCCAATACATAACTCTTACGAATAAAATTTATATGATTTTTTAGGGGTGCAAA
>JBGUMF010000091.1:0-6802 GCA_045116675.1 Bacteroidales bacterium
CGGGCACGCACATCGTGTGGGACAGACAGGAGACGGTGAACCACTGCGACAGCGTGTATAAGCTGACCTTGACGGTGACACAATCCTTTGAGACCAACATCATGGACACCATCTGTTTGGGCGACAGCTACCAGTTGTTCGGTTTTGATACCCTGCCGCTGACATACGGCACGGTGTATGCCCAGCAGCAACTCCAGACGGTAAGCGGCTGCGACAGCGTGGTGAACCTGATCCTGACGGTAAATCGTACCTACCTGTTTGTGACGGATGACAATACCTGCGCGAACACCCCGTACGATTGGCGCGGCCATACCTACTCCACATCGGGTACCTACTACGACAACTTCACGACCGTGAACGGCTGCGACAGCGTCTATGTGCTCAACCTCACTGTCAACCCGACGTATGAAGTGGAGGTGGAGGATAGCATTATCGTCTATCAGAACTATACCGGTTACGGCATGGATTTCACCCCGACCGAGGTGGGCGACCAGCATTATCCGATCCAGTTCTATACGGAGGATGGTTGCGACAGTATCATCCATCTGACCCTCCATGTGCTCCTGAACATTGGTGTGGAACACTACGAGCAAGCCAACATCTCAGTCTATCCGAATCCTACCCGCAACATCGTGAATATCAAGGGTGAAAACTTGAAGCGGGTCTATGTCTATGATGGACGCGGACGTCTGCTGCGGACGGAAGAGGCTGACAGCGATGTCTTCACCTCCGTCCAGATGGGTCAGTATGCCGTCGGATATTATGTACTTAGAATACAATTGACCGATGGTCAATATGTAAATAGAAAAATTATGGTAAGACCATAATTTTAAGGGTAAATTTGTTTTCATTGGAAGCAAGGGCGCGAGAAATCGTGCCCTTGCTTTGTTTGTTATTCCCGACAAAATATGTACCTTTGCACTTTCAAAAATTGAACATTTAAATGGAAGGTACAAAACATTATGCGCTTGTGACGGGTTCCAGTTCGGGCATTGGATTCCAGTATGCCAGGGTGCTGGCGGAAAAAGGTTACCCTTTGATTATGGTCAGCAATGAGGAGGCCGTTGTGGAAAAGGCGGAGATGGTTCGGCAGGAGTTCGCTGTGGAAGCCATCCCGCTGGTTCGCGATTTGGGCACGCCGGACGCGGCCCGGGAGTTGTACGGGTATTGCCGCTCGCAGGGCTGGCCGGTGGAGGTCCTTATCAACAATGCCGGCGTCTATCATGATCGCGACTTTCTGGATGATACAGAGGCTTTCAACGAGCTGATTCTCCATCTGCACGTGACCACCCCCTCCATGCTGACTTATTATTTTGGGCAGGATATGGTGCAACGGGGTAAGGGCTACATCTTGAATATGAGTTCGATAACTTCGGAAATTGCCGTGCAGCGGCTGGCAACCTACAGTGCCACCAAGGCTTTTCTGAAGAATTTCTCACGCTCGGTTCATGTGGAGCTGTACCACAAGGGCGTGTATGTCACCGCCGTCCGTCCGGGTGCGGTGAACACGGGATTGTACAACATACGGCAGTGGGCCACGAAGATAGGGCTTGTGCTGGGATACATCACCACGCCGGAACGGCTGGCCCGTCGAGGTGTGCGCGCCCTCTTCCGAGGCCGCGCACAGGTTACCCCCGGCGTGTGGAACCATATTCTGCTTTTCTTGGTGGCCTTGCTGCCAACAGGTGCCTTGAGACTGATCCGCCGCTGGAAAATCTTCTGATGACACGGAGGTCCCTGAATGAGCCATAGAGTACAAATATGTAACAATAATTGATTTATATTGATAATAATGATGACAAAAGCTGAAAAATACAAATCCTTGCTGCCGCAAATAGCGGCTTTAGTGGAAGGCGAATCAGATATGATCGCCAAGATGGCAAACGTGGCGGCTGCCCTGCACGAGACGTTCGGCTTCTGGTGGACCGGATTCTATCGTGTGGTGGGAAATGAGCTGGTGCTCGGACCGTTCCAGGGTCCACTAGCCTGCATACGCATCCCGTTCGGACGCGGTGTGTGCGGTGCTGCATGGCAGCGGGGCGAGACGGTCGTTGTGCCGGATGTGCATGCGTTTGCCGGACATATCGCATGCTCGTCAGCGTCGAACAGCGAGATTGTGGTGCCGGTCTTTCGCGACGGCGCTGTTATAGCAGTCCTCGACATCGACAGCACCGACTATGCCACCTTCGACGAAACCGACCGCTTCTATTTGGAGCAGATGATGTCTTTTATGACAAAAGGGTGATTTTTTTTCTTACTTTTGCAGCGTGAACGATTATAAAAAACCGTAAAGATACCGAACGTCTATTCAGAATATGCCCTCCAAAAAGACATACGCGGGATTATGGATTATAGTGGTTGCGGCAGCAGTGCTGGAAGCCATCTCCTGCATCCAGTATTTTTACAGTCGTGCGGGTATTCGTGCGGAAGCGGAGCAACGGGCACAGAGTGAATTGCGTCGTGCCGAGTTGGAAATCAATGTGGTGATGGTGGAGATGGAAGCCGCGGCAAAGATGTTGGCTGCTGTGGCAGAGCAGCATATTGACAATCCGGACTCCATAGCCGCTGCCACTCGGATGCTGCTGCAAACGATTGGGAATGTGAGTAGTGCCGGTATTGCCTGCCGGGCAGACCTGTTTCCGGAGAAAGGACGTTGGTATGAGATGTGTAGCAGCCGCCAGAAGGATGGCGGTATCTATACGCGCCAGATAGGTGGGGCAGACCATGACTATTTCCAAACGGAGTGGTATCACAATGGTCTTACTTTCGACGGTTGCAAGTGGAGCGAACCTTATATGGATGAATATGGAGCCCGCACGATGGTGGTCAGCTGTACGTATCCTGTCCGCAACGGGCAGGGTGATGTGGTAGCGGTGGCTTGTGTGGATGTGTCGCTGGATTATCTGCAACGCATGTCGGAGTATTTGCAAATCTACAAAGACAGCTATTATTCCATCCGTTCCGGCAGAGGATTGGTGATTGTATCCGGTGAGGATACGGTTCCGGGCCGCGACTATCAGATCTACGATGAAGACATTGACAAAACTGGATGGAAGATATCGATAATCATTCCGGAGGATGTTATCTTTGCCGATCTCAATCGTGTTGGTCTGATTGTCGGATTGCTGATGGCGCTTGGTCTGGCTTTGCTCGTTTTTATTGTATGGTATATCGGTCGAAGCAATAAGCGTCTCATCCTCTCCATAGAAAAGAACCAGCGTATGGAGAACGAACTTCATGTTGCCCGAACGATACAGATGGCGATGCTGCCGAAAGTGTTCCCTCCGTTCAGCGACCGCCCGGACCTCAATCTCTATGGCATTGTCAATCCTGCCAAAGAGGTGGGTGGCGACCTGTATGATTTCTTTGTACGGCAGGACAAGCTGTTTTTCTGTGTCGGCGACGTAAGCGGCAAGGGAGTTCCTGCCGCCCTGCTGATGGTGATGACCCATTCGATGTTCCGCAGCGTTACGGCGCACGAGGAGAACGCCGCAGCCATAGTCAGCGAGATGAACAGAACCATTGCCGAACAGAATACGGAGAACATGTTCCTCACACTCTTCCTTGGTGTTCTCGACTGTAAGACAGGCCGCCTGGACTACTGCAATGCCGGCCATAATGCTCCAGTGCTGAAGTCGAATGGCCAATGGAAAATGGTTGATGTGGTGGCGAATCTTCCGTTGGGCGTCGAGGCGGACTTTCCATACGAGGCGCAGACAACGCAGATGGCGTACGGCGACCTGCTGTTCCTTTATACCGATGGCCTGACCGAGGCGGAGAACAGCAGCTACGAACAGTACAAAGAACAGCGGATGCTGCAAAGCCTGTCATCCATGACCTGCAGCCGTCCGCGCGAAATCATCGAAAACATGCAGGCCAGTGTGGAGGCGTTCGTGGACGGCGCACGGCAGAGCGACGACCTGACCATGTTCGCTATCCGTTATCAGATTCCGGCCATCATCATGCGCAACGACATACAGCAGATACCCACACTCGCTGAATGGATTGAAGGGCTGGCTATTCCCGACGAACTGAACATGTCGGTGAACCTCGCCTTGGAGGAGGCGGTGAGCAACGTCATGCTGTATGCCTATCCGAACAAGAACGGGCAGGTGCTCGTGGAATTTGACAAACATTCAGCGCCCAACGCTAAAAACCCTATGCTCATCTTCACCATTACCGATAGTGGCGTCCCCTTCGATCCGACTCAGCAAAAAGAGGCCAACATCACCTTGCCGGCGGAAGAACGGGAGATAGGCGGCTTGGGCATTCATCTCGTCCGCCAGCTTATGGATGAAATCCACTATCGCCGCGAGGAAGACAAAAATGTGCTTACACTGATATATAAGCGAATTGTCCAATAGTATATAATTAACGAAATATAAAGTGTTTATGAAAACCGAAATTGTCACCAACGGCAATCAGATTACCGCCAGATTCTCCGGCCGACTTGATGCCGCTGCTGCTGTGCAAACAGCTGAGGATGTGAGCCCTCTGTTGGAAGTCACAAACAAAGAGATTGTCCTGGACTGCAGTGATCTCGATTATATTTCCTCGTCGGGGTTGCGCATCTTCCTGGGCATCCGCAAGGAGGCCGCAAACCACGGCAGCAAGGTCGTGGTCCGCAACATCAGTACCGACATCCGCCAGGTCTTCATGATGACCGGCTTTATCAGCCTCTTTGAAATTCAATAAATATGGATTCGCATACGGAAATTATCTTAGCGGAGTATGATCAGCAGTTGTCGCTTTTCCGGCGGCTGGAACGCATCGTGCAAATCACCCTACAGGATATCCTGGACAGCAACGGACTGATGGTGACGGCGGTCAGCACACGTATAAAGGCACGCGAGAGTTTGTCCAATAAGTTGGAACTCAAAGGGGACAAGTATCGTTCCATCTGGGATGTCACCGACATCCTGGGTGCGCGTATTATCACCCTTTATACAGATGACGTGGACCGTATAGCGGCCATGGCGGAGCAGGTTTTTGACATCGACTGGGAAAACTCCGTCGATAAGCGCCGCCTGCACAATGCGGACAGTTTCGGCTACAATTCGTTGCACTATATCTGCCGTCTGCCCAAGACGCTGGTCAACGAGCCCGAATGGCCGCAGCTGAACGAGATGCGTTTTGAGCTGCAGTTGCGGACCACACTACAGCACGCGTGGGCATCCATCAACCACGACATCGGCTATAAGACGGGGGTGGAGATACCGCATATCTATATCCGTCAGATTAACCGTATGGCGGGTTTATTGGAGATGGCGGACGATGAGTTCAGCCGTATCCGCACGGAGATCACCAACTACCGACGACGTGTGCAGCAGCTTGTGCATAACGGGGAACTGGATGATGTGCAGTTGGACGGTGACACCTTCCGCAGCTATCTGGAGTCTCAACCGTTCGGAATGCTCAACCGCCGCATCGCGGCCATCAACCAGGCGGAGATACAGGAAGTGCCGCTGACCGGCTATTTGCGTGTGTTTCTTGCGCTCGGCTGCAAGACGCTCGGCGATGTGGACCGCATGCGTATGCAGTATATGGAACAGGCCTACACCCTCGCACGCCATCAGCTCGGCAACACCGACCTGGACATCCTATCCTCATCTGTCGGCATTCAGAATATCTGTATCGTCTGCATCCTCGCCAACGGCGGCGGCAAGATCGGCCTCACACACCTCTTCAACGCCCTTAACGGTACGAGCCTGCAAAATGAGCTGCTGGCGGACATGACCTATAACCAGGCAATGAATTTGCCTTTTATGCAAAATAAATAATGGAAGCCATTAAGATTGACCTCAACGACTACGTGCGCACGGGCGAAGGAGCCAACGGCGCCAGTTATGACCATAAAACGGACAAGAGCATCATGCTCAAGATGTATTTCCGCAATTTCGAAGCCGCCGAAGTGGAGTTGGAGATGGCGCGGAAAGTGTATGCGATGGGGGTCCCCACACCCGAACCTGGCGATCTGGTGACCGACGGCAAGGCGATGGGTATCCGTTTCCGCCGTATTGAAGGCAAGAAATCCTATTCACGGGCCTGCGGCGACAACCCCGAGCGCACCGAAGAGTACGCTCGGGAGTTTGCGCAACTGTGCAGGAAACTCCACGCCATCCATGTGGACACCATGCGGTTCGAGAATGTCAAAGACCGCCTGTACAAGATGCTGGCGGACAATCCCTTCTTCACCGACGAGCAGAAACAGAAGATCCACGATTTCATCGCGGCCGCACCCGATGCCGACACCGCCATCCACGGCGATCTGCAGTTCAGCAACGGTATCTTTGTGGAAAAAGAGGGCATGCGTACGCCCTATTTCATCGACCTCGGCGATTTCTGTTACGGCTATCCTATGTTTGACATCGGAATGGTTTATCTTTGTTGCTTTCTCAATGACGAGTCATGGACACGGGATGTGTTTCACATGTCCAATGCCATGGCCAGGCGTTTTTGGGACGCTTTCGCACCGGAGTATTTCGGCCATGATGCAAACCTTGATGAGATTGAGAAAATGGTCCGCATCTATGCTGGCCTGAAGACGCTTGTCATTGAGCGCGACACCCACCGTCCCATGCCTGAATTCCGTGCCATGTTGGAGGGAACGGTGTATTAGTTCAAAGTTGAGAGTTTATAGTTTAGAGTTTAGAGAAAGCCAATAATCAACTCCCAATGCCCATAACACCTTAACTCCTTATTTTCTTAACTTCTTAACTTCTTAACTATTGTTGGGGGGGGGGGGGGGGGGGGGGGGGGGGGGGGGGGGGGGGGGGGGGGGGGGGGGGGGGGGGGGGGCGGG
>JBGUMF010000092.1:0-13382 GCA_045116675.1 Bacteroidales bacterium
CCGTGATAATCTTGGTTTCCTCGTAATCCGGCACCAACAAATCGAAATTTATCGTATAGGTCAACGCAGAACGCAAAATCTCTTCCACCGCTTCCTTGCTGATCTGATTCGTGCTGAAATTGTTCAGCACACGCGACAGTTCACGCTTGCCTTCAATATAATAATGCCCCTCCTTGTTAATCAGAATACGACCGATCATATATCCAAGGTCATTGACACGATTATACTTGAAAGAATCGCTCAAGAAGTTGAAAATCTGAATCATACCACAATAGGAACGGGTTTTGTCCTCCTTGATATAGGTGGAACGCATCACCTCGTGCTCGCGGGAAAACTCAAAGATATTGCTATGCATCAGGAAAACCAACACATCGCCGGCAAACTTCAGCTGGAACTGGTACTGGTTCTTATTCGTATATAAAACCGGCACATCTTCATGGTCATCCGCATAATTGTTGCGGTAAAAATCCTCGAATCCTTTGGCACAATCCTTAAACATCTGCATGGCGTCAAGCGTGACAGCAAATACATCCTGCTTCAATTGTCCTTTGGAAATCAATAAGTTACATAAGGAATCATCCATATTTTACATATATTGGTTTAATGCGGCAAAGATACAAAATAATAGCATGTGCGTCTCACCTGCCCTCACCATAAAAATCACTCATATAACGGTCGTAGATTTTCTGAGCCTCATCCAAGGTGTTTTTGCGTGGGGAAACGGCATAATGCGTATGGCGTCGGGTCCAATCCTGCTCAAAGACGGAAAGTTCCTCGTTAAAAGCTTTTTCATCAAAGGGCTTTCCCTGACGTGCACATTGCAGGACCTTGCAGAAAAACATATCCCAACGCTTAGCGTAATAGTCTTTCACCAGCCCACCCCACATACGGTTTGCGTAATCGTTCAAGACAGGCCCGCCCCATATGGTGAGGATTGTACGGGCCTGCTGCTCGAAATAGTCCTTTTCCGCCGGCGTTGTGCCCCATGCGCGGGAATTCCCAATCCATGGCCCGAGCATGAACGAAGGATGCGAGGACAGCAATCCGTCAACATCCCGGAAAAGTCTGTCAGCCAGCTTCTTCTGTTGAACCATCCCCTTCAAATCACCGTTTTTATAGGCTGCCGTAAAACTGTCGCGCACCGTCATAAAATAGTTGCCCATCCATTGCGACATCAAATTCACAATATCATATTGAAGCGCATCTTTCATTCGCGCATCAGAAACCGGATTAAGCAGCTGACGACATATCCGGCCAAGCGTATCATTAGAATAGGAATATGCCGGCTTCGTGTAGTAGGTGCCATGTCCTTCCAGCGACGGCCGGGCCACCAACTGCGTGCCCAGCCCATAGAAGGAGTTATCCTTATACACGCTGTCATTCAACAACTTCCATTCCTTATTGAAAAAGGTGTGTCCACAGCGGAGCTGCGCCCAATCGGCCATCCAGGCATCCACATCGGGATTGGATTCCCAGGCGCGGGAGAATAGATACTCATAGATTTGCGGACTTACGTCAAAGGCCTCCAAAGTGGAACCTATACCCTGCATGTTAGGACCGGCCTCACGCAAAGCAGCCGCCAATCTTTCCTCCATATCATGGATATTGCCCACCAGCATCGTATTACCACCGAAATTGCCCAAGTAACACCATATAAAAGGCTGTCCGAAAAAGGATTCTGTGGTGCGCCACACCTCCGTCTTCTCGCAGAAATAGTCGAGCAGAATGAGTCTCTTGCGGGGCACTGCCGACAGATAGGCCCGCAGGCGTTCCGTAGTCCAGGACTTGCGCTTGTAGTAGAACACCCACGTCATCTGCAGCCATCGGGCATCGGGGTCGGCTTTGCGCAGGGAGTAATAGATGTTTTCCGACACATCCGACAGATATTCCGGCTGCCATTTCGGCGGGTCCATCTCATTGAATGGGTCCACCCCATAGATATGGTCGGTGCCGAACATGGCTATCTCCTTCTCCATGAAACGTTTCTGTATCTCAGAGAAGAGTGGGTCGGAAGAATTTAGGAAATGGGTGGGGGCAAAGCCGCACCAGGCGCTCAGCGGTTTGATATCCGCCTCCGGGTGCATTTCGGCGAAACGGGCGGGCACATGTCCTGCGAAAGCGGGCAGTACAGGCGTCATGTTCAGCTCACGTTCCCTTTCCAGGATTCTCTTCTGCAACTCCTTCTGGCCCTCTATCCACGACATAGGCAGCGGACCGCCGAAACCGTCAAGATTGGCCATGCGGTGCCACGGCAGATGCGCCGGACCGGAGAAGTAGCCACGAATCTCCTCATCGGTCAGGCCGTACTCCTTCCACACCTCGTACCAGACGGCCTCCTGCCCTGTTATCGCCAAAGGCATCGTGATGCCATGCAACGCCATCCAGTCGATGAAACGCTCCCACTGTTCCCATTTCCACCAGGGCATCGTATAGCCGAAGGTACAGTAGTTGAGGAAGAAACGTTCCCTCACAAGCGCTTCTCTGCGTACCGGCTCCGTAACCAGCGGGTAACGGCTTGGGAGCTCCACCGGCTCGTGCGCGTGCCACGACACGTACACATGCGCATAATGCTGCAGGTAATAATTGAGCCCCATCGCCAGCGAGTTGTCATTGTTACCGACAATCCGGATCTTGCCGTCCACCGACTCCAACTGGAAATAATCTATAGTGTCGGGCTGGCATACAAACACAAAATTCGTGTCATCCGCACCCAAAATCCGATGGGCGAGACGGTCTATCGGGCGGGCGGAGGCAACCTCCAAACCGCACAGTATTGCAAAACAAATGAAAACATGTTTCATACAATGGTATTTATTTCATCAAAACACCCCCACCCTACTTGCGGGCACCTTTCAAGACAAAGCCCTTCAACTCCTGGTTGTTGAGCTGTCCTTTGAAAAACAGCGGACCGCTTTTGTCCGTCTTGCACTGGGAGATGACCACATCATTATTGGTACCGGTAAAATCAATCTGCCGATACGGGTCACATGGGATAAAACGGCAATTCGTATAGGTTGCGTGGTTGTCGATGTAATAGCGGCGATCATCGTTGCAGTTCAAATAAATCTTACAATTCTTATAATAACGCCTTGCCGATGAAGTTTTCGAGGTGTAACGGACAAAGCCCAAAGTGCATTCCGTATAATGAATAGTATAGGAGGCATTTATATTCACATTATAATTCAAACGGGAATTTGAAACCGTATAGCTGTTCTGCGCCTTGTTAGAAAGAATATTGAAGCCCAGACTCGCCGGATACTGGTACTTTGTCGTGCTCTGCTCAATCTTCTGATCCTGAACAGGAAGCAGATTCATCTTGTTGATGGAGCAGGTGAAGCCTTTCTCCGTCGTGACCTTCAAATTCGAAAGAATGAAATTCGCCGCATGGCCGGAACCGGAATAATGGAAGTCCAGCCCATCGATTTTCACCTGTGTGATATGCCGGACAGCATATTTCGTGGAAACGGGGCTTTTGACATTAAACAGGTAAACTTTTTCAACATTGTCGGGCACATTCACCGTCATATTCCGGATGATCACATTCGGCCAGCATTTCAAATTCAACTCCGGACGGCTGTTCATCTGGTCGTCCAAGTAGCCGGCACTGATCAGAAAGTTGTGCGAACGCGTCACATCGAACACACAATTCTGGAAAACAAGTTCAAAACCCGTATAGGCATTATACGAAGGTTCAAAGAGGACCGGCACGAAATCCTTGAAGCGGCACCCATCGAATTTCACCGTCCCATAGATGGATGAAAACTGGTTGTACAGCTTACTGAACTTGCAGTTTGTCAGGGTTATATCTCTTCCATAACAATGCACATCGAAACGGTTGATGTCGCAATCTTTCAAGGAGACCTTGTTCAGATTGTTGGTTCCGAAAATACCCCAATTGGCCTGTGCGTTCAGGCGTATGAATTGCGAGTTCCACACATTATTCATTTCTATCCCATAGCCGTAATAATCCTTGCGCGAGTACGTGCCCTTGATGGTCACATCCTTCATGGTGATGTTGGCGCAGTCGTAGATGGAGATGGCTGCATCCGCCGTCAGGGTGCTGGGCGGCGTGTGGATAGTGATATTCTCCAGCAACACATTATTTTGATAACGGATTTTCAGCAATTTTGTCTTATAGGTGGAGCCCGTATCGCGCACAAAAGTCAGATTCCGGACAAATTGCACGGTGTCCGCCACGGCGCACACATAGCATTTGGGACTGGAGGAGGCCGTCAGGTAGGAGGCCACCGGAGAATTCTGCGCCTTTCCGTTCCGCAGGAAAAGCACATCCTTGCGGGTGGCGCCGTAATCGCGTCCGGCACGACGTTCCACCCAGAGGTTCTCGTCCTCAATGAGCAGGAGGTTGGTGCCTTCCGCCAGCGACTCCACCGAGGTGAAGTCATTACCTCCCAACAAATCCTTCTCCATATTGATGAGCGTTGCCTTTCCGACCAATTCAAAGAGATACAGCGTTTTATGCGTATTACGGACTGTCAGCACAAGGCCGGAAAAGTCCGTGTAGGGGGTCAGCGGAATGGGACGTGCGTCCGTCGGGATCTCAATCGAAAGGCTGTCTATTCCAGTATAATCCACGCCAACACCCGCCTCAACAGCCGCAAGATGGGTCTTGTACAAAACCTCATAACGTCCGATGCCGGAATCAGCCTCCGCCAAACCAAACGAATACGGGGAGTACAACGTGTCGGACGGCTCCTGTATAATATCTTGACCAATAACAACCTGCCCCATAATCACATATAATAACAACAAGCAAACTTTCTTCATAACAAAAAATTACGCACCGCGTGCGGGATCAAAAACTAAAACGGAAAAATCATCCCGTTGGAACACTTCATTAGCCACCTGGCATATCTCATCCGAGGTGATTTCCCGGATTTCCGCGATACTCTCCTCCAGCGTGTCCACCTCGTCGAAAAAGAGGGCGGTATGGCCGAGGGCGAGCATTTCGTTCAGTTTGGTTTCATTGGAGAGGGCCATCTGTCCGATAAGCTGTTTCTGGGCATAATAGAGCTGCATGGTGCCCAACTTCTGCTGCCGCACCTTGCGCAACTCACGGTCCACCAGTTCCATGCAGTGGTCGCGGTTATGCGGGTCGCAACCGAAGAAGATGGAGAACAGGCCCGTGTCGGAAAAGGGCGTGTAGTTGGCCTCCACGGTATAGGCGAGTCCCTGTTTTTCACGCAGGCTCATATTGAGACGCGTGTTCATGCCCTGCCCGCCTAACAGGTTGGTCAGCAGGAGGAAGGGCACACGCCGGTCATCGCGGATGGAATAGGCCACATTGCCCATCATAACATGCGTCTGCGCCGTATTCTTGCGCACCGTGCGCGTCTGTGGGCGGTACTGCCCGAACGGTGTGCGCACACGCGTGCTCTCCACCATCGGACGGGAGCCGAAGTATCGCTCGCAGAGGTTCACAAGACGCTTGGTCGGAATCCGTCCCACAGACGACAACACCACATTGTCCAAAGTGTAGTTCTGGGCTATAAATGACAAAAGGCTCTCCCGTTTCATTCGCTTCACACTCTGCCGGGTACCTAAAATATTCTTCCCCAACGGATGTCCGGAGAACACAAGGTCTTCAAAATCATCAAAAATCAGTTCCGAAGGAGAATCCTTATAATAGTTGATTTCCTCCAAGATGACGGTTTTCTCCTTCTCCAACTCCTTTTCCGGGAAGGTGGCGTTAAAGAATATGTCGGAAAGCAGCTCCACCGCACGGGGATAGTCCTGCGACTGGAACGAAGTGTGGAAATAGGTCTCTTCCTTGGAGGTGCTGGCATTCATATCGCCGCCTACTGCCTCCATACGGCTGATGACACGGAACGCGTTCCGCTTGATGGTGCCCTTGAAAATCGTATGCTCCACGAAATGCGCCATACCCATCTGGGCGTCCGACTCATCACGAGTGCCCGCATTCACCAGCACCCCGAAATGCGAAATCGGGGCATCCAACTCCTTATGGACCAGCCGCAAACCGTTTTGCAGCCTTATAATATCGTGCGGCATTGCTCTATGGTTACCTTTTGGATGGTATTCACCATGCTCTCATCATTCGGCAGGGTGACGCGGATGTAGTTGTCGGTGAAACCCGTCAGCTGGTCATCCACCACCTCCGACTCCACAAGGACCGGCCGCGTCTGACCCTCACATTGCGCATAAAAGGCCATTTTCTTGGCGTGCGAGAGCTCCAGCAGACGTTCCGTACGCTCATGCTTGACATCCTCCGGCACCTGATTCTCCATCATGTTGGCATGGGTGCGCGGACGACGCGAGTAGGTAAACACATGCATGTAGCTGACCGGCAGTTCCTCCAGGAAATGATAGGTCTCCTCAAACTCCTCATCCGTCTCCCCGGGGAAACCGGTAATCACATCGCAGGCCACACAGGCATCCGGCATCAATTTCTTGATGAAATGGACCTTATCGGCATACTCCTGCGCCGTGTAACGCCGGCGCATGTCGGAAAGGATGCGGTCGCAGCCCGACTGCAAGGGGATATGGAAATGCGGCATCAGAATCGGCGATTTCGCCACCAATTTGATGATGTCTTCCGACAAGGCCTCCGGCTCTATAGAGGAAATGCGCACACGCTCCAGGGCATTCTGCTTGACAATAGCCTTGAGCAGTTTCAGCAGATTGTCGTTCGTGCCACGTCCGAAATCACCTACGTTCACACCGGTCAGGTTCACCTCATGAACGCCCGCATCGGCAATATTCCGGATGTTCTTCAACACATTCTCAATGCTGTCGCTGCGGCTCTTGCCACGTGCAATCCAGACCGTACAGAAGGTGCAATGGTTGTTGCATCCGTCTTGGATCTTCAGGAACGAGCGTGTCCTGTCGTGCACGGAGTATGCATCGAAGAATGTCGGGGTAGGCTTGATATCCTGCTGGAGGATGAAGTCCACCGCGCTCATCTTGTTGGAGCTGCCGAACACCTTAATCACGCCGGACCATCTTTCCAGAAGGTCGGGTTTCAGGGCACTATAGCAACCCACCACCACCAGTGAGGCCAGCGGATTGTCTCGATGGAGCTTCGAAGCGAGGTTGCGGGTCTTCTTCTCCGCCGCCGACGTGACGGCACAAGTGTTGACAATGATAATCTCAGGGATTCCGCCCTGATGCCATCCGTTCGCCTCCAACCGGGCGGCGATGGCCGCCGACTCGCTGAAGTTCAATTTACAGCCTAACGTGTGAATTTCAAAATTCTTCATAAAGCGAATTATTTATGATGCGGTGGATAATCTAACGAATAATGCAGTCCCCGGCTCTCCTTGCGGTCCATGGCATGTTTGATGATGAGGTACCCCACATTGATCATGTTGCGCAACTCGCAAATCTCCGGAATGAGAACGGATTTCTTATACAGATCCTCCGTTTCACGATAGAGGATGTCGAGACGGTCGAAGGCCCGCTGCAGACGCAGGTTGGAGCGCACAATGCCCACATAACTGCTCATAATGGTCTGCAACTCCTTCCGCGACTGCGTGATGAGCACCATCTCCTCATTCAGGACAGTGCCGTCACTGTTCCAGTCAGGCACATCGTGGCAGAAGGAAATGCCGGGAAGAGTCTGCATGGCCTTTATGCAGGCGCGGTGCGAGAAGACCAATGCTTCCAGCAAAGAGTTGGATGCCAAACGGTTGGCGCCATGCAAACCTGTGGAGGCGCACTCTCCCGAGGCGTACAGATTGCGAATGGAGGTAGCCCCCCACTCGTCCGTCTGAATGCCGCCGCAGGAATAATGGGCCACCGGCACCACCGGAATCATCTCCTTGGTGATATCAATGCCGATACTTAGGCACTTGGCGTAAATATTCGGGAAATGTTCGAAAATCTCCTTCTTGGGGATCAGCGTAGTGTCCAGGAAAACATGGTCCACGCCCTGACGTTTCATCTCCGTGTCGATGGCGCGTGCCACAATGTCACGGGGTGCCAACGAGCCTCGTTCGTCGTATTTGTCCACGAAGGTAGCACCGTTCGCATCCTTCAGGATAGCACCGGCGCCACGCATGGCCTCCGTAATCAGGAACGAGGGAGACTCTTTGGGATTGTAGAGAGACGTGGGATGGAACTGCACGAACTCCATGCCGCGCACGGCACCCTTGGCCCGATAGACCATCGCCACACCGTCGCCCGTGGCGACAAGCGGGTTGGTGGTATGCTCGTAAACCATACCCAGACCACCCGTAGCCATCATCGTGATCTTCGCTAATACCGTGTCCACACAATTGGTCTCCGGATTGAAGATGTAGGCCCCGTAACAGGTGATGTCGGATGAACGGCGAGTAACTTCCACACCGAGATGGTGTTGGGTAATGATTTCAAGGGCGATTCTGTTTTCGATGATTTCAATGTTCTTATGGCGTTTGGCCGCCTGGATGAGCTTCTCCTCAATCTCATAGCCGGTCATGTCCTTATGGTGCAGCACCCGGAACTCGGAATGCCCGCCCTCTTTGGCCAAGGCGAAACTGCCATCCTTGTTCTTGTCGAAGTCCACACCCCACTCCACCAGTTCCATCACCCGTTCGGTGGATTCGCGGATGGTGAGTTCCACAATGTGACGGTCGGAGAGCTCGTCGCCGGCCACCATCGTGTCCTCAATATGTTTTTCGTACGTGTCGGGCTGGTAGATCACCGACGCGATGCCACCTTGGGCATAGCGGGTGGATCCGTCGTCCATCTTGGCCTTGGTAACCATGAGGACTTTTCCGTAGTTTGCCGCCTTCAGCGCGAAACACAAGCCGGCAACGCCCGAACCAATCACCAGAAAATCAACTTCTTTGCGCATTTTATAGTATATATTTAGAGCGTTGCAAAGATACAAAAAACTATTGAAATAAAAAAATCGAAAATTTTCGTCTCTAATACGGGATTCTTTCACCCGATAAAAAAACAGGCCCTCCGAAGAGAGCCTGTCTGAAGATTTTATAACCTTTATTACTGAGATGACTACTCACCAATTTGTCTGCGGACGAAACCGGTGCACTCCAGAGCCTTGTCATTGGCGTGGATATAGTCGCGGACGTTCTGCTTGCCGTCGCCACCCATGACGAGGATTTGATACATCAGGGTGCTCTCCTTGAAGAACTTCACCAGACGACCTTGGGCGATCTGCTGGATCTGAGCCTCATTGAGGTTAGCAGCTTTCTTGGCGGCTTCCTCTTCCTTGATCTTGCGGGCGAGGTTAGCCTGCTCTTCCGTAATCCAACCCTTGGCCATGTTGGAGTTGATGTGGTCTTCGCTGTCCACGTGGGCAGGGTTGATGCCAGCCTTGTTCAGGGCGGCGTCCACAGCCTTTCCGATCAACTCAAGGCGGGTCTTCTCGACACCCACGGCGAGCTCTCTGTCCTTAACCTCTTGCGGAATGGCATTCTCGTCCAATGCCAGCGGGCTCATAGCGGTGATGTGGAGAGCCACATTGTGAGCGGCAGCCTTGGCGTTGTCGTCGTTCTTGTTGAAGCCGACGAGCGTGGCCTTGTGGTTGCCCATGTGGTTGTAAGCCTCCACGTAGGGAGCCTCCAACGTGTCGTAATGCGGGAGCTCGAGTTTCTCGCCCGTCTTGCCGGTCAGCTCGGTGAGCTTGTCAGCAACCTTCATGCCGTTGAAATCCATTTCCAGGAGTTCCTCGCGGGTATTGATGCCGGCTTCCATAGCCTTGTCCAGAAGACCATCCACGAAGTTGACGAACTCCTCGCCCTTAGCCACGAAGTCGGTCTCGCAAGCCACTAAGAGCATGTAACCCTTGGTGTGGTCGGCGTTTGTCTTCGCGATAAGGCGGCCCTCATTGGATTCGCGGTCGGCACGTTTGGCGGCCACTTTCTGGCCTTTCTTACGGAGGATATCGATAGCTTTCTCGAAATCGCCTTCGGCTTCAACCAAAGCCTTCTTGCAATCCATCATACCGATACCAGTCTGTTGTCTCAGTTTATTAACATCAGCAGCTGTAATTGTTGCCATAATTTCAATCGTTTTAATAGTTAATGATTAATTTCTTGCGGAGTTGCGCGTGATGCGACGGCGTCTGCCGTTGTTCTCTTCGGCATTCTCCTCAGCCGTTTCCTCCACTTCGGGTTCCACTTCCTCCTGGGCGTCCTTGTTGGCTTCGCGCTCGGCGAGACCTTCCTTGACGGCTTCGCAGATGGCTTTCAGGATCACGGCAATGGATTTGGATGCGTCATCATTTGCCGGGATCGGGAAATCGACCATTCTGGGGTCGGAGTTGGTGTCCACGATGGCGAACGTCGGGATGGCGAGCTTGCGGGCTTCGGCCAATGCGATGTGCTCCTTCATAACGTCGATGATGAAGACTGCGGCAGGCAGGCGGTTCAAATCGGCGATGGAACCGAGGTTCTTGTCCAATTTGGCGCGCTCACGTTGGATCTGGAGCCGTTCGCGTTTGGAGATGTTGTTGAATTGGGGACTTTCAATCAGGCGGTCAATATCGCTCATCTTCTTCACGGCCTTGCGGATGGTCATGAAGTTCGTCAGCATACCACCGGGCCAACGCTCGGTCACGTACGGCATACCAATTTCCTGCACCATGCTGGAGACGGTCTCCTTGGCCTGCTTCTTGGTGGCGACGAATAAGATCTTGCGTCCGGAACGGGCAATCTGCTTGGCGGCAGCGGCGGCCTCGTCCACTTTCTCTATCGTGCGATAGAGGTCAATGATGTGGATACCGTTCTTCTCCATGAAGATGTAGGGGGCCATGGCCGGGTTCCATTTTCTCTTGAGGTGTCCGAAGTGACAACCTGCGTCCAATAATTCTTCGAATTGTAATCTTGACATGTTTTGATTTTTTTTAATTGTTTACATTCTTAAAAACAACCGTGAAGTAGTTCGTCGGAAATCTCCACAGTTTCGATACTAAACAAGCTTCCGTCAGATAATATATAAATATTGTAAGACTAACGTTTGCTGAACTGGAATCTCTTACGAGCCTTCGGTTGGCCGGGTTTCTTACGCTCAACCATACGCGGGTCACGACGGAGGAATCCCTGCACCTTCATCTCGTGGCGGATTTCGGGATTGATCTCGACGAGAGCCTTGGCGATAGCCATGCGGAGAGCCTCTGCCTGACCGGTGACACCACCGCCGTCGAGGTTGGCCTTGATGTCATACTGTCCCATAACCTGGGCCAGCTGGAGCGGCTGCTCCACCTTGTACTGCAGCGTGGGAACGCAGAAATACTCCTTGTAATCGCGATTGTTGACCAGAATTTGGCCGCTTCCGCTCTTCATATAGAGACGTGCGACAGCTGTTTTTCTTCTGCCTAATGTATTGATGACTTCCATTTCTATTTGATGTCTTTAATGTTAATTAACTTGGGTTGCTGTGCTTCATGCGGATGGTTGGGGCCCACATAGACATGCAGGTTCCGGAAAAGCTGGGCTCCGAGACGATTCTTCGGAAGCATGCCCTTGATGGCGTGCTCGAGAATGCGCTCCGGATATTTGCGCATCACCTCTCTGGGCGTGGCGAAACGCTGGCCGCCAGGGTACGTGGTGTGGTGGACGTACTGCTTGTCAGTCCACTTGTGACCCGTAAAACGGACCTTCTCCGCATTGATGATAATAACATTGTCACCACAGTCGAAATGCGGTGTGTAGTAGGGTTTGTTCTTGCCCTTCAGTATGCGAGCCACGACGGTAGCCAAACGACCGACGATCTCTTCCTGGGCATCAATCAGAACCCACTCTTTCTTGACGATTTTCTCATTCGCCGAAATTGTTTTGTAACTTACTGCATCCATTTCAGTTTGTTTGTTTTTTTTAATGGGATACGTCTTCACCCACGCACCCCGATGTTTTAATTAATTCCTTTTACTAACATTAAGGACAATAATCGGTTTATTTTAAAGCGTGCAAAGATACACTTTTTTTACTATCTGAATGATAGTGAATTAAATTTCTACTGATTTTTAATATATTGATTTTCAGTTCTATAATAAATCCGCCCGCCAACACCATCCTCAAAACCCCGATTCTTTTCGCAGAAATGCGACTCTATTTTGTCAAAAATCAAACGGTTATAAGCCCAATTCCGAAAGCTGTCGCCACAAGGTTCCCCACGACTTCTCCATACAGGCCACATCATCCAACTGCGCATCGCGCCCGAAAAGCAGGAAGGCCATCGCCAACCGGTGGTCGCCGAGGGCTTTGAACACATACGGCGCGGACAGCCACTGCGACCGGTCCTTTCCCGTCACGCACAACATATCCTCGGACAAAATGATGTCGGCAAAGGGGGCCAGCTGTCCGGCAAGCGCCCTCACCCGGTTCGACTCCTTGTAAGCGAGATTGCGCACCCCCTCAAAGCGGAAATCTGCCGGCAGCAGGCAGGCCAGCGCAGCCATGACCGGCACCACATCGGGATGGTCGGCCACGGGGAAGGCCCGCTGCAACGGAGTGCCAACAGGCTCTGCCACAATCTCAACGCCCTGTTCCTCTTCCCTACTCTTCACCCCCATCGCACGAAACCACTCATCAATGATGGAGTCGCCCTGGATGGATTCCAGCGTGAGTCCCGGCATCCGGAAAGTATGGCCGGGATGGAGCATGGCGCAGGCATAGACGAAGAGCGCGGAGCTCCAGTCGGCCAGACCGCCCTGCGGCATACGGCGGAACGGCAGCTCAGGAACATCCACCGCCCAGGGCATCATCTGGCGTGTCATCTGGATGTACGAGGCCGAGGGCACCTTTGCGGGAAGCAGATGCAGGCACTGCAGGCCGGTCAGCGGGGCGGTGAGCAACAACGCCGAGGCATACTGCCCCGTGCGGGTACAGTCCACCGTCAGCGTGTCGGCGTACAGCTTGCGGCCCTGAATGAGCCAGCCGTCCGCCTCCTTGTGCATGTGCGCACCCATGCCCTGGAGCACGTCAACCAGCTCTTCTATCGGACGTTGCAGCAAACGGGGTGTGCCGGTGAGCAGCCATCTGCCGGGGGTGGCTGTCAACAACGCCATCATAAAACGGAACGCCGCCCCGCAGTCGCGCACATCCACACGGACAACGCAATCGTCGGCACTTCCCGCACGCACCGCGTCGAAAATTGTCCGCAACGCCGAGGCCGTGACGCGCACATCCGAAGGCGAATCCTCGCCCACGGACAAGACATCGCCCGTCAAAACATAGTGTATCAGCAGATTACGAATCTGCATACTTTTACAATCGGGAAGAATCACGGTATGTTTCACGGCGGCAAAAGTAGTGTTTTTTTCGGTTTGCGATTTGCGGTTCCCTGAATGTTTGGGGATTCCGCTCAACGCTACCGCGTTTTGCGGAATGGTGCGTGCCCGCCATGACAAGAATGCGGCGGCACAGGAATTTGGATTCTGGGAAAGGCTGTCTGCCGCC